>JAMORO010000038.1 GCA_027063505.1 Sulfurimonas sp.
CTCCATATTTTCTACTTCATACTTTGAAACCATATCTTTTTTAAGAAGTCTTTTGTATCTATCTAAGTTTAACTTTACATTTGTGTACTGGTTCTGATACATCTGAAGGCTAAGCTCTGCTTGGCGTTTTGCAGAGTCTATCTCACGTGAGTCAATAGTATAAAGAATTTGGTTCTTTTTTACTTTTTCCCCTTCACTTACATTAACATTTGTAACAAAGCCCATAAATCGACTTGTAATCATCTTCTGATTATCTGATATTACACTTCCTGAAAGTGTAAGAGTCTCCGCCATTAGTGAGGCTGCTAGTGTTAAAAGTAGTAGTATTTTTTTCATTAGTTTATATCTCCATTTGCTAGTTTTTCTAAAGCGAATATTTTCTCATTACGTTTGTTCTTTGCAATCTGTAGTTGTAGTATCTTTTGAATCTGTGCAGATTGTTTGATAATTACATCACTCATAGATGAGAGTTTCTCTTTGTATCTGCCCTCATAATTTTTATAGATTGCATCTGCAAGCTGTAGCTCTTTTTCAAGAGAAGCTATTTCATCATCAGCACTCTTAATCTCTGTTCTTATTTTAGCGAGTTTAAGGGCGATTCCCTCTTTAGCTAAAGCGAGTTGAGACTCCATTTTAAGGTGTTGTAGTTTAGATTTCTCTATCTCACTACTATCACTTCCACCATTAAAGATATTCCAAGTAAGTCTTGCACCTACTGTATAAGCTAAGTGATCACTTGCATCACCTAAAAAACTATCATCAGCGGTTGCGACTTCTGCAAAAGCACCAACTGTTGGATACCAACGTGCTTCTTGTGCATCAACCATACTTCTACGAACTTCTAAACCCGTTGTAGCTTTTTTGATATCTAAGTTTTGACTGAGTATCTCGTTATCACTTTTATTTGAGAGTGAAACATCTGAACTTGGTACTTCTATCTCTTTTACTTGAGTGTTAAGTAGAAAGCTGATGTAGTGGTAGAGAAGCTCTTTATTTGAGCTCATCTGTCCTAAAAGACGCTCTACATTCCCTTTTTTAGCTTTTACCTCTAATAAATCAACTTTTTTTGCATAACCAACATCAATCATATTCTGAGTCATATCTTCAAGAATTTCGATATTTGTAAGAATAGTAGTTAGATTACTAATAGAGTCATTAAGGAGTGCCATATCGTAGTATGATTTTTTTAACTCATACACTTTTGTACTGACTACTTCCTCTTTTTCTAAAGTTTTAATCTTCTCAACTTTACTCATTATCTCAGAGTAAGAACTGAGTGCAAAACCTGTAAAAAGTGGTACTTCATAACGAAGCTTACTCTGAAAGAAGTTTCTATCTTCTGGATAGTTTAAATCTTTTGGTTGCACATTTAAAATATCTGGGTTTGTTCCATCAAATTCTGAAAAACCAAAGTTTCCAAAGCTTGCTTCTCTTGAAGCTAGTGTAAATCCAAACACATTTCCTGCATCATTTGAACGAGCTATATCTTGAGTAAAGTCTAGTTTACCCCAGTTTTTTCCGTCTACGCTATTTCTCTCTTCATGTGCTACTTTTACATCTAAAGCAGCGGCTTTTATCTCTAGGTTATCTCTTTTTAATATACTTAATGCTTCACTCAAAGTAAGTTTCTCACTTTGGGCATTAAGATTTATTACTAAAAAGAGTAGGGTAAATATTTTAATCATTAATCTCTCCTTGGGTAATAAATTCGGCAGAATTATAACATATATTTGTATTTCTTATATCACAAATAAATCACATTTTAGAATTTTTAGATAACGGGTATAATCATATTATTAAATTACTTATTGTTATATTATTTTTCCTTGTTTTTACTACATTAGCTGCAAATAGCAACATAAGAGTCTGTTTTCTCTTAAAATACTCTTATGATAAAAGCTCTTTTTAAAGTTTCAATTATAGATAAAATAATCATCTTGTAAGTGAAAAACTACTATAATGCAGTATAAATTTTAAGGAACTATAATGATAAAAATAATGAAGACAGCTCTTGTGAGTATTGGTGCAGTTGCACTGTTTACAACTTCGGCAGTAGCTGGAAACAGAGGTGTTGGTGTAAGTGTTACTGGAGATACAGCGACAATTCGTGGTGATATTATGATTCAAGAGAATTTACGATTAGAGCCATATTTTGGTATGACTTATAGAAGTGTAGATGTAGGAAATACGACAATTTCAAACACAACTTTTAACCTTGGAACTGCAGCACATATGATAAAAGAGATTTCTCCTGCAATGAGTATGTACTATGGTGGATTTTTAGGTTTTACAAGTGATGATCCAGCAAATGGTTCCTCTTTTAACCTTGGTCCTGTTGCTGGTGTTGAGTATGCTTTTGACCCTCAGTTTACACTTGGTGCTGAAGTGAGTTTTAATATGAACTTTGGTGATACAACTGTAGTTTCAACTGACTCTGCTGTAATCCTTCGTTACTACTTTGACTAAATAATAACAAACATAACTAAAATACTATAGCCCTTTTCTCTGGCTATAGTGAATTTTCATTAATCTTCCTGTATACTTTCAAAATATAAAAAATATTTACTAAAGGCAAAAATATCGATATGCAAATGGTAGTTGACTCCCTCCGTACTAAGGGAAAAATATATAAAAAGATGCAAGAGGTCTCTCCTAAAGAGTTAGGTATTCGTAACAAGATTCGGATATATAAAGCCACAGATATTCAAGGCTATTTCTCTGCAATCTTCGCTATAAGTCAAAAGAGTAGAATTTTGATGAAAGATGTGCATAAAATGCAAGAGATTTATGGCAAACTAACACTCTATTGTGATCATAACTTTAAACATAAAGTGATTTTCATAGATGCACCTCTCTGCTCAAAAGCGAAGTTGGCATTTAAAGAAACAGGATGGAGAGTTTACTAATGTTACTCTGTGATGTAGGAAATACCTCTTACCATTTTTTGGATGGGAGTAGAGACTATAAAGAGTCAGCAGACTCTTTTGATCCAGCAACAATAACCAAACAAGTCTATTTTATCTCTGTAAATAGTAGAGTGACTCAAAAGCTCCAAAACTTAAAAAACTGGATAGATCTTTCAGCTGTTATAGATAAAAGTATCTACTATGAGACAATGGGAATAGATAGAATAGTAGCAGTAGAATCTACTCAAAACGCTGTTATAGTTGATGGGGGAAGTGCAATAACTGTAGATGTCGTGCGAAATGGTGTTTTTGAGGGTGGATTTATCTACCCTGGTATAAACGCTATGCATAAGACATATAAGAGTATATCGCCCGCTTTAGAGTATCCTTTTAATTTAGAGTTAAATGTTGAAAAATTACCAAAAGATTCTCAAAATGCTATAAGCTATGGTTTTTTAAAACTACTCTATAGTGAAGTCCTCTCGTATGGGCTACCTATCATTTTAACGGGTGGTGATGCTAGTCAATTAAAGAGACTTTTTAAAGAGGCTAAAGTTGATAAACTACTCCTCTTTGAGAGTATGAAAAAGCTTATAATTAAACTTTGAGTAAAGTTTAGGTAAAATGCGAAAATTATTTAAGAAAGAAAAGGGCTAAAATGCTAACAGTTGCACTTCCAAAAGGTCGTATCGCTAAAGAGACACTAGAGATATTTGAAACAATCTTCGGAGATGGTTTTAAGTTTGATGATAGAAAATTAATATTAGAGACTCCTAATTTTCGTTTTTTACTTGTTCGTAACCAAGATGTTGCAACATATGTCTACCATCAAGCAGCAGATATCGGTGTTGTTGGTTTAGATACTTTAGAGGAGCAGGGCTTAGATGTTGTTCGTCTTTTAGATTTACACCGTGGTGTTTGTAAAGTCTCTATCGGTATGAAAGTAGGGGAAAAACTTGACCTTACAAAACCAGAACTAAAAGTCGCTTCTAAGATGGTAAACATCACTAAACGTTACTTTGAAGAGCGTGCTGTGAGTGTAGAGATCATCAAACTCAATGGTTCTGTTGAGCTAGCACCTCTTATCGGTCTAGCTGATATGATAGTAGATGTTGTTGAAACGGGAACTACTATGAAGCAAAATGGTTTAGAAGTTGTTGAGGATATAATGACAAGTTCAACATACCTTATAGCAAACAAGAACTCTTATATCGCTAAAAAAGATGAAGTTTTAGATATCTATGAGAAGATAGATGCTGTTATAAAAGCGGAGCAAAACACGAAGTAATGACAAACTTAGACCTCTATGCAAAAGCAGAACATCTTCTTGGAATTGAAGAAGCTACAGAAGCTCTTTATGATTTATACCGAAGTGAACTTGATGAGAAAAATGTTAAAACACTTTTAGATGTTGGCTGTGGTCGTGGTGGCTTTATGCAGCGGATGATAAGTGATGGCGTTGTGTGTAAAGGTGTAGATCTCAGTCAAGTGATGGTTGATGAGTGTAAGTCTCAAGGACTTGATGCTGCGTGTATTGATGCTCGCGAAGTTACTGGAAAATATGATGCTATTGTCAGTATATTTGATGTGCTTAACTTTATGGACAAAGCGACCCTCATAGACTTTTTAAACACTATGGCTGATAAGCTTAATGATGATGGCGTTTTAATAGCTGATATAAATACCCTCTATGGTTTTTCTGATGTAGCAGAGGGAACAATGAGTAAAGATAGTGAAGATGAGTTTTTAGTTGTAGATGCAGAGTTTGCAGATGATGAGCTCAATACACAGTTTACTCTTTTTGAGAAAAATGAAGAGGGAACATTTACAAAACATCAAGATATAATTATTCAGTACTTTCATAAGATAAAAGTGTTTCAAACCCTCAAAAAGTTAAAGCTAGTAGATAAACAGACTTTCTCTCTCTACGACACAGAGGATAAAACACTTCTCATCTTTAAAAAGAAATAGCACTCTTTATAGCGTTTATATATGATAGCGTTTTAGCTTCGCCCTTGTAGGCGATGTCAAAGGCTGTCCCATGATCTACGGATGTTCGTACGATTGGGAGATTGAGTGAGATATTTACACTCTCATCAAAGTAGAGTGCTTTGAGTGGTGCTAAACCTTGGTCATGATACATCGCAACGAAGTAACGAAAGTTCTTACGAAAGTGAGGAGTAAATGCTACATCGGGGACTATCGGTCCTACAAACTGCTCCCATCCTAACTCTTTGTTCATACTCTTTATAGCTTTTTTTATACGCATATCCTCATTCCCTAAAACGCCATTGTCCCCTGCATGAGGGTTTATTCCTAAAACAGCTACTGGCTCTTTTGGGATAGCGTTTGAGAAGTCTCGTAAAAAAGGTTTAAGCATTTTATACTTGATAACCTTAGTTACTTCACGAAGAGGGATATGCTCAGTAACGAGTGCTACATACATTTTCTCACACCCTAGCATCATAATAGCTTCAGCATTGAAGTGTTGACGAAGGAGGTCTGTATGACCTTTGTACTCTAAGCCTGCTAACATCCAAGCCTCTTTGTGAATAGGCATAGTGACTACTCCATCAGCTTTTTTCTCTTCACAGAGTTTTATACCTGCCATAAAAGAGTCATAAGAGTATCTTCCACTATCTGCAGCTACTACACCTGCTTCTATGGTAAATGAACCAGTAACTTCTTGGAGAGTAAAATCATCGGGAATAGAGGTATTTAAAAGTTTTGCAGCTTGTACTAATAGTTCTCTGTTTATACAGTAGAGTGGGCTGCAGAGTTTTTTTACAGCTTCATGAGACTTGAGTGCTATCTCAATACCTACACCATTTAAATCTCCAACCGAAATAGCTAATATTTTCATCGAGTTGTAAGTTTCTTCATCTCTTTAACAGCTTCACTAAGCCCAGTAAATACACTACGTGCGATGATACTTTGACCGATGTTGAGCTCAATTATCTCCTCTATCTTCATCATCTCATGTACATTATGGTAGTTGAGTCCATGACCTGCTGCTACTTCAAGACCTAGTTTATTTGCATGTGTAGCAGCATATTTTATATCTTCAAGTGCTTTTTCAAGTCTACTACTAAGCTCATAGCGAGGAAACTCTATCTCTTTAACAGAGTGGTTTGAGTGAGGAAGGTTTGAGTGGAGCATTGCAAAAAGGTTTGCAAAGAGACCAGTGTGTAACTCTACCATCTCAGCACCTAACTCTTTTGAGCGCTCCATAGCCGCTATACTTGGATCTACAAAAAGAGAAACAGGGATAATGCTGTCATGAAGTAACTCTATGGCATATCTAGTCTCATCTTCATAACTAAAAATATCAAGTCCACCCTCAGTTGTAACCTCTTCTCGTTTTTCAGGGACAAGTGTCGCACGGTGTGGTTTTATCTTAGAGACAATCTCTAAGATTTTTTTATCTATGGCACACTCTAAGTTAACAGGGAGTTTACTAAAAGCCATAATATTCTTTACATCTACATCTTGAATATGGCGTCTATCTTCACGTAGGTGGATAGTTATCTGATCAGCACCACTCTCACAAGCTACATAGAGAGCTTGAAGAATATCTGGGTCATTTACTTGTCTAGCTTCACGAAGTACAGCTACATGGTCTATGTTTACACCTAAGTTCATTTTACTCATGCGTTATATGCCTGTGCTTTTTTGTAAAACTCTGTGTACTCTTCTTCTAAAGTTGCAGAAGATACAATATCGCCAATATGAACTTCTACAACTCTTTTCTCTTTATAGGGTGCATGTTTAAAGAGCTCTTCGTTATGTCCTTTTATATATACAGGAACGATGTCAAGCTTATTTGCTTTGGCTATCTTACTTGCGCCACTTTGAAATTTTGTGATGTTTTCGCCGTTGTAGCGTTCACCCTCAGGAAACATATAGATGTTCATGTTGTCTACTTTTGCGAGAGTCTTTTTGATACTCTTAAAAAATGTTAATAGGCCACGTTTATTTTCCAAATCAACACTAATACAACCACTATACTCAAAAAACTTTCCATAAAGTCCATTATCAAAAAGTTCTTGTTTTGCAATCCAAGCACCATTTTTATTAGAGTTTGAAAAAACTCTTTCCATGATAATAATATCTAAGAGTGATCTATGGTTAATAGCATAAAGAATTTTATCTCTCTGTGGTAAATCGCCAATCACTTTTACTTCGATGTTTAAATAATCTAATACTTTATTTGAGTAGTCTTGTCTGTTCTTTGAGAGTGTTTCATACGCAGGTTTGAGCGTGATAAAAGGATGAAAGAATGTTTTTTTAAATATACCAATATATTTAAACCCAAGTTCGAGCATAAATATAAATTTTCCAACTGTTTTTAGCATAAACTACCTTTAATTTTAAAGGTAGATTATAACAAAATAATATTAACTAGAAGTTATTTTGAGTGTGAACTTCTATAACGAGGATCTTGATAGTCTGGTTTTTCACAGCCACTAAACGCTGTCATAGTGCTTAGTAACACTAATGTAACTAGTATTAACGATTTCATATTTACTCCTATTTAGTTTTTTTGAGAGTCATCTCTGACTCCATTATTTTAATCTCATCATTAGCAAAGATACGGATTTTATCATCAGCTTTCAATTTTTTTGCACCTATCTTATCTGTATAATCGATGTGGTTAAGTATATGTTTTATAGTATTAATTCTAGCTTTTTTCTTGTTGTCAGAACGAATTATAGTCCAAGGTGCATGATCTGTATGCGAAGCTAAAAGCATAGAGTATTTTGCTATGGTGTATTTATCCCATAAATCTTGTGACTTCTCATCTACAGGCGAGAGTTTATACTGTTTAAGTGGATCTGTACGGCGTTTATCAAAACGACGCTTTTGCTCCTCTTTACTTACTGAAAAATAGAACTTAAAGATGGTAATATCAGAGTTAATGAGCATCTTTTCAAACTCAGGAACTTCATGTAAAAACTCTTTATGCTCCTCTTGTGAACAAAATCCCATGACAGGCTCAACACCACCACGATTGTACCAACTTCTATCAAAAAGGACTATCTCACCTGCTGATGGAAGATGCTGTACATAACGCTGGAAATACCACTGAGAACGCTCTACATCACTCGGCTTATCAAGTGCAATAACTCGAGCACCACGAGGATTAAGATGTTCTGTAATACGTTTGATAGTACCACCTTTTCCTGCAGCATCACGACCCTCAAAAATCATAAGAACTTTCTTACCACTCTCTTTAACATAGTTTTGCATTTTTAAGAGTTCTATCTGTAGTCGATGAAGCTCATCTTCATATGCGACTGTCTCTTTTTTAGTCCAGACGGCTACTCTGTCACCATCTTTATGTTTTATCTCTTTGGCTTGTTCTTTTTTACTCATATAGACCCTTTTTATTCTGCTTTTAATAATTATAAATCAATAATTATTAAAAAGAGTTTGTGAGTAACTCATTTACTTCTGCAATATCATTTGTATTTGCAAAACAGCTCTTATCTCCACATATCATAAAGCCCTCATCTTCACTAACTTTAAGTTGTACAAAGGGGTAGTTTAGTTTTGCTAACTCTAAAGCATTAGTTTGGAGCTTGTCTCTATGTAACTTGATGATACGCTCTCCTTTTACATAGCGGAGAGATTGTGTAAGCATATAGGGTGTATAGATAGGTTTACGACCTAACTCATAGGAGTTATACTCCATCGTTTTAAAAGCGAAGTGTGTATACTTTTCATCTTCTAAGAGTGTACCTAGCGAGAGCAGTACATCTATCATTACACTTACTGAGCTTGTGTAGGTGTTATCAGTTGTTTCTGCTTTTGTAACGAACTCACCACTACTAAAACTCCACTGACCTTTGTCATAGAACTCTTCGAGTGCTTTGTTAGCAAAACGCTGTGCATTTATAAGGTAGAGTTCATCCCCTGTCTGTTTAAACCCTTGAAGGAGTGCTTGAGAGAGAAAAGCATAGTCCTCTAAGAAAGCTTCTATCTTTGGTATTTTATGGATAAGAGCTGTATGGTATAAAACATTATCTATAAACATAGCATTGAGAAGGGCATCTAGATTTTTGATAGCTTTTTCTTTATAACTACTATCTATCGCTGAGAGTTTGAACATAGCGTTTATCATCATACCTGACCATGAAGTCTGTACTTTTCTATCTATGAAAGGGTACTCTCTCTTTGCACGAAGAGAAGTGAGAAGAATTTTTACATCTTTAAACCAAGATGGCTCAGTTGCATCTTTAAAGCGGATGATATTTTTCCCTTCAAAATTTCCCTCTTGTGTAACACTAATACTCTCTAGCATCGCTTCAATGTTTTTATAGTTTGCATTTTCTAAGAGTCTATAGACCTCCTCATAAGTGTAAGTAAAGTAAAAGCCTTCTTCACCCTCAGTATCTGCATCACTTGCACTATAAAAAAGATCATCTTCGCTCATATGGTTGTGCCAAAAGTCAGTACACTCTTTAGCTATTTGAAGATAAGTTGGGTCTTCATACTTTAGATAAGCATCTGTGTAAACACCACTCAGTAGAGCATTATCATAAAGCATCTTCTCAAAGTGTGGTACTATCCACTCCTCATCTGTAGAGTATCGACAAAAACCACCATCTATAAGGTCATACATTCCACCCTGTTTCATAGCATCGAGTGTTGTTGTAACCATCGCTTTAGCAGCTTTATCATCATAGAGTCTATCTATAGTGAGGAGAGTGTTTAGAGTTGATGCATGTGGAAACTTCGGTTTTACACTAAAGCCACCATTTTTAGCATCGTAGTTGTTTTTTGCTTGTAGCATGAAGTTCTTTGTAAACTCCTCTTTTAAGACAGTAGCCTCTTTTGGATGCTCTACATGGTTTAAAAAGCCTTTCACTTCATCTGCATTTTTGTAAAGTTGGGCATCATTTTCACTGACTTTTGTCGCTATAAGACGAGTGAGCTCTTTAAAGCCCATCCCTTCTATACTTCCAGCATTTGATTCAGGTGGTATGTATGTTCCTGCAAAAAATGGCTTGTTTTGTGGAGTACAGAAAATAGAAGTAGGCCAACCACCTGCACGGCGATTTAGGAGTTGATGCACCTCTTGGTAGTGTTTGTCGATGTCAGGGCGCTCTTCACGGTCAACTTTTATACAAACAAAACCATCATTTAAGATATCGGCACACTCTTTGTTCTCAAAAACAGTCTCTTCCATTACATGACACCAGTGACAAGAGGAGTACCCTATACTTATAAATATAGCTTTATTTTCTTTCTCTGCCTTCTCGAATGCCTCATCACACCAAGGCCACCAATCAACTGGATTTTCTTTGTGTTGTTGTAGGTAGGGACTATCTTCTTTTTCTAATCTGTTTGACATTTTTATAACCTTTTTAATCTACTTTTTACTGTTAATATTATTATATTTATTTTATTATAAGTAGGGTATGAAAATTATGATGTTTTTTTGCTTAAATGAGAGCTATGACAATTGTTTTAGTTTTTAGTGTGTATAAAATCTCGGCTTCTATTCTTCTGATATTTTAATCTCTTTGATACTTTTTGGTTTCGCAAAATAGTACCCTTGAAAATATTTACAACCGACCTCTTTGAGTTTTTCGTAGTGCTCTTTTTCTTCTACACCCTCTGCTATTACATCTATGTTTAGAAGAGAGCCTAAGTAGATAATAGATTTGATTATGCTTATGTCTTTTTCATTGTTAAACATATTCATCACAAAAGATTGGTCTATTTTGATTTGATCAAGAGGAAATATTTTAAGATACTGTAGTGAAGAGAAACCTGTTCCAAAGTCATCTAAAGAGAGCTTTATATCTAGCTCTTTTAGCTCTTTCATCTTTTGTGCTACACTATCTTGCTCTTTTATAAAAAGAGTCTCTAAAAGCTCTAGTTTGAGTTTTGTATGATTTATATCGTAATTAGTAATGACTTTTTGAACATGAGCAACAAAATCATCTTTGTTAAACTGTTTTGCACTAACATTTACAGCTAAAACCCAATCTTTTGTCTCTTTATTGTCTTGCCATAGTTTGAGCTGTTTACAAGCTGCATCTAAAACCCAATCTCCTATATCTACTATAAGATCTGTTCTCTCTGCTATGGGTATAAACTTATAGGGAGCTAAAAGACCGAAGTCTGGATGATTCCATCGTATTAAGGCTTCTGCTCCAATAACACTTTTTTCTTGGTTATACTGGAGTTGGTAAAAGAGTTCAAGTTGATTCTCTTGAAGTGCTATTAATAAACCTTCTGATACATTTAAGATATTTTTTTCACTGTTCTCATTATCTTTATCAAAGTAGACAATTTTTTGGTGGTTTTCTCTTCCTATCTCTAAGGCGATATTTGTATGTCTTAAAATTTTAAGAGGATCTTTCTCTCTGTTAAAGATATCAATACCTATATGTGCTTCCGTTTTTATGAGAGTATCTTGAATCTTAAATGTTTTAGAGAGTATACCTAAAAGTGCATCAGCAATATTTTGTGCTTTTTGCAGTACTTTTTTCTTATTGGTACTTTTTGTGTGATAATAGAGAATAAAGTCACCCATCCCCATTCTTCCACTAAGTTGACTATCACTAAAGTTCTCTTTTATACTTTTTGCAAACTCTTTGAGAAGTATATCTCCATACTTATATCCATACGCATGGTTAATAGATTTTAAGTTTGTAAGTTTAATATAGAACATCATATTAAAAGATAGGTCGTCCTTCTCTAAAATCTCTGTGAGCGAGTTTAGAAAACCACTTTTATTTAACAAACCTGTGAGTGGATCGTACTGTGTAGAGATCTCTAACTCTTTTTCTGCTTTCTCTTTGAGTTGAAAAAAATCTACTATTTTTGTAAAGAGAAAGTTTATCTCTTCATAGAGTTTTCCAAACTCATCATCATCTTCTATCTTGATTTTGTAATGTTTAATGGAGTTATTAAACTCTACCTTTTCTAAAAAATTTACTAAGTAAAGAATGGGTCTTGTAAACTTATGTGCATAGTAGTTTACTAAAAGAAAAGAGATACTCAAAGAGAAAAAGAGTAGAGAGATAAGAGCAATAAAATTATCTTCTAATATTTCAAACAAAGATTCTACTTGTAGTTCAAAGTAGAGTTTTCCATAAGAGTTTTGATGATAAGACATCTCTGTTGTCATCGCAAAAATTTCATTGGTATTTAGTTTTTTAGAAGTGTTGTATTGGAAGATTTTCTTTTTTTGATTGTCATATAAAATGACTTTTTGAATTTTTGTTAGTGCTTGTAGTTTAGTAGTTAAATCTGTCGCTGTACTAATATCATCGAGTAAAATAAGCCGGACAAAATCTTGTGATAAAACTTTAGACATACTCTGTGCAAGTTGTTTGCTGTCATCTTTTTGTTTATAAACATACCAACTTACAAAGAGTATATACCCACTTAAAACTATAAAAGATATCAGTAGAAAGATTGCCTTTATAAGTTTTTTTTGGATAGAACCTTTATAAATGGATATATTCATAGTTACTCTTTTATAGGATGACGTTCTATCGGTAGATTGTGGTCATTTCCCCATTCAAGCCAAGAACCATCATAAACAGAGACATTGTAACCAAGCTTTTTGAGTACTAAAAAGTTCATAGCCGCATCAGCACCATCTTCACAGTAGAGGATGATTGGTTTGCTTTTATCTAAATGTTTATATATTGGTTTTAATGTATCAAAATTTTTGACACTACTTTTTGATCCATTCTTATTATAAGTTAAACTTCCTGGAACATTGATAGCATTTAAGATATGTCCATATCTAGTTGCATGAGATTTCTCTCCAATATAGAACTCATATGGTCTTCCATCAATGATTGTAGTGTTTTTTAAAGAGGTTAAAACATCAAGCTTTGTTTTTAAAATTGCATTGTTTATTTTAGGAGTAAAATTTTGATATTTAGGAGTAAATTTTTTCGTTTCTATTGGCAGTAGATTCGCTGGCCAGTTCCCATAACTTACCTTAAATATACCTACATTATCTGCCCCTAATACCTTACTTATCCAGTAAAACCGAGCAGACCATATAGGGTTCGCTCCACCATAGACTAGAATCTCACTTTTATCATTTATACCTGCTTTACTAAAAAGTTCTCTGAGGTCTGAAAGAGGGGGAATAAGCATATCTTTTCCGTAGAAAAGTTTTTCAAAAACAGGTACATTAAAGGCATTTTTGAGGTGCCCTTCTTTATATGTTTTTGCATCACGAACATCTATGATAACTAATGTTGGGTCATTATAGTGTGCTTGTAACCAACTAGTAGGGACTACATCTGGGATTTTTGCAAATAAAACTCCTGCAAACAGTAATAATGTAAATATATATTTCATCTCTGCAGACCCCTTTTTATAATTTATAATTAATATAATGAATACAGATATACTAACTAAATGAAACTTAAATTTACTCTTAAACCTAAATTATAAATATATTTGACCTCTATTTAATGAATCATGCTATATAATTACACTTATAAATATAATAAAAGAGAATAAATATGACACCAATACAGAGAGTTTTAGAAGCGATAGATGAGATAAAAAAAGGTAATATGGTCATCATGATAGATGATGAAGATAGAGAGAATGAGGGTGACCTAGTATATGCTGCAGCATTCTCTACACCTGCACATGTTAACTTTATGGCGACTCATGCACGGGGTCTTATCTGTGTTGCTCTCTCTAAAACGATTGCTACTAAACTAGACTTAAACCCAATGGTTAGTTCAAATACATCTTCGTATGAGACAGCGTTTACTGTCTCTGTTGATGCGAGGGATGCTCTTACTGGTATCTCTGCTGGAGAGCGTGATGATACTATTCGTATCTTAGCAAACCCTATTTCTAAGGCTGAAGAGCTTGTAAAACCAGGGCATATTTTTCCTCTTATTGCTAAAGATGGTGGAACTCTTATCCGTACAGGACATACTGAGGGAAGTGTAGATATCTGTCGTTTAGCGGGGCTTAGTGAAGCGGGTGTTATCTGTGAAATCATTAAAGATGATGGGACTATGGCTCGCCGTGATGACTTAGATCTATTTGGTGAAAAGCATAACCTTAAAACTGTTTTTATCTCTGATATTGTTGAGTATAGACTTGCAAATGAGTCTCTTATAAACGCTACTAAAGAGGAGGAGATAGAGTTTTTTGGTACAAAAGTAAAACGCCATACCTTTACTGACCATGATGGAATAGAGCATACTGCTATAGAGTTCTACTCTACTGGAAACATCGCAAATGTAAGAGTACATAATGTTATGCCAGATATAGAGCTGTTACTTAACCAAACAAAGTACAACAATCTTGTAAAATCCATAGAGTATCTTAAGCAAAATAGTGGTCTTTTACTCTTTATAAACAAAACAAACCACCAAGACAATGCTGCTCCTAAAGAGTTTGGTATCGGTGCTCAAATCATTAAATCTTTTGGTATTGAGAAGATGAATCTTATCACTTCTATGAAACAGGCTGACTTTGTAGGTCTAAGTGGTTTTGGTTTAGAGGTAAATGAACTTATAGAACTTTAAACGCTATGTTCAAGTTTTTGCTTGTATCTCTACTCTTTGTAACTATACTCCAAGCAGAAACTCTTCAGAGAACAAAGGTCCTTATGGGTACTTTTGTGACTCTCAAACTTCAAACTAAAGATAAACACTACTTTACCCCTGCTTTTAAAATTCTTCAAGATGTTACTGACTCTCTCTCCTCGTATGATACAAATTCCACTATATACAAGTTAAACACATTTAAAAAGGTAAAAGCAGACTTTTATGCTTATGATGCCCTCTCTCTTGCAAAAGAGTATTACCGTGTGACTGATGGCTACTTTGATGTAGCTATAGGAAGTATAACAAAGGATCTTTATCACTTTGGAGAGGATGCTCAAGTGCCAACTCAAGAAGCACTCTCCAACTCTAGGATAGCCTTGAGTGGTCTCTCTTTGAGTAGAGAAGAACTTACTATAGAAGAGGGCATAAAGATAGATCTTGGAGGGATAGGAAAAGGGTATGGTGTCGATAGAGTAGCAGAGTATCTCAAACACCATAATGTCTTAAATGCTACTATAGCCCTAAGTGGAGATATCCGCTGTTTAGGAGTATGTACCATAGAGATAAACAACCCCTTTTCTACAGCACCTCTTGCTGTTTTAAAGAGTACAAAAGAGGAGATGGCGTTTAGTACGAGTGGGAACTATAATCGCTATGTAAGGAGTAGTAAACATAACCATCTCATAAACCCAAAAACAAAAACTTCACAGCAGAACTTTATCTCTATAACTCTTATAGGGAGCGTGCCTAACAGTGACCTTGATGCCTATGCAACAGCAGTGAGTGTTATGCCAAAAGAGAGAGCATATACTTTTTTAGCTTCTCAAAACCTCGCCTATATTATACTAGAGCAGGGTGGCAGAGAAGTAGTAAGTGAAAACATAGAACTATTCGTTAACTATACTAAAAAAGAGTAGATAAAATAGATAGAGTAGATTCAGTTCAAATAGAAAAAATGATACTAGTTTAACAGCGGCAAAAAACTCAAATCCATTGATGATGAAAAAGGGCGAGAGTAACTCAAATGCACCACTTATAAAGAGGATTAAGATAAGTACTTTAGTTCTTTTGAAGTGTTTAGAGTTTGTAAAGATAAGAAAATGTAAAACAACCATGCTAAAGAGTCCAAAAGCAAATATATGAGGGAGTATAACTTTGAGCATACCACTCCAAGAGTACATCACCGTAAACTTCTTCTCATTACCTAAGTAGTACTCTAAAACGCTATCTATACTAAAACCTATCTTCTTCTCAAAGAGCATATAGCTACTCAATAGAAGTATAAGAGCAAAAAGTAAAAAATAGAGTATGGAAAATTTATATGCTTTTTTCAAAGTTAAGGCTCCATAGAGAGTAGAGTGTCATCAAAAGAGCAGTTAAATGCCAGAGAAAAAAGCTTACTATATAGAGATGTAAAAAGAGAGTGGAAAAGTAGTAGCCAAGTATAAGTGTGATGAGGGTAGATAATCCTGAAAGCATAGTTGTGTTGATAAGCAGAAGTGAGTAGCTTTTTTTGTTGGAGACTCTTGCAAAAACTGCACTAAGAGTGAGTAAAATCATCATCATAAAAAATATCTGTGTATGGATATGCTCTAAAAAAACTACTTCGCTTAGGGGGTCTAAAAACTCCTCTTCATCTCCAAAGAGTGTAGTGGTCAGTTCTGAAAAAAAGAGTCCAAGAGTAGAGGATGTGACTATTACATCGAGGATGAGGTAGGAGAGAGTAAAGATAAGTAAGCCATTTAAGATAGGCCCCATCGTTGCATCTTTTTTTATATCTTTTATAAGTGTAAATCGCATACTACCTTCCCTTTAAGAGTTCGTTGTAGATTCCAAAGGCTATACGAGAGCCATCTGTAACACTTCTCGCACTGAGTGTTGCTCCTGATATGCTTGGTATATCACGGTTTAGTTGGAGCATAGTTTGTGTATCTATGTTTTTAAACTGTGCACTCCATTTTTTTGTTGGAATGTACTCGCTTGGTTCATTAAACGCTATAACCTCGATGCCCTGTAGAGTATTATTCTTTATAAAATAGAGAACAACTCCATTTTTTGAGCGTACTTTGCGGTTTATTAAAACGCCATAGCCTAAAACCTCTCCCTTTAGCTTTGCTGTAAATATTCTATATATTTTTGTAGTGAGTTTTGTTTTAGCTGCTTTTTGAATATTTTTAAATCTTTTGTTTGAGAGGAGTACATTTTTTTTACTGATAAGTGTATCTTCTCCATACTGCTCTTTCATAGCTTCTACTGGGGAGATAAGTACCTTTGCACTGAGCTGTGTAAAGCTCAGTAAAAGGAGAATAAGTACTGTTTTCATACTAAAAGATATAGCCCATTGAAACACTGAGTGTTTTATCTGTCTCACCAGCAGTTTTTGCGATGGCATAGTCAGTTTTAAGTACAACTTGTGGATGTGGAAAGTAGTTTGCACCGACAGTTATAACATCTGTACTCTCACCATCTGTGCCATTGCCAAGTGAAGCTTCAGGATTTACACTCTCATACTGCACAAAGAGAGGGAGTTGTGTATCGTAAGATGTAAGTGAAAGAAGATCAAAACTAGCATTTAGATAACCACCATTTGCTTTTTCTACCTGTAGTGGTGTTGCATCCAAACGAGTTGTTTGTGTATAGACACCATATACTCTTAGTGCTTCATATTTATAGTCAATGTGTGCATCAGCCATAAATATCTCGTCAGCACTATAGAGTGAGATACCACTCATAAGACCAGTAATCCCTGTATAATCAACTCTTAACACTCCAGCAACTTTTGGATCTCTATTTTTAAATGAACCACCTCGACCGCTTCTTAACCATTTGCTCCCACTATCAGTAGGTGTAAGAGCTGTAATGAGGGCAGCTTTATACTCTACACCCTCAAGTATCTCACCATAAGCCATCGCACCACTCTCATGCCAAGTTGATGGTATAAGATACTTAGATGTAAGAGGACGCTGGACTGTGTTAAAGAGTGTAGGTTCATGTCGTTCATTTATAAGTCCCATAGGAACGAGAAAGTTACCCGCTCTAAGGTTGATGTTTTTGTTGATTAAAAAATCAAGATACATAAACTCAACGATAACTTCGCCACCTTCTGCTGCACCACCATCATTTGCTACACCGCCATGTTCAAACTCTATCTCAGTGTTTAAGATAATGTTGTCACTAAATTTGTATCCTATATAGGGCACAAATCTATAAACATCTACAAGATTACTCGTAGTTCCATCATCTTTTGTTGTACTTGAAGCATACATCTCACCATAGCCACCAATGCTCAAAGGAGATTGAGAGTAGTAAACTTTTGATGCAGCTGCACCTAAACCACTAAAAGATTTTTCACTATCAACTGTTGTGTAGTTAAAACCAGTTTTAAGATCACTTGTCTCATCTGTAAGTATCTGTGTCATCTCTTGGAGCTCTTTTACCTGCTCTTTAAGTTCTTTAATATCAGTTAGATCATCTGAAAAAGATGCTGTTGTAAGTGTTAAAAGTGTAGTAAGGCCTAAAGTTAGATTTATGTGTTTCATTTTATTTCCTAATTAATTAATTAATTACTATGATTATAATATTTATTATCATAATTAAAAGGAAGTATAGACAATTATTTTTTAAATGTCAATGTTTTTGATAGTTATTATTAAAACTGAGTATTTTTTGAGTTAAAGAGAAAGAGTTTACTATTCTGTGTAAACTCTATTTTTCCCATTTTGTTTTGCTTGGTACATTAGTTTATCAGCAGTGTTTAGCATATTATCAACGGTATCTGTTTTTGTTGCAACCCCGATAGAGATAGTAATCTGAATAGATGTCTGCTTATCAATAGTAAAAGTTGAATCTGCAACTATTTTACAAATTTTATTTGTTGTTTTCAGAGCATTTTCATGGGAACAGTTAGGAAGAAGTATAACAAACTCTTCACCACCAAAACGAACAAATATATCTGATTTCCTAAGTGCTTCTGTTATCGTACTTGCAACATGAATTAATGCACGATCTCCGACTTCGTGACCATATGTGTCATTAATCTTTTTAAAGTTATCTATATCTATCATCGCAATCGCAAGAGGCTGTTTTGCTCTCTGTAGCATCTCTAATACTTTTACTCCTGCATCATAGAAATAGGTACGGTTATGCAGTCCTGTGAGCTGATCTGTCATAGCCATGTTTTTAACTTTTTCAAACATATCACTTAGTGAAATAGCATTGTTAATACGAGCTAGGAACTCTTCATTGAGAAAAGGTTTGGTGATATAATCATTTGCACCTGCTTTTAAAAAACGACTAATCATATAAGTGTCTTCACTTCCTGAAAGAACTAAAATAGGCAACTCTTCAAGTGAATAGTTGTCACGTATTTTTTTTACAAGTTCATAGCCATTTATTATTGGCATCTCATAGTCTGTCATTAAGAGGTCTATTTTTTTACTCTCTGGATTATCAAGATAGTCTAGAGCTTCTTTTCCATTATTGCACTCAATATAGTTTATATTTTGTATTTTAAGGAGCATTGTTATTTTGTTAAGGATTACTTTTGAATCATCGACAATTAAAATAGTTTTTTTACTGTTTTGTATAATTCTTTGAACTGTTTTCACAACAAATATTTTAGATATTTGACAATTTGTAACAATATAATCTGTAATATTATAAGTGAGAATTTTCTCTCTTACACTTTGAGTATCTTTATTCGTAAGAATGATGATTAATTTATTGTTTTTGGCTAATTCTTGTATTAATGTATCTGTTTTTGGATCAAAACGAATGATATAAATATCGTATTCTAACACTCTATCTACAGTAGTACTCAAGTCAGA
This sequence comes from Sulfurimonas sp., assembly GCA_027063505.1. Taxonomy (GTDB): domain Bacteria; phylum Campylobacterota; class Campylobacteria; order Campylobacterales; family Sulfurimonadaceae; genus Sulfurimonas. The sequence goes on from JAMORO010000038.1 coordinate 19,291, forward strand.
AATTATAGTTGCAAAATCGGGTAAAGATTCTTGCAGTCCATGGGAAAATCGCGTATCGTTGTCAATAATAAGAGTTTTATAAAGCATAACTTTCCAATTTTTAATATAGTATTTTTCACTTCTGTTCATATTATAGTCTTATAAATATTAAACTCATTTGAATTACTCCTATGATATAATATATACTTAAAATAAAGTGAAGTTGGATTAATATGAGAGAATATTTTATAAGAGTTGAAGATAGTAGTGAAGTGAATATAGAGATAGACATGAGTGCATTTGGATATAGTAGTGATAATCCATGGCTTTTTAGTGTCTTTATAAAGTTTGATGCACATGATGATCAGATAAATGGTTTTGAAGAGTTTTTAGATCTCAAAGAGTCTATTATCATCGCTTTAGAATTTCAAGAGAGAGCGAAGTTTGTGGGAACTAGAATCGTTGATGGTTGGAGTGAACTTTACTTCTACGCAAAAGATTCTAAAGAGCTAGAGGCTCTTGTAACAAATATCTTACGTGGGAGCAACTATATCTTCGAGAGTAGTGTAGTTCGCGATGCAAAATGGGACTTTCATCATAAAAACTTAGCACCAAGTGAGCTTGAGCTTTGTCATATAGAGAGTGAGAAAATTATTTTTATGTTAGAAGAGGAGGAGGATGACCTAACTGTAGTTCGTCCTGTGGAACACTATATCTCTTTTGAAGTACCTACACAAAAAAATAGATTTATAAATACACTTAATATTGAGGGCTTTACACTCAAAGATGAGATTAGCAGTGATGAGTTTGAACATGGAATAGCTCTTGTAAAAGAGCATAGTGTAACATCAGATGTTATAAAAGAAGAGGTTTCAAATCTTTTTGAAGTGATTAAAAAGAATCAAGGATTTTATGAGGGATGGAGTACAATGCTCGCTTGTGAACTAGGTGAAGATAGCAAGTAATGATTAAGATTGTTGGTGTTATAAACTATATAGTCGTAATTTTTTTAAATGCTTTTACGGATCTCGGTCATAAAATCATTATTCAAAATACTATTTTTAAAGTTTATGACAGCGATATGCAAGTGGTTCTTACTGCTATTGTAAATGCACTGATTTTACTTCCCTTTATCTTAGTCTTTTCTCCTTCTGGATTTTTAGCAGATAGATTTCCCAAAAATAAGATTATGGAGTACTCTTCTGTTTTTGCTGTTGTGATTACTCTTGGTATTACATACTCCTATTATCATGGTCTTTTCCTCCTTGCCTTTGCAATGACTTTTTTACTAGCACTTCAGAGTGCTATTTATGGGCCTGCAAAGTATGGTTATATAAAAGAGCTTGTTGGAATAAAGTATATAAGTAGTGGTAATGCTGCTATTCAAGCGGCTACAACAGTAGCTATTCTTGGGGGTATTATCTTTTATACAGTACTTTTTGAAGGAATGTATAGTGAAGATTTACAAACTGAAGCAGAGATTCTTCAAGCTATCGCACCACTAGGGTGGCTTTTAGTAGGGGGCTCTACAGTAGAGTGGTTTTTTGCATCACGACTACCTAACAAGATGAAAGAAGCAAGTAGTCGTAACTTTAAACTCAAACGCTATCTCAGTGGTGCTTATCTTCGTAAAAACTTAAAAACCATTACTCGTAAACGTGAAATTTTTGATGCTATTATAGCACTGAGTCTCTTTTGGTCTATCTCCCAAGTTGTTTTAGCAATCTTTGGTGAGTATGCAAAGAGTAATCTTGGTGTAACAAATACTATCTATGTTCAAGGTGTTATGGCACTTGCGGGAATAGGTATTGTAGTTGGTTCTATTATCGCTTCAAAACTCTCAAAACATTTTATAAATATGGGGCTTGTTGGAGTTGGTGCAGTAGGAATTTCTGTTGTAGTTCTCTTTGTCCCTTTTACTACTTCAATGGGTACAATGGCGTTTTTATTTACACTCTTTGGAATTTTCTCTGGTTTTTTAATGGTTCCTTTAAATGCAAGAGTACAGTACCTCTCTTCTCGTGTTCATTTAGGGACAATTCTAGCTGGAAATAATTTTATACAAAATATTTTTATGGTCTCTTTTCTGATTTTAACAACTATTTTTGCGTATAACGGAATGGATACGGAAGTTCTGTTCTATCTTATGAGTCTAGTCGGTCTCTATCTGAGTTATAGAGTACTTCAGCGATACTTGGTAGATACATTTTGGGCTGTTATGAAAATTATCGGATCTTTGAGACACAACTATCATTATGTTGGTTTAGAGAATGTTCCAAAAGAGGGAGCAGCTCTTCTTATAAGTAATCATGTAAGTTGGTTAGATTGGATTTTGATTCAGCTACCTATCAAACGCCATATCAACTATATGATGGAAAAAGATATCTATAACTGGAGAGTTTTTCATCTTTTTTTTAAAAAAGGTGGTGCTATTCCTATCTCTCCAAAAGGGTTTAAAGATGCTTTTAGAGAGGCTCATCAACGTCTTAAAAAGGGAAGTTTAGTTGGAATATTTGCAGAGGGTGCCATTAGTTATGATGGCTCGCTTGGAGAGTTTCATAGAGGTTATGAACTTATTGGGAGTGATTACAATGGTTCTATTATCCCTATATTTATTGATGATGGTGTTTTTGGAAGTGTTTTTGCTCGAGCAAAGCCTAAGATACAAAAATCATTTTTTAGAAGAAGAGTTATCACTATCTACTATGGCGAGCCTTTAAGTCCAGATACATCAGCCAAAGAGTTACAGCTAGTTATTCAAAATATGAAGGAAAAGTATGAAATTAAATAAACCAAAACATAGTCTTTTTAGAAATGGAGGCTATGCCGTCGAAGGCTTTATTGATATAGTAAAAAATGAGACATCATTTAAGTGGCAACTCTTAATGCTATTTGTGATGGGGATTATCGCATGGAGTCTGCCTATTAGCTTTTCGCATGCAAGTATTATCTTTCTCTCTCTTTTTATTCCTATTCTTGCAGAAGTGGCAAACAGTGCTATAGAAAGAGTAGTTGATTTGGTGACACAAGATTATCATATTTTAGCAAAACAGGCAAAAGATGTTGGGGCGACTATGGTTCTTTTAAGTCTTATTTTAACAACACTTATCTGGTTGGCAACTCTAGCTGTTGCATTTGAGTTAGTATAATATTTTAGGGGTACTTATGAAGTTAGTTATTCTGTTTTTTGTTCTTTTTACATCATTATATGCACAGGAGAGACCTAAAATTGCTCTGGTATTAAGTGGTGGAGGTGCTCGTGGTGGTGCTCATGTTGGTGTTCTTAGAGAGTTAGAGAAGTATCATATTCCTATAGATATGATTGTTGGAACGAGTATGGGAAGTTTTGTTGGTGGACTCTATGCTAGTGGTAAGTCTCCTGAGGAGATAGAGTATATGCTCACACATACCGACTGGAATCGTTATATCCGAACAGACTATAATCGCCCAGATACACCAATGCGTAAAAAAGAGAGAGATTATAAATATCAAGGACTTTTAGGGCTTGGAGTTAATGCTGAAAATAATTTAGTGTTACCTACTGGGGTACTAAAACGCCAACCTATGCTTTTAAAGTTTATGGAACTTACCCAAAATGTTCAAAATATAGATGATTTTGATAAGTTAAGTATTCCCTTCCGTGCTGTTGCTACAAACATAGAAAATGGTGATGCCGTTGTTTTAAAGTCTGGTTCTCTCTCTAAGTCTATTTATGCTTCGAGCTCTATCCCTGGTGGTTTTCAACCTATAAATATTAATGGCATAGATCTTGTAGATGGAGGGGTTAGCGATAACATTCCAATAGCAGTAGCACGAGAGATGGGTGCAGATATTATCATCGCTGTTGATGTAAGTGAAAATTTTGAAAAAAATCTTGATGTGAACTCTTACTTTGTTGTTATGGGACAACTTGTAAATATTTTAATGCGAAAAAATGCTAATGAGTCTATTGCTACATTAACTTCAAAAGATATCTTACTTACACCTGATCTTGAAGGTTTTGGTGGTCTTGATGCAGATAAATATACTCAGATTATTCAAAAAGGTGCAGAGGTTGCGCAAAAGAGTAAAAAGAGATTGGAGTCTCTTTCCATAGATGAAGAGCAGTATCACGAGTATAGATTAAAACATAGAAATAAACATCTATTTAAACTTCCGACTATTGATGCTATTGAGATTGAAAATCCAACTTATCTTTCTGATACTTCTGTCTTAAACAGAATTCATCAAGAGATAGGAGAACCTTTAGACTTAGTTGGTTTACGAAAAGATTTGCTTCACCTTTACCATATGATGATTTTTGATAGTGTTGATTATAAGTTAAAGCGAGTAGAGGGAAAAAATATACTTGTAATTATCACAGAACCAAGCTGGGATAATCATGGGGAGATACGTTTTGCCATAGGTCTTGAAGATGATTTTGTTGGACACTCTGCTTACTCACTTAAACTAGGTTATACAATGTATGGTCTTAATGAATATGGAGGAGAGTGGAAAAATGACTTTGAGATTGGACGTTATAAAAAAGCTTACACAGAGTGGTTTCAACCCTTAGATAGCATGCAGAGATACTATGTAATGCCATCACTACTATATGAATCAGTAACAGATATTTTTCCTCTTAATGCTATTAATGAAACACTGCACGGAAATCAAGAACTCTTCTCAAGTCGTGGAGGAGCTACTTTAGCTGTGGGTGCCCATGTTACAACGAACTATGAGTTTGAAATGGGTCTATCTTATTATCTAGATAAAGTTAAAGTAGATAATGTGCCTATTGCAAAAACTACATTAGGAGATAGTACACTTTTAGAAGTGATAGATTTAGATGTAGACAATATTGCAATACCTTTTTATATCTCAATAAAAACAGATACTTTAGACAATGTAAATTTTCCTTCTAAGGGAACAAAAGCAGAGATAAAGTGGACTAAAGAGATGCATAGTTTTGGAAGTGATTATGATTACGAACAGATCTATTTAGATGTGGAAAAACCTTTTTCTTTTGATACTCATAATATTACACTTTATGCAAAATATGGAACGACCTATGTAGTTGAAGATAGTGATACTCAAAGACTATATGGAACATTTAGACTAGGTGGACTTTTTAATCTTTCTGGATATCAGCCGTATAGTTTTAATGGGGACAATGTCCTTTTTGGTGTTGTAAAATACCGCTATGAAATAAAAGATGGTGGCTTTTTTGGTTCCCTCAATGCTCCCTTATATACTGGCTTTTCTTTAGAGAGTGGAGATGCTTGGGATAAGGGTAAATCTATTGATCTTAAATATTCTGGAACTGTATATGTAGCAGCAGATACTTTACTGGGTGCTTTATATATAGCTTTTGGTATTTCAGATGAAGGGTATGAGAGTGCTTATTTATACTTAGGAGAAAAATTTTAATGAAAACAACTTTAATTATTGGTGCAGGTGGTGTTGGTCGTGTTGTTACACATAAATGTGTAATGAATAGTGATGTATTTGGAAAAATAGTTTTAGCAAGTCGAAGTATAGGACGTTGTCAAGAGATAAAGAGTGAACTCCCTGATGCAAATTTAGAGATAACTACAGTAGATGCAGATGATACAGAGGCACTTATAAAACTCATAGAAGAGATAAAAGCAGATATAGTTATAAATGTAGCATTACCATATCAAGACTTAACTATTATGGACGCATGTATTGCTACTAAAACGCCATACTTAGATACAGCGAACTATGAGCATCCAGATGAGGCGAAGTTTGAGTATAAACTGCAGTGGGAGCGAGATATAGCGTTTAAAGAGGCGGGAGTAATGGGACTACTTGGAAGTGGCTTCGATCCCGGTGTAACAAATGTCTTTTGTGCCTATGCTCAAAAACACTATTTTGATGAGATACATACTATAGATATTCTTGACTGTAATGCTGGAGATCATGGCTATGCATTTGCAACAAACTTTAATCCTGAGATAAACCTTCGTGAAGTAAGTGCAAATGGTCGTTACTGGGAAGATGGCAAGTGGATTACAACAGAACCGATGGAAGTAAAAATGGTATGGGATTATCCTGAAGTTGGGGAGAAAGACTCTTACCTGCTTTACCATGAAGAGATGGAGTCTTTAGTTAAACATATAAAAGGACTCAAACGTATTCGTTTCTTTATGACTTTTGGTGAGAGTTATTTGACTCATATGAAGTGTTTAGAAAATGTCGGAATGTTAGGTATAAAACCTGTAATGCATAATGGACAGGAGATAGTGCCTATGGAGTTTTTAAAAACACTACTTCCTGATCCTGCATCTTTAGGTCCAAGAACAAAAGGAAAGACAAATATCGGTATTGTCGCAGAGGGGATAAAAGATGGTAAAAAAAGAAAGATTTATATCTATCAGGTAAGTGATCATGAGAAGTGCTATGCAGAGGTGAAGAGCCAAGCTGTAAGCTACACAACAGGTGTTCCTGCGATGATAGGTGCAAAGTTAATGTTAGAGGGTAAGTGGAGTGCTAATGGCGTTTATAACATGGAAGAGTTTGATCCAGACCTCTTTATGGAGGAGTTAAATACTCAAGGCCTACCTTGGAAGATAAAAGAGCTTTAAGCTCTTCTATTTAAAAACTTACTGAGTACCTCAGTCAAGTGGTTTACATCTACGGGCTTTGTTACATACTCATCCATTCCCGCTTGCATAAACTTCTCTTTATCCCCTTTTAGTGCATTTGCAGTAAGGGCAACAATAGGAGTATGTGGGATTTTTCTCTCTTTTTCTAACTCTATGATTTTGTGAGTTGCTTCCAGTCCGCCCATATTTGGCATATTTTCATCCATAAGAATCAGATCATATTTTTTAGAGTTAAATTTTTCTATAGCTTCTAAGCCATCATTAGCTATCTCCACTTCTAAACCTAAATCATCAAGAACTATCTGCATAAATTTTTGATTTGTTTTGTTGTCTTCTACGAGTAAAAGAGTTCCATTTAGTAGAATATCCTCATCCAAAGTCTCTTCTTGATTTACAGTTTTTCCAATAGTAATAGGAATAGAAAAGTAGAACTCACTTCCTTTTCCAAGTTCACTTTTTAACCGTAGTCTCCCACCCATGAGGTTTACTAGTTCACAACTGATAGAGAGTCCAAGTCCTGTGCCTCCAAACACACGAGTCGTAGAACTATCTTCTTGACTAAAAGACTCAAAAACATGTTCCTGTTTATCTTCAGCAATTCCTTTTCCTTGGTCAATTACTGCTACGAAAAGAAATGATTCTTCATACTCTATCTTCACAGTGATTTTTTTATTATTATCAGTAAATTTTATGGCATTACTAAGTAGGTTTGCGATGACCTGTTTTATTCTAAGTGGGTCTGCATGGATAAAGGGAGGAACACTGTCATCTATGATAAGAGAGAGACTGATATCTTTCTGAGAACACTTTGCTTCAAAAAGGTGTGTGATGATTTCAAACTCTCTTTTAGTATTAAAGTCAATGGTATCTATCTCTAACTTACCACTCTCTATCTTACTAAAATCTAAAATATCCTCTATAATTTGAAGAAGACTAAAACTTGCATCATGGATAATGTTTACATACTCTAAAGATTTTTTATCTTTATTCTCTTTTTGTAAAATTTCCACAAAACCAAAGATAGCATTTAGCGGTGTTCTAATTTCATGACTCATATTCGCTAAAAATTCACTTTTTGAGCGAGAAGCTTCGAGTGCTCTATTGCTATATCTCTCTAACTTTTCTTTTGTTCTTTGCATTTTATAGAGAAAAATAAAAATAATAAAAATTAAGATAAACATAAATATAAGTTTTCCATAATATTCGGAAACTATAGTATTACAAGTTGGTGATTTTTGATAAGAAATTATATATCCAATATTCTCTTGTTTTATATTATGAATTGGGTGTAGACTTATAGCATAACAGTGTTTGTCAATATATTTAAAAAAAATAATATCTTTGTATTGGAGTAACTCTTTTGGTTTAAGCTCTTTCTTAATCAATCTATTTATTTTGTCAAAATCTGCTCTTGAAATAACATTTTTATTTGATTCTTCTAACTCATTTTTATAATTTACAAAAGTATTTGCTTCATGGTAAAAATCATCACTAATTTGACTTAGGGCATAGTTTCTTTTTTCATCTTTAAAGATTTTCTCCTCTACTACTGACTTGTTAAGTACCATATACTGATAGGTATTGTAAATAGTTTTTATTCTCTCATTTATCGCATTAAAACTTATACTTACTTCTACTGATCCAATATGCTCTTTCTTATAGATAAGAGGGTAGACAAGTCTGTAACCATTAAATATCCATTCCTCTTCAAATCCAGAAAATTGTTTAAGTTCTATGTTAGCTAAGATGTTATCATCAAATTTAGCTGGTTTATGAAAACGGAGAAAGCTTGTTGTGTCTGGAAGATGAAAGTGTAACTGTTCAATACCAAATTTTTTGAGATGGGCATAGAGAGGTTGTAATTTCTCATCAAGTTTTTTTCTATACTTATCTCTTCTCTTTTCATCTTTTGCATCAAGGGCTGCTTTTTGTAAAGAGAGTACAGACTCTTTGTTAATCATGTTGAAGAAGATAATTTCACTCTCTTCTTGGTAGTTTAATATAGCCGAATCAAGTTGATGGTGATGTTCTATCTTTAGCTTATTTTGGAGATCAAGAATACGAGATTCTTTTTCGTATGTAAGAAATACGAAGGTAAATAGTAGTGTTATAATAAAAAGAACAAAAATATTAATGTTTTTAATAGTGTTTTCCTGTAATAAATTAGAGACAATTGTAGCACAAAGTAGCATTAAAATATATTTAATGCTTATAGAAAAACTCTTTTTGTGCTAAAATAAACTTATACAAATGAGAATAAAGAGTAGAAATAATGCATATGCAAACACCATACTATCTGTGTGAAGAGAAGTTATTAGAAAATAATCTCAAAATATTAGACGATGTACAACAAAGAAGTGGTGCAAAAGTCATTTTAGCATTGAAAGGGTTTGCTATGTTCTCAACCTTTCCTCTTGTCTCCAAATATCTTAAAGGGTGTACCGCTAGTGGACTCTATGAAGCAAGACTTGCACGCGAAGAGTTTTGTAGGTTTAATAAAAGTGCAGAGGTGCATACTTATTCTCCCGCATTTAGAGAAAAAGAGATAGCAGAGATAGCAAAAATCTCAAATCATATAGTCTTTAATTCTCCAAATCAATTAGAACGATTTGTTACAAAAGTCAAAGAGATTAATCCGACTATAGAAGTGAGCTTACGTATTAATCCTGAAGTTTCAGCTTCCCCAAAAGATATTTATAACCCTTGTGGTCTCTACTCACGTTTAGGTACAACGCTTACAAATTTAGATGAAGAGTCTCTATCTAGAGTAGATGGGCTTAATTTTCATGCCTTATGTGAACAAGATGTGGATGCTCTTGAAGAGGTTTTAGTTGCATTTGAGAAAAACTTTGCACAATATTTTAAAAATTTAAAATACATTAACTTTGGAGGGGGACATCATATCACTAAAAAAGGGTATGATATTGAAAGGCTTATCACTATTATCAGAGCATTTCGTGAAAGATATAATGTAGAAGTTTATTTAGAACCAGGAGAAGCTGTTGGTTGGGAAACAGGGTATTTAGTATCAACTGTTTTAGATGTTTTTCATAACGGTATGGATATCGCTATTTTAGATACATCTGCTGAAGCACATATGCCAGATACTTTAGCGATGCCCTATCGTGCTGATGTAAGAGGTGCGGGTAAAGCAAATGAGAAAAAATATACCTACCGTTTAGGTGGTAATACTTGTCTTGCTGGTGATATAATGGGGGATTATAGTTTTGATAAACCTCTAAGTGTTGGAGATAAGCTTATCTTTGAAGATCAAATCCACTATACTTTTGTAAAGAGTACCACTTTTAACGGAATAAAGCTTCCCTCATTAGTTATAAAACGCCATGACGGAACTCTTCATCTAGTAAAAGAGTTTGGATATGAAGAGTATAAAAATAGACTGAGTTAAAGGAGTTAGAGTGATTGAAGATAAAGAGAGATGGAATAGACGACATGTTGAAAAGCCGATGCGTAAAAATATTGAGCCAGTTTTAGAGAACTATATAAAAGAAGCAACTGTTGGTACGGCTTTAGATATAGCTTGTGGTGTGGGGCGAAATACTCATTTTTTAGCAGAGAAAGGATTTTTAGTAGATGCTGTAGATTTAAGTGACTATGCACTCTCTCAGATAAAAAATATGGCTACTATAAATAAGATAGAAGCTGATTTAGATACATATAATTTAGCATTTAGTAAGTATGACCTGATTGTCAATATAAATTACTTAAATAGAAGGTTTTTTCCACAGATTAAAGAGGCTTTAAAAAAGGGTGGTGTGATTATTTTTGATACTTTCATTATCGCTCATGGAGATTTCGATCAGCCATCAAATCCAGAGTATCTTCTTCGTGAAAATGAACTTTTACATGCCTTTATTGGACTTGAAATTATTTACTATGAAGAGAAAGATGAGACAAATCTTCGTGGAGAAAAAACAAGAGTAGCTTCCCTTGTCGCACGAAAAAAGTAGTCTTGAACTCTATGAGTTTTTAGCTGCAGAAGATTTACTTCTTAAGTCACCTGAGTATTGGTGGCCTGATGCTGGAACTTTTAAAGTAGTAATCGGTGCTATTCTTACTCAAAACACCACTTGGCATAATGTCGAACTCTCTTTTAAAAACTTAAAAAATTATTTAAGCTTAGACTCCTTTGTGAAACTAGAGGAAGAAGAGTTGAAAGTTATGATACATCCAAGTGGTTTTTATAATCAAAAAGCACCAAGACTTTTGGACTTAGCTCAAAATATTCAAAATAAGTTTCAAGGGTTTGATAGATTTCAAAAAGAGGTTACAAGAGAGTGGCTCTTAGCACAAAAAGGGATAGGGGAAGAGAGTGCAGATGGAATACTCTGTTATGGATGTTTTAGAGATGAGATGGTGGTGGATACATATGCAAAAAGGTTTCTTAAGGTATTTGATATAACATTTAAAAAAAATAGTGAATATAAAGAGTTTTTAGAAGAGAGCATAAGAGTAAAGTTTCAAGATAATGAGCTTCCTAAAATATTTGCGCAGTTTCATGGAATGATAGTTGAGTACAATAAACTAAAGCCCCTCAAGTAAAACACTCCAGAGTCTATCTATCTCTTTATCATTTAAGAAGAGGGATGATTTGTTTTTATAGAGCTCTTTGAGTGCTAGTGCATTTATACTCATAGTATGAGAACAGTTGAAATGTGTTGGCAGATAGGCTCGTAGTAGAGAGATATCTCCATGAATCTCTTTGGAACATAAAAAGCAGTAGAGCTCCTTATGAAGACGTCCCTCATGTTCAAGAAGTTTTACATATGACTCTACAGCAACTCGTTTAGGGTTCTGTTTGTACCACTGCTTTGAGGCATTTTCTAAAAGCTCGAAGTAAAAACTCCCTAACTCCTCAGCATCTTTGAGATGCTTAAAAAATAGTTTAGTAAAATCTTGCCATAAACGTAGTAGTGAGTAATCATTGATCCAAGGGTATCCAATATGCACAACATCTTTTAGTCTACTAATACTACTTTTTGCAGAAGGCTCTATCTCGTAGTCTATTTTAAAGCCAATGTTGATAGTCCCATGACGTGCTCCATAGAACCTATAAAGAGTTTCTAAGCTTCCATCCGATAAAATTGTAACTATTAAATCTTCTTCTTTAACTTTGTTTATATTTATAATGTAACCTTGCAAAAACTGCTCCCCAAATACACACTTTTAAAATAATTATTTAAAATACTACTTTTATTATGCTTTTTTAAACCTTTACTAGATACAATGTAACACTTATTCTCTAAATAGACTAACTTTGTTTAAAGTTAACTTAAATTTATGCAGAATTTATTAGAAATTAATAATTTTAGGAGTTACAATGGTTGAACATCATGATTTACTGAGATCATTTAAAGATAACTGTGGTTTTGGTCTCGTTGCCAACATCAAAAACAAGGCCTCTCACAAGGTTCTTGATGATGCTGTTACAGCACTAGAGCGTATGATGCACCGTGGTGCAGTTGCAGCAGATGGAAAAACTGGTGATGGAAGTGGACTTCTACTCTCTATGCCAACAGAGTTTATGGTTAAAGAGGCAGCAAAAGCAGGTGTTGAACTTTCAAGTCAATTTGCAGTAGCTTCTGTTTTTACAAAAGATATGGCACATATAGATGTTTTAGAAGCTATCTGTGCAAACAATGACCTTAAAATTGTTCTTCGCCGTGAAGTTCCTGTTGATATAAATGCACTTGGAGATCAAGCAATTGCTTCACTTCCAAATATTATGCAACTCTTTATCACTCCTAACTCTATTATGGCTACAAATAGATTTGATGCACTTCTGTATCTCTCTCGTAAAGAAGCAGAACATAAACTTATAGAAGATAGAGATTTTTATATCGCATCTATGAGTTCTAAAGTGCTCTCATATAAAGGTCTTGTTATGCCAACGCATATTAAAGAGTTTTATAAAGATTTTCAAGATGAGTCATTTAAAATTAGTTTTTCACTTTTTCACCAACGTTTCTCAACTAACACACTTCCAGAGTGGCGTTTAGCACAACCTTTCCGTGCAGTTGCACATAATGGTGAGATTAACTCTGTTGAAGGTAACCGTATAAATGTAGAGATTAAATCTGAATCTATTAAGTCAGATGTATTTACAGATGAGGAGATTCAAAGAATTCTTCCTATACTACAACTAAACTCTTCAGACTCTGCAAGTGCAGATAACTTTTTTGAGTTTCTTATAGTAAATGGTATGGATTTCTTTAAAGCTGTTCGTGCAGTTATTCCTTCTGCTTGGCAAAATGCTCCTCATATGGATCCAGAACTTCGTGCATTTTATGAGTACCACTCAACAGTGTTTGAAGCATGGGATGGTCCAGCAGCGTTTAGTGTTACTGATGGTCGTTATATAGGTTGTGTTCTTGATAGAAATGGTTTAAGACCTTCAAAGTACATCGTAACTAAAGATGATAACCTTTTAATTGCTTCTGAGTATGGTGTTGTAGATATTGCAGAAGAGGATATCAAAGAGCGTGGACGTCTACAGTCAGGTGAGATGCTAGGTCTTGATCTTAAGTTTGGAAAACTTCTTAAGTCAAATCAAATTGATGATTACTTAAAGGGTTCTAACCCTTATATGAAGTGGTTAAATGAGCATATGATCTATCTTCAAGAGCATATTGAAGAGCAGTATACATCTCGTGAAGAGATGGATGAAGATGAGCTTGTTAGAAAACAGAAATTTTTCAATGTAACACAAGAGATTGTTGAGCAAGTAATTGAGCCGATGATTAAAGATGGTAAAGAAGCTGTTGGATCTATGGGTGATGATACTCCTTTGGCAGCATTTTCTGATAAACAACGTAACTTTACAGATTATTTCAAACAAAAATTTGCACAAGTAACAAATCCACCGATTGATCCAATCCGTGAAAAAGTTGTTATGAGTCTTAATACTGGTTTTGGAGAAGTTCATAATATCTTAAATGAAATTCCTACTCATGCACATAGATTAAAATCTATTAGTCCTATTATTACAGGTGAAAAACTAGAAGTTCTTAAATCTTTTGGAGATAAAAGTTCACCAAGATACCAAGCCTTTTACCATAATAGCACATTCTCAACAGCTTATAAAAATGATCTTAAAAGTTCCCTTGATGCTCTTGTTACTAAAGTTATAAATGCCGTTAAAAATGATGGAATTCGTATAGTTATTTTAGATGATGCTGAATTTTCTGCAGAGATGAAAGTTATACCAATGGCTATGGCTATTGGGCGTTTAAACATTGCACTTCTTAAAGAGAAAATTCGCCACCTTGTATCTATGATTGCTGTTACTGGTGAGGTTATAGACTCTCACTCAGCTGCAGTTCTTATTGGGTATGGTGCATCTGCTGTCTATCCAAATGTACTTTTTGCAACAGTTGCATCACAACTTGCAAAATCTAAAGCTATTAAATTAACTTGTCCTGAAGCTTATAAAGCAGTTCATACAGCATTAAATAGTGGTCTTTTAAAAATTATGTCAAAAATGGGTATTGCGACTATTGCATCGTATAGAAACTCAGGTCTTTTTGATGTTATGGGTCTAAGTGAAGAGATAGTAGAAGAGTGTTTTGAAACTTCTCACTGTTCTATTGCTGGTCTTACTTATGAAGATATAGATGAGAGAATAGAAAAATTCCATAAGTCTGCATTTAAAAATGATGGCTTTAAGAAAATTTTCCCACTGAATATTGGTGGATACTATAAATTTTATACAGGACAAGAGCATCACGACTTTGGTCCTGCTGTTATTCATGCTATTCATAAAATGGCAGATAGTGGTAAAAAAGAGGATTTCGATGTTCTTCGTGACCTTGTAAATAAACGTGGTCTGAAGTTTATTCGTGATTTCTTTGAAATTAAGTCTGATAAACCATCTATTGATATTTCAGAAGTAGAGTCAAAAGAGAAGATTTTTAAACGTTTCGCATCAGCGGCAATGAGTCTTGGTTCTATCTCTCCTGAAGCACATGAGACTATCGCTATCGCTATGAACCGTCTTGGTGCTCAGTCTAACTCTGGTGAGGGTGGAGAAGATAAAGCTCGTTTTGGAACTGAGAGAGTTTCTAAAATTAAGCAAGTGGCCTCTGGTCGTTTTGGTGTTACTCCTGCTTATCTTCGTTCAGCTGAAGAGATTCAAATTAAAGTTGCACAAGGCGCTAAACCGGGTGAGGGTGGACAACTTCCAGGTCACAAAGTTACTCCGTTAATCGGAAAACTTCGTCATACTGTTCCTGGTGTTACACTTATTTCACCTCCTCCTCATCACGATATCTACTCTATTGAGGATTTAGCACAGCTTATCTTTGATATGAAACAGGTTAACCCTAAGGCTCGTGTTGCTGTTAAGCTTGTTTCAACTGTTGGTGTTGGTACTATTGCTGCAGGTGTAGCAAAAGCTTATGCTGATAAAATTATCATCTCTGGTGGTGATGGTGGGACTGGTGCTGCACCTCTTACTTCACTGAAATTTGCTGGTAATCCATGGGAGTTAGGACTTTCAGAAGCTCATAATGCTCTCAAAGCAAATAATCTTCGTGGTTTAGTTGAACTACAGACTGATGGTGGACTAAAATCTGGTCTTGATGTTGTAAAAGCTGCACTTCTTGGTGCTGAGTCTTTTGCCTTTGGTACAGGTGTTCTTACTATCGTTGGTTGTAAAATGCTTAGAATCTGTCATGTAAATAAATGTTCTGTAGGTATTGCAACACAAAACGAAAAACTTCGTGAAGAGTTTTTTAAAGGGCATGTTGATCAAGTTATCAACTACTTTACACTGCTTGCTGAAGATATTCGTATGATTATGGCAGAACTTGGTTATAAAACTATGGAAGAGATGATAGGTCGTGTTGATCTTCTTAAAGTGAAAGATGATAAATTTGCTCAAAAATTTGACTTCTCTTCAGTACTTCACCAAGAAGAGGGTGTAAATACACATCAACAACCATTTAACCATCCTTTTGATGATAATAGTTTCGAGAAAGATGTTCTTAAAGAGGCTATGGTTGCTATTAAATCTCCTGATCAACCTATTAGAATTCATAGAGAGATTAAAAATGTTCACCGTAGTTTTGGTGCATTAGTATCTGGTGAGATTGCAGAGTATTATGGTGATGAAGGTCTTAAACCTGATACTATTAAAATTAACCTTACTGGTGTAGCCGGTCAAGCTCTTGGTGCATTTATAGCTCCTGGTGTCTCTATATACTTAGATGGTGTAGCAAATGATTACATCGGTAAGGGTATGAACGGTGGTAAAATCATCATTACTTCTAAAAATGAGGGTGAAGAGTTTGCAGCTGGTGGTAACACTTGTCTTTATGGTGCAACTGGTGGTAAGCTTTACATTTCTGGTTCAGTAGGTGAGCGTTTTGCAGTTCGTAACTCTGGTGCTTTTGCTATAGTTGAAGGAACTGGAGATAATGCTTGTGAGTATATGACAGGTGGTGTTGTCGTGATTCTGGGTCAGACAGGTATCAACTTTGGTGCTGGTATGACAGGTGGTGTTGGTTTTGTTTATGACAAAGAGCATAAGTTTGTTGAAAATGTAAACCACGAACTTGTTGAAGCAGTAAGAATTGATACAGATGAGGGTGATGAAGCTCGTCACTATCTTAAACGTCTTCTTAAAGACTATGTAGTTGAAACAGGAAGTGAGAAAGCCAAAGAGTTACTTGAAAGCTTCCGTGTTGAAGTTCGTAACTTCTGGTTAGTAAAACCGAAAAACTTAACGAAACTACCACTTAACTTAGAGAATGGAGACTAATAATTATGAGAGAATTTTTAACAACAGAAAGAATTGACCCATCAAAAAGATTAGTCGTTGAGCGAACTAAAGATTTTGGTGAGATATATGAAGTATTTGATCGTGATGATGCAGCAAGTCAGAGTGATAGATGTATACAGTGTGGAGATCCATTTTGTCTAAACAAATGTCCTCTTCATAACTACATTCCTCAGTGGTTAAAATCAATCGCTGAGAAAGATTTAGAGTTTGCATTTAAACTCTCTAATGAGCCTTCACCTTTCCCTGAAGTAATGGGTCGTGTCTGTCCTCATGATAGACTCTGTGAGGGTGACTGTACTCTCAATGATGGTCATGGTGCTATTACTATTGGTAGTATTGAGACTCACATTACAGAAGAGGGTTTTCGTGCAGGACTCACTCCTAATTTTCCAGGTATTACGAGTGATAAAAAAGTAGCAGTTATTGGTTCAGGTCCTGCTGGACTCTCCGTTGCTACTTATCTTTTACGTTCAGGTGTTGGTGTGACTATGTATGAAAGAGCTGACAGAGCGGGTGGACTTCTAACATATGGTATTCCTAACTTTAAACTTGACAAAAAGATTGTTGAACGACGTGTTGACCTTTTAATGGAAGCAGGAATGAAGCTAGAGCTTAACTGTGAAGTTGGAAAAGATAAAACTTTTGAAGAGATTGCAAATGCTCATGATGCTATGTTTATTGGTGTTGGTGCAACTAAAGCAAAATCTGCTGGTCTTGTAGGTGAACAAGCTTCTAATGTTTATGCAGCAATGGACTACTTAACAAATATTCAAAAGAAAAACTTTAAAATAAGTTATGAGAAAAAGTTTGACTTCAAAGATCAAGATGTTGTAGTTATTGGTGGTGGTGATACTGCTATGGATTGTCTTCGTACTGCAAAACGTGAGGGTGCAAAGTCTGTTACATGTCTCTACCGTCGTGATGAGTTAAATATGCCAGGGTCTAAAAAAGAGTATAAAAATGCTATGGAAGAGGGTGTAGACTTTACTTTCTTAGCATCTCCAAAAGAGATTATTCTTGATGAAGCTGGAAACGCTATAGCAGTTGAGTATGTGAAAACTACACTTGGTGCAAAAGGTGAAGATGGTCGTCAACGTATGGAAGAAGTGAAAGGCTCTGAAACACGTGTAAATGCAGATGTTGTTATAATGTCACTAGGGTTTGATCCTGTTGTTCCCTCTTTTTTAGCAGAGAATGGCATCGAGACTAACTCTTGGGGTGGGATTATTATTAACGAAGAGACTCATGAAACTTCAACTGCTGGTATCTATGCTGGTGGTGACTGTTTCCGTGGTGCAGATCTTGTTGTAACGGCTGCTTATGATGGTCGTGAAGCTGCAAGAAGCATTACAAATTCTCTTTTAAAATAGATACTACATTTACAGTTTTACCTCTTTTGAGGTAAAACTACTCTTCATATAAACAACACCTTCAGTCTATTATAAGAACAATAGAGATAAAATCTAATTATAAAACAATTAGGACTTATATTGAAAAAAATAATATTACTTACTCTCTTAGCTGCTAGTTTAATGGCCTCTCAAAATAACGATTATGTAACACTAAGTGGTGGTCAGTCTAATATTAAAACATATTCTACATCAACTGGTGCCGTTACTGCTAAGGGAAAAACTGATGGGGAAGAAGTAACACTTACTCTTGGTCACAAGTATGATGATTATGCTCGTTTTAGTGCTTCGTTTCAACTTTTAAATAAATCCGATACTGTGAAGAGTGCTGGTTCTTTTACTATGGCATATGATCTACTTTTTCCAATATCGACAAGTGGGATAAGCCTCTTTGTTGGTCCTCTTATTGGATATACTCTTTTTGAAACAAACTCTAATAGACTAAATGGTTTACATTATGGTGTAGAAGCAGGTGCTCTCTTTGAGTTTGCTGATAATTGGGCTATAGAATTAGGGTATAAATACTTTAAAGAGACTGGTTCACAAGAGGGAACATTAGCAAAAGTAGAATTTGATAATATGCAGACTTTTTACTTAGGTGCAAGTTATTATTTCTCATATGAGTAGAAAATAGTAAAACTCTCCTCAATTCTTTCATAATTTAATCATGAAAAATCTTTAAAGTTAGTATAAATTAGCTATAATAAAAGCTATATATAAACTAAGGATTTTTTTTGAACCTACTTGACCTATTTAATAAAACATTTGATAATAAACAACCTGTAAAAGAGGAAGCTGCTTCGCACTGGATTAAGTGTAAGTCTTGTCACTCAACTATGTACTATAAAGAAGTTGCAAACCAGAACTATGTATGTCCAAAGTGTGGCTATCATATTCGTATTGGTGTAAAAGAGCGTATTGCACTTTTAGCGGATGAAGGTACTTTTGTTGAACATGATGGAAACTTAGAGCCTGTAGATCCACTTAAATTTGTGGATAAAAAACCTTACAAGAAAAGAATTGAAGAGGGTTTCGCAAAAACAGGAAGAAAATCATCTGTAGTCGCAGGAAGTTGTAAAATGAATGGAGTTGCTGTTCAGGTAGTTATCTTTGACTTCGCTTTTATGGGTGGAAGCCTTGGTTCTGTTGAGGGTGAAAAAATTGTTCGTGCAGTTAATCGTTCTATTGAAAATAGAGAGGGACTTGTTATCCTATCTGCTTCTGGTGGTGCTCGTATGCAAGAGTCAACATTTTCACTTCTACAGATGAGTAAGACTTCAGCAGCCTTAGCGAAGTTAGCAAATAATAATCTTCCATATATTTCAGTGCTTACTGATCCTACAATGGGTGGTGTTTCTGCATCCTTTGCAACACTTGGAGATATAATTATTGCTGAACCTGGTGCACTTATTGGATTTGCTGGGCAGCGTGTAATTGAACAAACTATTGGTTCAGAGCTTCCAGATGGTTTTCAGCGTGCAGAGTTTCTACTAGAAAAAGGTTCTGTAGATATGATTGTTAACCGTAATGAGCTTAAAAAGACTCTTTCTGACCTCTTTACACTTTTAAAACGTGAAGTGGCTTAAGTAGATGAAACTTTATGCCCTTTGTGATCAAGATATGCTTGATTCAAGAGGTGTTAGTGTTGATGAGTATATAACACTTGCAAAAGAGAATGGTGCTGAAATTATTCAATACCGTAATAAAAATGCAGATATAGCTTACATAAAGCAGCAGCTTATTCATATAAGAAAAATATACGATGGTTTTTTAATAGTGAATGATGCATATGAACTGATAGAGTATTGTGATGGTGTTCATTTAGGTCAAGAGGATCTTCATGCAATTGATCCTGATATTACAAAGGCTATTAAGATTCTTCGTAGTGTTGTGACTGAAGATAAAATTTTAGGAATATCAACACACAATGAAGAAGAGGTTTTAGAGGCTAACTCTTTGGAGTTAAACTACATTGGTTTAGGAGCATATAGAAGTACTAGCACTAAGAAAGATATTCAAGGAATACTTGGCGATTCACTTGATACTATCGCTTCAAAATCGACTCATTTAGTAGCTGCAATTGGTGGTGTAAAACTTGATGATACATTTTCTCATGTTACCTACAGTGTTATCGGTAGTGGTCTATTTTCATGAATATTGAAATAATAAGTATTGCTAAAAAAGAGAAAACTATTTATGATCCTCTTTATAAAGAGTTATTAAAGATGACATCTCGTTTCGCAAATGTTAAAGATATTGAAATTTTCAATAAAGATGTAACAAAAGCACACACTATTTCCCCAGATGCATCACAGCGGGCTTATACAAAGGCTTTAGAATCACATTTATCATCAGGTTATAGTGTAACATTACACCCTGATGGAAAAATAATCGATAGTTATGAGTTTAGTAAGCTTTTAGATGGTAAGATGTCAGTTAAATTTTTCATAGGCGGTGCTTATGGATTTGAAGATGATTTTTTAAAAAAAAGTAATCAAGTTATCAGTTTAGGTAAAATTACAATGAGTCATAAAATTGCAAAAGCGGTTCTGCTAGAGCAAATATATAGAGGGTTTTCTATTTTAACTAACCATCCATATCATAAATAAAAAAGGGAAGATACGTGCAAGCAAGTGAGTTAAGTTATTTTAAAGAGATACTAGAGAGTCGTAAGGAACAGATCACTAAGAATATTGATAGTGTAAATAGTGAACTTAATCAATTAAACTCGTTAGAGTTAAATGATGAAGGTGATCATGCATCAGTCAATAATAACTCTATGGTTGAGAGTGCAATTGTTCAGCAACAAGAACAAGAGTTAGAGGAAATTGAAGTTACTTTAGCTAAGATGACTACAGGTGACTACGGTATCTGTGAAATGTGTGAAGATGATATTGGTTTTCAACGCTTAAAAGTAAAACCTCATGCAATTTATTGTATTGATTGTAGAGAGATAGTAGAAAAATCTAAATAGTAGAAGGATTTCATAATGTTTATAAAAAGATATACGGTAGCTGCATTTATACTTATAATTTTAGTAGGTGGGTATGTTTACTCATATGTGACACAGGAGACAATGACTCTTGATTTCTTCGGTATTCCCCTGCCTGCACTCTCTATTGCATTATGGGTTGTAGTACCAGTTTTTATACTTTATATTGCAAGTGTACTTCATATGTCATTCTATTCACTTCTTGGAAAGATAAGTCTTCGTAAATATGAAAAAGATTATGAGAAAATTATTGATTTAATTGTAGATACATATCTAAATAAAAAAAGTAGAAGCTATACATTTAAAACTGATAGATATAAGCTTCTTGGTACACTGCTTGAAAACACAGCACTCTTTCCAATCTCAGATCTTAAGGGGCGAGTAAAGAATGAGAAAATTGATAGTGTTTTAAAACTTATTGATGGTGTAAAAAATGGAGAGGTAGTTGATCTTAAAGCATTTAATTTACTTGAAACAAATGAACTTATTATTCAAAATGAGCGAAATAAATTAAAATCAGGTGAACTAACTGCTGAGTCTATTCTTTCAAACTCAACGAAATATGCAGATGTACTTCGTCAAGAAGCATTTGTAGCATATACGAAAAGAGCATCTTTACAAAATATTGAAAAGTATAAAACACTTTTAAATAAAGAGTCTTTATATAATATTTTGGCACGGGTGAATGCAGATGAAAATACTTTAGAAATTAGTAATGAAGTACTTGTCTCTTTTATATCTTCAATCTCTTTAAATGAAAAAGATTATATTAAACTCTCTTCTGTTATTGCAATGGGTGGTATGATTCCTGAACAGAGAATTAAACTTTTTGAAATGTTAAGTGAAGAGAATGAAGAAGTTACTCCTGCATATCTTTATACTCTTTTTGACTTAGAGATGTTATCTCCTGCAGATGAAATCTTAGAAAATTCTCAAGATAGTGAATACCAAAACTTTAAAGCATATCGTGCTTTAAAAGCATGTAATAAACACTTTAGCATAGAACTATTTGTATAATCTATGCTAAAAAAACTCTCCTTCGATAACCCTCTTTATGTCCTTGCTCCTTTGGCTGGATTTACTGACCTTCCTTTTCGAAGTGTAGTGAAAAAATTTGGGGCCGATCTTACTGTAAGTGAAATGTTAAGTTCAAATGCACTTGCACACGGCTCTGAAAAAACACTCCATATGTTAGAAAAATCTCCCAATGAAGATCCTTACTCTGTTCAAATAGCTGCTTCTGAAGTTGATATGGCAAAACGAGCGGTAGAAGTACTTAACGAGCATGATGGAATTGATATCTTAGATCTTAACTGTGGTTGTCCTGTGCCTAAAGTTGTAGGACATGGGAGTGGTAGTTCACTTCTATTAAATCTTCCTCTGATGGGAGATATTATTAAAACTATAAAAGAGACATCAAACAAGTCTATGACAAGTGTAAAAATACGTCTTGGATTTGAAGAAAAAAATCATATTGATATTGCAAAAATGGTAGAAGATAGTGGTGCAGATTTTTTAGCAGTTCACGGTCGTACTCGAGCAGGAAAGTTTAAATCTGCTGTTGATTATGATGCTATTGCAGAGATTAAAAACGCGGTGAATATTCCTGTTATAGCGAATGGAGATATTGACTCTTACGAGAAGGCACAATGGGTACTAGAACATACTGGAGCTGATGGAATTATGATAGGTCGTGGTGCAGTTGGTGCTCCATGGATTTTTCACCAGCTTAAAACAGGTGAGGCACATATTGATTTTGCATTAAAACATGAGATCATTATGGAACACTTAGATAAGATGGTGTCATTTTATGGTGCTCATGGTATTCCTATGTTTAGAAAGCATGCTCATACTTATTCTAAAGGGTATAGAGGGGCTTCAAAACTGCGTGATGAAGTAAACCATATTAGCGATATTAAAGATTTCAGAAGAGTTATTGATGACTTTTTTAGAAATGGGGAGTTTGCATAGATGTCATACGATTCAAATTTAGACATCAGTAAATCGATAAGAAATTTAGAAAATGGTGATATCTCTGATAACCTTTTTCATTATGATTATAATACTAAACATTTACTTTCATTAATTGATAAAGGGATTGAATTTGATGATCCCTCTTATCTTAGCTCTTTTCGCTCTTTTGAGGGAGAAGTTTTTGAAAATTTTATTTATGAGAAACTTCTGCGTTATGCACAAAAGAATGACTATATTGAAAAGTTTGTTTTGAAAGGTTTTCATCAAAATAAGCATAAAGCTTATGCAAATACACTCTCTATAAGTGAAAAAGAGCAGATAGTTTACAGAACTAAGTCTCGTGAGATTAGTGAGTTTGATGCTATGTTTGTTACAACAGAGAATGAACTTTATTTTGTTGAGATGACTTTAGTAAAGTCTGTATTAAAACTTCGCCGAAGATTACGGAAGAAAAAAGCACTTTTAGAGATTATTTTTCCAAATTATGTTATCAAATCTTTAATTATTTTAAATGATGGTGCTACAGGTGCTAAACAGTTTCCTGACTACTGTAAAGTATGGTTTACAAAAGAGTTTTGTGCAGAGAATGTTTTAGAGTATATTACTTCTAAAGAGAAGCGAAAGCTTCAGCCTAAAGAGAAAATAAATGGTAAAGGAATGATAGAAGCACATGAGCTAAAACTACATCCTTTTAGATACTATAATACTATGAGTTGGATTACTAAGACTCTCCATTCTCATAAGAAACATATAGTTGATTTAAACTTTTTAATGAACCCTAAAATACAGCGATATCATGATCTATATAATAAATTTTATGTTGGGTATCTTACTATTATAGATGCAAAAAAATTACTTAACTTAACTGATGAGTATAAAGAGGATCAAAGAGTTATTGTTGCTTTAGAGAAAAAGCACTCTGATGAGATCTATTTAACATATTATCTTCAAACTGGACGTAAAAAGCTTTATCTCTACACTATAGAAGATTCAAAAGTTTCTAAAGAGAAAAAAGATCCTTATGGAATTACTGTAACTGAAGTCTTTCATATCAATAAACAGATGGATGACTCTTATGAAATGACACTAGCAAATGTTAATGTAGTAAAAAAGCTCTTAAAAGAGCGTTTTAAAGACTCTCAAAAGGTTTAAGCCTCATCACTATATATAAGTGATGCAGCTCTCTCTTTATATGCTTGAAGAGGCTCTTTTTTAAAATTATCTTCCTCTCTATTTGGGGTACCTAAAAAATCTTCTAACTCCTGGTTTCTCTCTTGAAGGATACTGTCAAACTCCTGTTGAGAAGAGGGTTTGTTCTCTTTAAATTTATCAAGTAAAATATTACTATTACCCATTAATACTAAATAGCTCTCATCTCCAAAATCAAGCATTACAACACTATTTGAACTGTTAATATTTTTTTGAAATCTAATAGAAACATTTTTATCAGTTTGTGTAAAGTTTGCTACTGTTTTCTCGTTTTTTAAAGAGTTCTCTTGTGCATCTTTATTATTCTCATTAAATAGCCAGCTACTCTGTTTTTTACTCTCATTTTTGGTAATAATTTTCTTTTTTAAAATTAAAAGAACAATGATACCAATGAGTAACATTCCAACAACTATGTAGTAACTTGTAGATATCTCTGTCCCTTTTTTTGTTGGGAGAGAAGAGAGGTTTGGAGTAGCACTGTCTGTACTCTTTTTATGTGATAGGGTTTTTTTTGTAAAACGAAGTCTTAAACCATAAGCATCTGCAGTTTTACTAGCAATAAGTCTAACATTTGGAGAAACAGTGGCTAGTATCTGAATTCTATTTTTTAGAGGTGTAATTGTGAGAGAGTGTAAAAAATCAGAGTTTACTCTTTTTATTTTAGAAGATTCAATAGTTGCATCACCAAGTTTGATAACTATTCTGTTCTTTCCTATACTCTGTTTGATAACACCAGTATAGGGTGTGTCAAATGTAATCATGACATCCGCTCTATCACTTCGTTCATAAATATTGTAGCTTAGGATTTTAGAAGCATAGAGAGAGAGAGGAAGTAAAAAGATTAGAAGGTATTTAATCATAAACGCTCTTTTGAAAGGTGATATAAGACAGCACTTGAGTCGAGTACTTCATTTATACGAATAGCAAGATTTTTTTCATAAACCATAACTTCACCCTTTCCCAAAATACGTCCATTTACATAAGATTCAACAGATTCTCCAGCAGGTTTTTTTAGGTCTATAATTGACCCTTTTTCAAGTTTGAGAATCTCTTTAACAGTGAGTTGTGTCTCCCCAAGGTCTGATACAAATTCAACTTCCATATCAAGTATTCCCGAGTAGTCCATCCATGAAAGTTCTTTATCTTCATCAAAAGGAGTTTCATGTGCTGCATTGTATTTTCTAGTCATGGAGTTCCTTAATTGCAATACTTATTTCATTATCGCCTATTGAGAGAGTTTTTGCACTATCATAAGCAAAGTCAAATGTTCCAAACTTTTCAAAATGAGGTGTATTTATAGTGTAAGGATTTTCATTCGCTTCTTCTGCAATCACTTTTGCACTTCCTATAATTAGGTTTGCTGTCTCTAAAGTCATATCAATGAGTGTCTCTTCATCGCTCTCAGTCTCTTCTAAGAAAAGAAGCGAAATTTTCTGCATAAATGATTCATCTGAAGCGATATAGACTCGATGTTTATGTCCATTTACTGTATCTATGTCTATATAAGCGATGAGTGTTTTCTTTTTTGAAACACCATCTTTTATAGAATGTTCATCTCGTATCTGATGGATACAGAAGTTTCGTGTTGCTTTTTCAATACTTGTTAACATTTTATACCCTTACCATTATTGTCATAGATTATACTTTAACAAAACACAAAGCAAAATTAAATGCTATAATTCGTAAAATATTTATGGAGTAAGATGTTAGAACTTATACTGCTTGGGTCTATTGTTGGTATATTATCTGGTTTTTTTGGAATAGGGGGTGGAACTATTTTAGTGCCTTTACTTTTAGTCCTAGGTTATGAGATAAAAGATGCTATAGGTATTTCAGTAGTTCAGATGGTTTTTAGTTCTATTTTTGGTAGTTATTTAAATAATAAAAAAGGAAACTTAGATATTCCTATGGTACTAATCATTGGTTTAGGTGGTTTTTTAGGAGCACTACTGAGTGGTTATATCGCTTCATATTTTACAGCAAAATCTTTAGAAGTACTTTTTTTAAGTTTTGCCATATTTGCACTTATTAGGCTGTTTTTTAAAACAAAAGAGCATAGAGATCAAAGAGAAGTAAAGAGTTTAACCCTTTTTAGCATAGGGGTCCCTTTGGGGGCTTTAAGTATGACAATTGGGGTTGGTGGTAGTATTATACTTGTTCCAATATTAGTTGGTTTCTTGCATGTTCCTTTAAAAAAAGCCATCTCTTCTGGACTCTTTTTTGTTGTTTTTTCCTCTATATCAGGTCTTATCTCCCACTCTCTAGAAGGAGATGTTGAGTATAAAAGTGGCATAATTATAGGAATGGCTTCTTTGATTGGTGTTTATGTAGGTATAATGTTAAAAGACACTGTATGTTCAAACTTACAAAAAAATCTACTTGTAGCTTTTTACTTAGCTGTAGTAGTATATTTAATACAAAGAATATTTATATAATTTTAGGATAGTTAATTTGAGAAAAAAAGATGTTATTACGATTACGGGTGCAAAAGAGAACAATTTAAAAAATATAAACTTAGTTATACCAAAGAATGAGTTAGTTGTTATGACAGGTATTAGTGGAAGTGGAAAATCTACACTAGCATTTGATACTCTTTATGCTGAAGGGCAACGCCGTTATATGGAGTCTCTCTCCTCTTATGCAAGACAGTTTCTTGATCGTGTTGGTAAGCCTGATGTTGATAAGATAGAGGGACTTACTCCTGCTATAGCTATTGACCAAAAAACAACTTCTAAAAACCCACGTTCTACAGTGGGGACTATTACAGAGATATATGACTACTTTAGACTTCTTTTTGCTCGTGTTGGAGTACAGCATTGTCATAAATGTCATAAAGTTATCTCTCAGATGTCTGCTTCAGATATTATTGGTGAAGTTGCAAAACTACCAGAAGGTGCGAAACTTGTTCTGCTCGCTCCACTTGTAAGAGAGAAGAAGGGTTCTTATGCAGATATGCTAGAGTCACTTGTTCATAAAGGCTATGTACGTGCAATGATAGATGGTGTAATGGTACGTTTAGATGAAGAGATAGAACTCTCTAAAACGAAGAAGCATACTATCAAAGTTGTAGTAGATAGAGTTGTAGTTAAAGAAGAGAACAAAGAGAGAATTGCTGCTGATGTTGAGAAGGCTTTAAAAGAGAGTTATGGTGAGCTTGAAATTGAGATATTAAACCATAAAGAGTTAGATTGTAAAGCACATATGCACTACTCAGAACACAATGCATGTTTTGATTGTAAGATAAGTTTTGATCCTCTTGAACCACTCTCTTTCTCTTTTAATTCACCTAAGGGAGCATGTCCTGAGTGTGATGGTTTAGGACTTCGTTATGCACTAGATCAAGATAAAATTATAGATCAAGACTTAAGTATAGAGAAGGGTGCTGTAAAAATTGTTTATGGCTTTAACAAAGGCTACTACTTCACATTTTTAAAAGGTTTTTGTGCTCATAATAAGATAGATATTACAGTTCCTTACTCAGAGCTAGAGGAGCACCAGAAAAAAGCGATACTTCATGGAAATATTGAAGAAGTAACTTTTCTTTGGAAAAAACATGAGGTAAAACGCCTTTTTCCTGGAATAATCCGTATAGCCTACGATATGTTCAAAGATGAAAAAGAGTTAGCAGACTATATGAGTGAAAAGGTCTGTAACATCTGTGAATCACATCGTCTTAAACGTGAGAGTTTAGCGGTGCGTGTGGGGGAGAAAGGTATAGCTGATCTTTTAAAAATGCCAATTAGTAAAACTTATGAGTGGTTTGCAGATGAAGAGCATTTTAAATATATGGATGCAAAAGATGTTCAAATCTCAGCTCCTATTTTAAATGAGATACGTGAGCGTTTATACTTTTTACATGATGTTGGTCTTGGTTATATTACTCTTGGTCGAGATGCTCGAACTATCTCTGGTGGTGAAGCACAACGTATTCGTATAGCATCGCAGATAGGTTCTGGTTTAACGGGTGTTTTATATGTTCTTGATGAGCCTAGTATCGGTCTACATGAACGTGATACTCTTAAACTCATAAGAACACTTCGTTCTCTTCAAGAGAAGGGTAATAGTGTCATAGTTGTAGAGCATGATAAAGAGACTATTGAAAACGCAGACTTTATTATTGATATTGGTGAGGGTGCTGGAAAGTTTGGTGGTAATGTTGTCTTCTCTGGAACATTAGAAAAACTGAAAAAGGCAAAAACTCTGACTGCTGACTATCTTTATGGTCGTAAACAGATAGAGTACTTCTATAGACGTAAACAAGATAAATTTATCGAGATTAAAAATGTCACTCTTAACAATATAGAAAACCTTAGTGCAAAAATTCCACTTAATAACTTTGTCTGTATCACCGGTGTAAGTGGAAGTGGTAAAAGTTCACTGATGCTTCAAACATTACTGCCAACTGCTCGTGAACTTTTAAATCATGCAAGGAAAGTAAATAAGGTGGCAGGTGTCGAGATAACTGGACTAGAGAATGTGGATAAGGTTATTTATCTTGATCAGAGTCCTATAGGCCGTACTCCTCGTTCAAACCCTGCAACCTATACAGGTGTAATGGATGAAATACGAAATCTCTTTAGTCAAACAAAAGAGTCTCAGATACGAGGATATACAACATCGCGTTTTAGTTTTAATGTCAAAGGTGGTCGTTGTGAGAAGTGTCAAGGTGAGGGTGAGATAAAGATAGAGATGCATTTCTTACCGGATATTTTAGTCAAGTGTGATACGTGTCATGGAACTCGTTATAATGAACAGACTTTAGAAGTCTTTTACAAAGGGAAAACAATTGCTGATGTACTTGCTATGAGTGTTGATGAAGCGTATGAATTTTTTGCACCTATCCCTAAAATAAATTTAAAAATGAAAACACTTGTTGATGTTGGTCTTGGTTATATAACTCTAGGACAAAACGCTGTGACACTCTCAGGTGGTGAAGCACAACGTATAAAACTTGCAAAAGAGTTAAGTCGTAAAGATACAGGAAAAACACTCTATATTTTAGATGAACCGACAACGGGACTTCATTTTGCAGATGTTGATAGACTAACAAATGTACTTCATAAGTTTGTAGAGTTAGGTAACTCTATGCTCATTATAGAACATAATCTAGATATGATTAAAAATGCAGATTATGTTATAGATATGGGACCTGAAGGTGGAAGTGGGGGTGGACTTATTATTGCAGAAGGGTCTCCTGAAGAATTAGCTGCTACACATGAAAAAACAGGCTCATTTACAGGTGAATATCTTAAAAAAGAGTTAGCACTGCATACTATTGGATAAATAGTTGTATAATAAGATGGAATAATTTAGATAAATTGGATTGCAATGAATAATAAATATGAGATACTTATTGTTGATGATGTTAGTGAGAATATAAAAGTTGCAATTAGTATACTAAAAAATGACAGCTATAATTTTTCTTTTGCCCTCAATGGCCAACAAGCGATAGATATAATAAAAACAAAGCGTTTTGATCTCTTGCTTCTTGATGTAATGATGCCAGGGATTGATGGTTTTAAGCTTGCAAAAATAATTAAAAACTCTCCAGTAATCCAAGATACACCTATAATATTTTTAACAGCAAGGGTAGATATAAATTCCATTGAAGAGGGATTTAATATAGGTGCAGTTGATTATGTAACAAAACCTTTTCATGCAGTAGAACTTAAATCCAGAGTTGCAAACCACTTAGAACTTTATAGATATAGAAGAGAGTTAAAACGTGACAATAAAAAGCTTAATAATGAAATAGATGTAGTTAAAACTAAACATTATACTGATTTAGAGCTCTCTCAAAAAGAGATTATTTATATGCTTACAGAAATAATGGAAGCGGATAGTGGTGAAACGGCATGTCATGTTAAGCGTGTGGCGAATATATCTAAACAGTTAGGTTTATTAGAAGGAAACTTAATCTCTTATGAAGTAGAGACTCTTTGTCTAGCAGCACCTCTCCATGATATTGGAAAGATATTTATCGACAATAAAATTCTTCATAAACCAGGAAAACTGACTGATGAAGAGTTTGCTATTATGCAAGAGCATCCCGCTCATGCGATAAAAATTTTAAAAAAATCTGATAGAAAAATTATAAAGGCTGCAAAGGTGATTGCATATGAGCATCATGAAAATTATGATGGGAGTGGATATCCTCGTGGAATAAAAGGGGAACAGATACATATCTTTGCTCGTATAGTTGCTATTGCTGATGTATTAGATGCCTTAACACAGGAAAGAGTTTATAAAAAAGCATGGAGTTTTGAAGAAGCGGCAAGTCATATCATAAAATTAAGTGGTATTAAATTTGATCCAAGACTTGTGCAACTTTTTAGTGACCATTTAGAATCATTTAAAGAGATAGTTGAAGCTGATGTATGTTCATAAATAATATTTTACCTAAAAGTTCTAAAAAAATAAAAGAGCTTGAAACAGAGCTTCAAGAGTCTCAGACGAGAGTTTCTCAACTAGACAAAGAAGTGTTAGATTTAAAAGAACGTCTTAAAGAAAAAGAAGAGATACAGAGTACTGGATTTATGCGTCAGCAGCTTAAAAAAATTGAATCTTTAGAAGAGCAAGTTCTAAAACAGAAACAGAGGATTCAAGAGACAAAAAGTATAGCTCAAGATGCAACACAAGTAAAATATGATTTTTTGTCAAATATAAGGCATGAGATTAGAACACCGATGAACTCTATTTTAGCATTTGCTGATATGTTAGTTCATGATTTACAGGATAAAACACGACAATCATATGCAAAAAATATTTTTGCATCTGGTCATAAGCTTTTAGCTTTAATGGATAATATAATTGAACTTTCCAAATTAGAATCGGGTTCTTTTGAAATAAAAGAGAAAGCAGTAGATATACATCTTTTATTTAATTTAATTGTAAATGAGCAAAAAGCACTCGCTTTTAATAAAGGATTAGAACTTACTTTAGAAATTGATGAAAAACTTCCAAACTCATTGATTGTTGATGATGCACGAATCAAAGAAATTTTAATTAACCTTATAGATAATGCAATCAAGTTTACACAAAAGGGATATATAAAAGTAAGAGTTGTTGTAGATAAGTATGATAAAGTACAGCATACACTTGATTTTTCTATAGTTGTTACAGATAGTGGAATGGGTATTGATGCTATAAATCATCAAAAGATATTTGAAATTTTCGAAAAACGTGAGAATGCTAATGAAGTAGAGTTTCAAGGTACCGGTTTAGGTCTTTCTATCAACAGAAAAGTGGCAAGAATCATGAATGGAGATATTACAGTTAATAGTCGTTTAGAGATAGGTTCTACTTTTACATTCTCTTTACGTGGTGTAGAGATTGTTCTTTCAAATGATGCCGTTCAAGAGGATAGTGTAAAAGTTGATTTTTCTCTTATCCGTCCAAGTGGTGCTAACATTATGGTTGTCGATGATACTGATGAGAGTAGAGAGATAATAAAAGATGCATTTCTTAACTCTTCGGTAAAGGTATTTACTTATGATCATCCAAGACAGGCTATTGAATCACTTGCTGTAACTAAATATGATTTGATATTTATTGATATAAATATTTTGAGTGTTGATGATAATGCTGTTTCAAAAGTTATAGCTAAAATGAGTAAAGCACCTCTTGTTACATTAACATCCACAAGTCTGAAAAATATTGATTTTATGACTGGTGGTGCTAATGTCGTGGGGCATCTAAAAAAACCACTCTCTAAAGTAGAATTATTTAAAATAGCTATAAAAATACTCAATACATCTAACCAAATGCAAAATGGTGTAGAGTCAACTTTAGAAAATACAAATGAGTTTTCTAATATGAAACGAGAAGAGATAAAAGAGTTTTTACAACTTCACTCAAAAGGTGTAGCACAACTTTTTTTAAAAGCAGTGGCAACAAATGATTTAAATAGTATGAAAGTATTTGCTGGAGAGTTAGCTACTCTAGCTAAAAAATACAATATTACCCCGCTAGTTTCATATGCTCAAACACTTATAGAAAATATAGATAATTTTGATATTGAAGCTATTAACTCTATGATGGGTGAGTATAAAACAAAAATAAAAAGACTCAAAAGTATATAAAAGTTATAGTATAATTGCAAAAAATTATTAAAGGCTATACGAATGTCAACTTATGTTTTTGGACATACAAGTCCAGATAGTGACTCTATTATTGGGGCTATCTCTCTCTCTTATTTAAAAAATAAACTTGGTGAAGATTGTATACCAACTCGTCAAGGTGAAATTTCTGCTGAGACAGCATTTATACTTGAACAGTTTGGATATGCTTCAAAAATTCCAGACTTAAAAACTTCCGTAGCAGGTGAAGATGTTTATCTAATAGACTTCTCAGATAAAGCTCAAGCTCCTAGTGATATTATGCAAGCAACAATTTTAGGTATAGTAGATCACCATAAATTAGGTGATTTAACAACAGATACACCTTTAGAGTGTTGGATAAGACCTATTGGCTGTTCTAACACTGTAGTATATGAGATGTATCAGGCTTATAATGTAGAGATACCTAAAGAGATTGCAGGAATGATGATGCTTGCTATCTTAAGTGATACAGTAATTTTCAAATCTCCAACATGTACAAAAGTAGATACAAAAGCAGTAAAAGAGCTTGCAAAAATAGCAGGTATTGAAGATTATAAAAAGCTTGCTATGGATATGTTTATAGTAAAATCGGCAACAGAAGGTGCAAGTGCTAGAGATCTAAACAGTAGAGATTATAAAGCTTTTGATATGAATGGTAACAAGGTTGGTGTAAATCAACTTGAGATGATTGATATCTCTGCACTAGATAGTAGAAAAGATGAGATTTATGCTGATATGGTAGCTATGAAAGAGGAAGAGGGTTTACACACAATGCTTGTTCTTCTTACTGATATAATGAAAGAGGGTTCTCAACTGCTTTGTGTAAGTGATGATGCTACTAAAATAGAGAGAGCATTTAATGTAAAACTAGAAAACAATCAAGTTTGGCTAGATGGTGTTTTAAGTCGTAAAAAACAAGTAATTCCTTTTGTTCAACCACAGTTCAACTAGAGATACTAAAATTACAAAATAGATAAAATAAATAAAGGATTTTTACATGGGCAAATATGATGCACTTTTTGAAGATGAAGATGATATCTTCGCAGGAACACCACAATCAAGATACTGGGATATCCAGTCAAATTTAAGTCAGGATCTTATTAAAGATGAATTTGACAACCTTGTACAACGTGTTGCAATTATGGAAAAACTTCTTGGTGAAGTACATGATTATGAGACTCTAGACAAGTTAATAGGTTCATACCCTTACAGTAATTTTGAAGAAGTTGAAGAACTTAAAAAGAGTGTTTATATGGAGTTGGCTGGAAAGCTAATTTATAGAGTTTCTGAGTAGAAACTCCTCTTTTGGATCTGCTGCTTTAGCTGCACTTTTTAAGTGAGACTAAAGTCTCACATCCGCTTTTTAATCTACATATAAGAACCGTTTTATCTTCTTCGTCGGTGTCTTTATAAATGGCTCTATCTGCTCTACAAACTTCACCATTTTACAGTAACTAGCTACTTTAGTATTTACATCTTTTCGCATCTCTTCAAGTAGGGCATGTATCTTCTCTTTTACTGCAGCATCTGGAGTGTTATCTGCTTCAAACATTTTATCTATAAGTTCATAGTCAAGGTGTACTTTTGCGATAAGTCTATCTTCTCTCATCATAACAAGTGCATCTAGAACAACTTCATTCTGATTTATAGTCGCTTCTATCTGCTCTGGAAAGATGTTCTCTCCACCACTCCCTATGATAACATTCTTACTTCGACCATTGATGAAGATATATCCATCTTCATCAACATAACCAAGGTCACCTGTTTTAAACCAGCCATCTTCAAAAACTTCCGCTGTCTGTTGCTCATCTTTATAGTATCCAAGCATTACACTAGGAGACTTAAAGAGTAACTCTCCTGAACCTGTTTCCGGGTCTGGATCTTTTATTTTTACTTCTACATGCGGAAAAGCAGTTCCCGTTGAACGAAGTTTTACCTCTTTCCCTAAAACTGTACCAGCAAGAAGGGGTGCTGTCTCTGTAAGACCATACCCTATGATGTATGGGAATTCAGCCTCTTTTAAAAACTCTTCAACATAAGGGGAAATTCCAGCTCCTCCAATACCAAAAAAACGAAGTCTACCACCAAAGGTCTCTATGAGTTTTTTACCAGCAACTTTATTAAGTTTCTTTCTAAAAAATGGGATACCATAGAGTGTTCGCATAAGAAACGAGCCTGTAAATTTTGGTAACACTTTGTTCTTATATATCTTTTCTATAATAAGAGGTACACTTACCATCATTGTCGGTTTTGTGATACTGAGTGCTTTAAGAAGAACACTTGGTGTAGGTGCTTTGTCTATGTACTCAACACGTGCACCATGAAGGAGTGGTACTAAAAGGCCAACAGTACACTCTAAGGTATGTGCAAGTGGTAAGATAGATAGAAAAGTGTCATCTGATGTAATAGTAAGCTTCTCATATGTTGAGAGTGCATTTGTTACTAGGTTTTTATGAGAGAGCATAACACCTTTAGAGTTCCCGGTTGTCCCAGAAGTATAGAGCAGTGCCGCCATATCATTCTCTTCTGGTAGTGTTACCTCTTTTTTAGAATTGATTTTTTGTTTAATTTTAGTAAGGTAAGTATGATTTGTTAACTCTTCTACAAGTTCTAAGCTATCTAACTTTACAACAAAGTGTAATCCTGAGTTTTCTAACTCTTCGATGGTTGCAAGATGTTTATCTGAGACAAAGATTGCTTTTGCTTCTGAGTGATGAATAATGTGATGCACATCTGCCTTATGAAAATCAGGAAGTATTGGAACGATAACCGCACCAAAATAGGTTACTGCAAAATAAGCAATACCCCAATTTGGCATATTTTCACTTAAAAGAGCAACCTTATCTCCTTTTTTAATACCATTTTCTTGAAGGAGTAGAATCACATTTTGCATACTATCATTGATATCAGCATAAGACATAGGCTCTTCACCCACTTTAGATAGGGCAGGTTTATCATTGTAAAGTTCTATAGAACGATTAATTAAGCTTGTTAATGTAAAGTTTTCTAAATTTTCATAAGGGTATGTCATCTATAATCTCTTCTTTTGCATTTATTTTGTATGATTATACATATATTAAATGTGAAAATAATGAAATCATCCAAACTAAGGTAAAATTTTGAGTAGAAGACACAAAAGTAAACAACCAAAACGAGATACTGTTACATTTACAGCAAAAGACTTTTTACCAACGACTCGTGCAGATATGGATGCAAGAGGTTGGGATTACTGTGATGTAATTCTAGTAAGTGGGGATTCATATATAGATTCTCCTTTTATTGGTGTTGCTATGGTTGGTCGTATGCTTGAGAGAATGGGCTATAAAGTAGGAATGATAGGACAACCTGATATAAAGACACCTGATGACATTATGCGTTTAGGTGAGCCTAAACTCTACTGGGGTGTGAGTGGTGGAAGTGTTGATAGTATGGTTAGTAACTATACGGCAACAAAAAAGTTTAGAAATTCAGATGATTATACTCCAGGTGGAAAAAATACAAAACGCCCTGACCGTGCTTTGAGTGTTTACTGTAATCTTATTCGCCGTTACTTTAAAAATACTGTTCCTTTAGTGCTTGGTGGTATTGAAGCGAGTCTTCGCCGTACAAGTCACTATGACTACTGGTCTAACAAGATGAAAAAACCAATTTTATTTGACTCTAAAGCAGATATTATGGTTTATGGTATGGGCGAGATAGCTATAGAACAACTGACTAAAGCGATAGCTGATGGAAGAGACTATAGAGATATTAGAGGTATCTGTTACATCTCAAAAGAGCCAAATTATGAGTTTATTCAACTCCCTTCACATCAAGAGTGTGTCGATACACCTGAAAAATATATAGATCTTTTTGATGACTTTTATGATAATAACGATCCAATATCTGCTAAAGGACTCTGCCAACCTGTAGATACACGTTTTCTTATTCAAAATCCCCCTTGTGATTATTTAAATGAAGATGAGATGGATGCCAACTCAAATCTTCCCTTTACAAGAGAGCAACACCCTCACTATGAAAAGATGGGAAAAGTGAAATGTTTAGAGACTATTAAGTTCTCTATCATGACACATCATGGGTGTTGGGGTGAGTGTAACTTCTGTGCTATTGGTGTACACCAAGGACGAACGATAAGACCTCGTTCTGAAAAAAATATACTCACTGAAGCGAAAGATTTTAATAAGTATAAAGACTATAAAGGTATTATCTCTGATGTAGGTGGTCCTACTGCAAATATGTATGGCTATGAGTGTGGTAAAAAACTTAAACTTGGTACTTGTGACCATCAACGTTGTGTAGACTCTACACATCTCTGCTCTACTATGAAAGTGGATCACTCTCGAAATATCAACCTATTACGTCAAGTGAGAGAAGTAGAAGGGGTAAGAAAAGCTTTTGTTGCATCGGGAATAAGATACGATTTTATAACAGAAGATAAAAAGCATGGATATACCTATCTTAAAGAGATGGTAAAACATCATATCTCGGGACAGATGAAAGTTGCTCCTGAGCATACACAGCAGCATGTCCTTGACCTAATGGGAAAACCAGGAAAGCAGACTCTTGTTGATTTTAAAAAGATGTATGACCGTTTAAATAAAGAAGAGGGTAAAAACCAGTTCTTAACCTACTATCTTATAGCAGCACATCCTGGCTGTGAAGAGAAAGATATGCATGAGTTAAAGCGTTTTACAACAGATGAACTGCAGATGAATCCTGAACAGGCTCAGGTCTTTACTCCCACCCCATCTACATACTCTGCTGTAATGTATTATACGGAAATGGATCCTAAAACTCGTAAGAAGATTTTCGTAGAAAAAGATACGAAACGAAAAGAGAAACAGAAACAGATTGTAGTTGCTAAAGATAGTTTTTCTAGTGGTTTTGCTTCATAGATAGATAACTTTTATTTATAATTAACTCTTCTTCTATGCTCTTTGTAGCGAAATAGTAACACATTATTATAATAATGTTAATTCATATGCTATTTTAAAGTTTTTTGTATCACTTAAAACTTCTATAAGTATTTATCTCTTATAATAATACATATCACAAATGTATCACAAAAACTTATAAGAGAGATAAATGATAATTCTTTTTTTTATTGCTGTATCTGGGGTTGTTTCATACATAGATATAAAGAAAGGACTTATCTTAGATAAGATAATGTTTCCCTCTTTTTTTATTTTGTTAGTACTAAAGTATTTTGAAAGTGATTTAAGTACTTATGATTTTATTGCAGTATCTATAATTTTGGTTATATTTATTATTCCCATTATTCTAAACTTTAGTTTTGGAGGGGGAGATCTTCGATTTGGTGCATTTTGTGCACTTTTTGTAGGTTTACCTTCTCTTGGTTATTTTGTAATAGTTTCAGGTTTGGCACATCTGTTTATTTTAACTATGTTAAAGAAAAAATCTTTTGCATTTGCACCTGCTATGACTATAGGTGCTTTAAGTGCATACCTAATAGGTGTATAAATGAGAAATGGTTCAGCAGCAATAGTTCCCTTATTTCTAGGAATAATGATTCTTTTTTGGTTTATATATTTTATGGGTGGTGCAAATGATAATTTGCATAAAGTCACAAAAATGGAACACGTAAAACATATTGAAGAGCGTTTGCTAAAAGCGGCAATAGCAAAAAGAATAAAACTTTTAGAAGAAAATGCTGAAAGTCCAACACCTTTATCTGATGCTGAGATAGATAAAGCGGTAAACGATTACATTGCAATTATGATGAGAAAAAACAATATCGACTAATAGGAGATTATACATGAAAAAAACGAATATAATAGTAAGTACATTATTACTATTAGCCCTTACTGAGGTTGCTAATGCCCAAGACACTGTAACAGATATTGGAACTGCATATGACAGACCTGAAAGTAAAGGTGGTTCTGAAGATGTATATGGTAACAAAATCCTATATCAAACAGTTGATATTACAAAGTCTAACTATAGTGTAGATAACTTCTGGAGTAACTTCAAAGGTGATAATCATTCAAAAAGTACTTTTAATAATATATCTACATCGGGTATGTTTGAGTTAACTGTAGAAGAGACTTTTGCATGTAAAGATGGAGGCTTAAAGGTTGAAGGCTGTTCTGGTCAAAAACCATTTTTAGTAAATGCTTCTGTACTTGACAATGAAGATACTCAAAAAGATAGTGTGGGGGCAGATTTACCTGAAGGCGAATATAGAATACCTTATGATAGTGCTGATAACTATGATAAAGACAATAATGATGCATTTTATGCACTAGATGTTTATAGAGATATGGATTACTATAGAGATGAAGCAATAGCAGCCACTGAAGGTAGAAAGAGCTTTTTTGGATATATAAAAGATCTTTTTACAAACTACTTTTCACCTGATACTGAGCAAACAGGTAGTGTACTAAATCAGGGTGAAAATGATGCGAAAGATCGTTATATGGCCAATATGGTTTTTGGTTTACAAAAAGATTATAGAGTACAGAAAAATGATCCCCTAGATCTTACACACACAAATGCAGCAAACAGCAGTAAAAATATCTCACTTTTAGATTATAATGCACAGATGATAACTTCTACAACTAGTTGTAGTGGCTTCTTCTTATCTTTTGACCCAGATAGTGTTACATGTCAAACTATCAGTTTTTTTGGTATGGCAAACTGGATGCCATTTTTTAGTGATAACTCTAGCCAAGAGATAGAGACTCAGTCTGTTATGCAAGATACTGAAACTACTCTTTTAACTATCGCTGGAAAGTTAGATGGTAAGAATTATATTACTAATTATACATCAATAGATGAACATGGTCGAAGAAGTTTTGTTGGTGAAATCTTTAAACCAATGACAAGTATGATGGGTGGGATGTTTAGATTTTTCTTTGGAAATAGTTCAAGAACTACAACAGAAGTTGTATCTGCAAACTTTACTTTTGATAACCCAGCACCACTCTCATTTGTAACTACAGATGGATCATCTGTAATAGGTTTTGAAAAGTTTAAACTTTTAGGTCTAGAGAGTGTTTATGGAACTGTTGCAACCTCTTGTAGAGTTAAACAGAAAACAGGTTTTTTCAATTTATGGTCAGGTTATAGAACTTTTGTAAAAGGTGATGGACAGGAAACAAAAATTGACATGGAGGGTGGTGGTTTTTTTAGTTTCTTAAGTTCAACTCCTGATTATGATGAGCTAAACTATGAGGAAGAAAACCATAGATCTTTTGGTGACTGGGGACGTCATGATGTGGTAACTGTTACTTCTGATGATTGGATTGATTGGTGTAAAAGAAATCAGGGAAGACAAAGAAAAGGCTTATTTGGTAGAATGTTTGATAACTTTAATGATACAATAGACTATCTTTTAAATAAAGACAATACTTTAACTGGATATGATGAGCAGTTAGACGGTGTACTTTCAGATGAACACTATACAGTTGATAAGTATAAAGAAAAAGTATATCATGGTTTAATCTTACATGTACAAAAAACAAGTAGTGAAGATATTAAAGTTGGGACTGTTGGAACAACAACATCATACAAGTTAATGAATGTTAATCAAGGTAATACTCGTGCAAACACTCATGGTAATACTCGTGGTAATGGACAAGGCGGAAAAAAATAAATGGTTATTGCATATGTTTCGAGAGAAAATGAGGGTTGCTATAATGAGTTACATGATGATATCACAGATGTTAATAACTTTAGAGATATAGAAGAGTTTATCAACTACTATGCAACAAGTAAAAATAAAGATGTGGTTCTACTCTATAAAGTAGACTCGATTGATCAGATAGAGGCATTACGAGATATATATTTTACTGA
This sequence comes from Sulfurimonas sp., assembly GCA_027063505.1. Lineage (GTDB taxonomy): Bacteria > Campylobacterota > Campylobacteria > Campylobacterales > Sulfurimonadaceae > Sulfurimonas. The sequence continues at coordinate 59,178 of JAMORO010000038.1, forward strand.
TAACATCTATATGATAGTTATTGGTGAAGATAATAGTGACTACTCTTTATTAGCAGGTAAAATTGGTGTAGATGCTTATATACATGAAGATAAAGCTAACTCTGTTTATATTAGAAATATTATTAGAGAATCACAAACCGTAATTAAAAAACGCCGTGGTCATAGTAATGTTTCTGTTTTTACAGGAATTAGTGGTGGTGTTGGTACAACAACTATCGCTATGAACCTTGCGAAATCTCTTTCTGAAAACAATCTAGATAAAAATGTCCTTTTTCTAGATTTTGCTTCTACAAAATCAATCTCAAATCTCTTCTTCGATAATATTCAGCCTAAAAAAACTATTGTTGATATTGCTACTGTACAGCGTTTAGAGATGGCAGAACTTTTTGAAAATGGACTTGACCGTATTACAAATAACTTCTACTTTGTACCTGGTGTTCAAAAACATACAGATAGAGAGTATTTAGATAAGCCTGAAAATATTCAAATGTTTTTAAGTTTTATTCTTTATATTAAAGAGAAGTTTGATTTTATTATCATTGATGTTGGTGTTTTTGAAGATGTTGATTTAGAGATTGATATTCAAGAGATAGCAGATAATATTTTTGTAATTACTGAGTTTAGTATTCCTTCTATGTCAATTTTAAAAACATATATAGATATTATTGATAAAAGTGGTTGGTATAAAAAAACGCATATTTTTGCAAATAGATCAGATGCTTTTGGATCAGTAACTCAAGATGAGGCAAAAAAGATTTTGAGTAAAGGTTTAAAGCATGATTTTGATATTGACTTCTCTTTGCCAAATGATGCGATGCATTTACGAGAGTGTTGGAATGAAGCACAACTTGTAAATGATGTTTATCCAAACTCACCTTTTATGAATGCTATTAGAGAAGTTGGTGATAAGTTTTTTGTTCACGATGGCTCTATGTATATCAAGAACTCTCATATTGAAGAAAAAAAGCTTACATTTATGGAAAAGGTTAAGTCATGGCTTTAAAAGAAAAAATAAAAAATAGAAGCTATGTTCAAGAGACAGAAGTTAAAGAGGTAGAAGTTTCAGGACACAATGAAGATGAAGAGGGTAGTGCTGGCTGTGTTGATATGTGTTTTCCTCTTATGTATCAAAATGAGGAGTATTTTAATTTAGCTTGTGAAGTTTATGATAACTTTATTGAGCAGTTAAGTATTAAAAGTCAATTAACAGAAGAGATGATTCGTGAAGTTATAACGAAACATATCTCAGAATTTTCACTTCCCAAAGTGGCATTAAAAGCTGAAATCGCTGATTTTGTAACTGATAATCTTCTCTATTACGGACCAATCTCTACTATAATGAGAATGGCAGGAACAGACTTGAATGATATCATAGTCAACACAAAAGATTATATTGATGTTATCTATAATGGTCAAACTATTGCTACTCCTTTTAGATTTAGAAATGAAGATGAATTAAGAAGAATTATAAATAGAATGCTTGCAGAATCAAATAGAAAAATTGATGAGTCAAGTCCTATTGCCTCATCAAAGCTTCCTGATGGTTCTCGTATAGAAATTCAAATTCCCCCCGTAGCAGCAAACTTAGATAAAGATGGGCAAGCAGGCTCTTATGTTACTGTAAGAAAGTTTCGTGAGATTCCTCTCCTCTTTGAATCGTTAGTTGATTCTCAAATGATAGACCTTAAAATGGCATATTTTTTATTAAAAGCAATTCAAGGAAAACTAAATATTGTTGTCTCTGGTGGTACATCAAGTGGTAAGACAACTTTCTTAAACGCTATCACTCGTTTTGTTGATGAGAGTGATCAACTTCTTACTATCGAAGATACAAAAGAGATGAAACCACAACTGCCATGTCATGCTATTCGTTCTTTTGAAACACGTCCACCAAATGAAGAGGGTGCCGGAGAAATAAATATTGAGTCTTTACTTCGTACAGCTCTTCGTTCATCTCCTCGTCGTATTATTGTTGGGGAGTGTAGGGGTCCAGAGATTGTAACCATGTTAAACGCTATGAATACAGGTCACCCTGGTTCTATGACAACTATACATGCTGATGATACAAAAGAGGCTATTGTTAGGATAGAAAATATGTTTTTAGAAGCACGTCCTACAGCAAATATGAACTTTGTTCGTTCTCAAATAGTATCAGCAGTTGATTTAATCGTACAGATTGTTCGTTTTCCTGATGGTCGTAGACGTATTGTAAAGATATCAGAACCAGAAAAACGTGTTGAAGAGAATGGTGTTGTCTCAATGCTAGATCTTTTTGAGTTTCAACGATCAGTAAATGCTGAGAATCCAATGGATTCTAGTGGTGAGTACAAAGCTGTATCTGCATCTATTCGTTCGGCAACTAAAATGCTTCATAATGGTATTATCCTTGATAAAAACATTTTTAATAATGACTTTACAGTTTCAAGAGAGATGCTAATAGAAGAACTTAGAGCCTTTCATCCAAAAAGAATGTGTGGTTGGAAACTGAACTATATGAGTGAAATAGTAAAAGCAACCCATTCATCTGGACAAAATTTACTAGAGAGATGGCCAAACCTACAATAATGAGCGAATTAAATATAACAATATTATTACTACTAGTAATTAGTTTTAGTGCTACATTTTTAGCCTATATTATTTATATAGAATATAATAAAATAAAGCATTTAAATTATGTTAAAAGTGTTATCTCTTTAAAAGATGATGATCAGTTTAATGAAATTTTAGAGAAAAAAGAGAAAAAAGGAAAGAAAAATTTAGTTTCAAAATTAACAGTTATGATGAAACATGCAGGGCTTAATTTTCACTTTAGTCTCTTTTTGATTATATTTTTCTTTTTTGTGATGTTTTCGGGTACTCTTTTCTCACTTTTTTTAAAGCATTGGGTTGGTTATCTTATTGGAATTCCTTTTGGAATTATGATTTTTTGGATGATTCTTCAAAATATTATTGTACGTCGTAAAAAAGAGTTTAATCGTGCCCTAGCTACTTCAATTTCAGTTTTAGTTAAAATGATGAAAAATGGTATTGGGTTTGAACAGGCCTTAACAAAGTCTATTGGAGTTTCAAGTTCTAAACTTTTTAAAGGTATCTTTAGTAACTTTTTTCAGGAAAAAAATACTTTAGGAGAAGATGAGGCTTTTAGAAATCTAAATGATTATGTTGATTCTAAAGAGTTACTTATTTTTGCTTTAGCGATTAAAATTGGTCGTGCAAGTGGTGGTCAGTTTTCAAATACCTTAGAAAAAGTTGAAGAAGCTATTAACTATAGAAAGAAAATGCAAGAAAAAGTTGATGTTGTTACAAGAGAAGGGAGTGTTGGTTCTTATATAGTTGTTGCAATCTCTATCTTCTTATACTTCTCTCTTAATGGAAATTTTGATGGTAAACTACATGAATATTTCATGAACTCTGAATATGGTAGATTCCAACTTTTAGGCATAGGAATGTGGATCTTTATGGGTATGATCGCAAATAAATTCATTACAAGGATAGATAAATGATAGATACAATCTCTTATATCTTTATGGCTCTGTCTATTATGATTTTTATGTCAATCGGTGGTTGGGTGTCTTATGTGAAGTATAAGCATAAACAAAAAATAAATAAGATATTTAATCTTTCAGATACAGCACTTTTGTCGAAAGAAGATAATCAAAAAAAAGCAGATTTTAATTTAAAGCTTTTAAAAGCAGGAATAACACAAAAAGAGTTTAATGAGATAGTGATTGGTAGTGTTTTAGCAGGTCTATCTTTAATCGGACTTGTATTTTTAATGCATTTTACTTTAGTTATGAATGTTGGTCTAATTGTTGGGGGTATTGCTATTGCTATCTTTATGCCTCTACTCTATTTAGAAGAGCAGATTAAGGCAAGAATTAAACGTATTGATAACGATCTTGCAATTTTCTTAGATCTTCTTATTATTATTCTTGAAGGTGGTGGTGGTCTTAACAATGCTATCGATAGAGTAACAACAGATGGTGCAGGTGTATTAGGGAAAGATCTTCTTGAAGAGTCTAGAAAGTTTAAAAATGAGTATATTACATACAGTAGTGAGATTGCATATCATAACTTAGCAGAACGTACGGGATCCGAAGCGATTGCTGCTATTGTAGGTTTTATGAAGCTCTCAGAAGAGACAGGTATCGGTGTAAAAACTATATTTGAAAATCAAGCTCAAGAGATTAAAGGAGCTGAAATATTAAATGTAGAGAAAGGTGCAGCTAGTATGAATATAGGTATTACATTAGTAATGTTTATTTTCATAATACCTGCAGTAATTGCGATGATAGCATTTCCAATGTCAGCTGGCGCATTAGTAACGGGATTTTAAATAAGGGAGTTATATGAGAAATAGAAAAACAAGAATTATTATAGGGATATTAGTAGGTTTAATATTCTTTTCATCATCTATTGCATTATTAATGTATACAAAACAGAATGATCTCCGTCAATATGTTGAAGATCATGTGGAAGTATATGTTTCTGCTAAACATTTTAATAGAGGTGACATTATCACAGCAGGAGATATAGAAAAAGCATATCTTCCTAAAAGTTATCTCTCATTTAGACCTTTAACAAAGAGTGAAATTATTGGAAGATATGCCGTAGTAAGTATCTTTCCAAAAGAGCCACTCCGTAGTGAAAAGATATCAATGACCCAACCATCAATGGAAAAAGTTGCAATCAAAAAAGTTGCAATTAAAAAAGTTGAAAAGAAAAAAGAAAAAACAGTTAAAAAAGACACTATAACTGTTTCTCTTTCAGTATTTAACAATATTGATCCAACACTAAAACGTGGTGATCATATTGATATATTATCAGTAGTACCTAAACGAGTCTCTAAAAGTAATAACTACAATACAAAATATTTAGCACTTCGTGTAAGAATTAATACTTTTATAAGTAATACAAAACAAGTAAAAAAATATATTAGTTCAAACCAAAATGGAAAGAGTATTGCTGCTGATTCTATTGTACTAGAGATGGAACCAAAAGAGATTAAAAACTTTTTATCAATTTACTATAGAACATTAGAGTTAAATGAGAATAGAGTATTTAATGGACAAAAGAAAGGTCATCTTTGGATGGTTAAATGTAGTAATGTACAGAATAGTTTAGATATTAAATCTAAAGAAAAAATGCTAGTTGATCGTAAAAGAGCTGTAGTAAAAAGAAGAAAATCTCAAAGAAAAGTAAGTATATCTTATGAAGACTAGAATTAAGTGGCGAAGCGCCTTAGGACTAGGACAGATAATGGCAACACTTCTTGTTGTCTTGCCTTCTATCGCTTTTAGTGTTACTTTTTTACTTGATTACTGGAGAATAATGCAGATTGATTATAAGTTAAAACTTATAGCAAATATGAGTGCAGAGTATGTTAACTCTTTAGAAGATACAAAAGTATTTGTTGATCTAGCAAACTTTCAAGAAAGAGTTAAAAGTTTATGCCCTGGAGGACTTACACCAATATTTGAGAATGTTTCATATGATGGTAATGCAGGTGAGATTTTTTTAACAGTTACACATACAACAAGTAGTGATAGTACATATTTAAAGAACAAAGTATTAACAACTGATATACATACTTATTCTTATCACGACCAGAATTTAACCGCGACAATAAAATGTCCATAAAAGAGGAAAAATGAAAAAAATAATACTTATACTATTAACAATAATTAATCTGTTTGCAGATGATGTTGTTGTGTTTAATAACGAATATAAAGTTTTAGAACTTGATAAAAAAGTAAGTAAGTTACTTATTGGAAATCAAGAGATGATTAATGTATCCGTTTTAAGTACATCAAGAAGTAAAAAAACAACACTTAAAATCTTTGGTAAAAAAAGTGGTAATACATCAATACTTATTAAGTATAGAGATGGATCACTTCAAAATTATCATGTGTATATTAATGAAAATCTAGGTTTTATACAAAAAATGATAAATATGATTGAACCAACATTAGAGTTAAGTAAAGTTGGTGATGGCTCAACTGTTATTACAGGAAGTTTTAAAGATCCTCATAATAAGAGAAGAATATATACTATTTTAGAAAATGGTGGAATAGATGTTAAAAAGCTTATGGATTTAACAACTACGACTAAAGTAAATAAAATGGTTCGTACAAAACTATATCTTGTAGAGATTAATAATCAAAAAGCAAAAGATTTAGGTGGTGTTACTGGAATGGGATTTTTTAGTGAGTATCTAAAAGTTGCTGTAAATCCAGGTGCTGCAAACTCTGCAACATTCAGTGGTTTCTTACTGGATAATACCGGAAGTTTTACTGCACAAAAAGGAAACTCAGTCTCTGGAACATTAAACTTTCTGCAAGAGAGTGGTATTGGAACAATACTAGATGATACGGTGTTAATGACAACTGAAGATGAAAATGCAAGTTTTCGTGTTGGTGGTGATGTTTATATCCCCATCGGTGTTACACAAAATATAGGTGGTTTAGCACCTACTATACAACTTGAAGAGAAAAAGTATGGTCTCTTTTTAAATCTTAAAAGTCAGTTTATGGAAAAAGAGAATTTTATCCATATTAATGTGGATATTAAAGATAGTGAGTTTGATACAAATAAAGATCACGATGTACAACTTGGTGAGTATATAATTGTTCCATCTTTTATAAGCAAAGATATAAATACAAATGTTGTTGTAAAATCGGGACAAGTAATAGTTCTTGGTGGTAGACTACATACTGAAGAGGTTGAGCGAGAAGAAAAAGTTCCTTTCTTAGGTGATATCCCATGGTTAGGAGAACTTTTTACTCACACTGTTTCAGGTACAAAAGAGAATGACCTTCTTTTCTTTTTAGTTCCAGAAATTATTGATGCTAATGATAATATTGATGATACTCCCTTTTATAAAGAGTTTAAAGATGAATCAAATAAATTTCATACTCAAGCATATAGTTTAGATGATAGAAAAGAGCAAGAGGAAGTTACAAAAGCGGAAAAAGTTTCTGTTACAGAAGTAGATAACGAGGTAGTGATTATTGAAGTTGAAGAGAATAAAAGTAATTTAGAGAAGAGTTCAAAAAAAGAGTCTAAACCTCAAGAAGTTTCTGTTTACGATGAAGTATTAAATCAAGAAAAGATTCCTGAAGCAAAAAAGCAGAAGATAGAAAAAAAAATTGTAAGTACAGATAAGAAAGTTGCGACTATAAAAAAGTCTTCAGATTCAATTGTTCAATATGAAGTAACAAGAAATAAAACATTTTTAAGAAGTAGACCTGTAGATGGCAGAAGAGATAAAGTATGGATTCAGGGTCATAAATTTACTATCAGTGATAAAAAAGTTATCGATGGTGTTACTTGGATGAAGATAAAAGAGAACTGCTTTAAAGAGTGTGTACCCGAGACAAAAGAACTTTGGATTTCAGAAACTGTTTCAAAAAAGATATAATTAAAAGTTATACTAAAGCAAATAAAATATTATTTGCTTTCTATAGTATAAATTAGGTATAATTATCACAAGTTAATCACAAAAAGGAAAGAGATGTTAAAAAAGATATTTAATCGTGTTAAATCACAAAAAGGTATGAGTGGAGTTTTAGTTGCATTATTATTAGTAATTGTTGGTGTTGGTTTAGTAGCTGGTGTTCAGACATACATGACTGGTGCATCAAGTAACATTCAAACTTCTGCAGATACTGCTATTACTGCTGCAACTACTGCTGCAAGTAACTAATTTTTGATTGCAGTAGCAGTTAAAAAGATATAATCTTTACCAGTTAAAGTTACTCGAAACTTTTTCTGTTGTAAGTATTTCTTTGCAAAGATAACATCTTTGTAGAGAAGTCCCATTTCTGAAAAATTATAGTTTTTCACCTTTGCCCCATAAATTATCTCTCCATCAATCCATCGACAATTTGGAAATCCAAGTATCATTGCTCCATCACGTTTTAATTGATTCTGTACTAGAGACATAAGTACTCTGTTGTATTCTAAATTTGAGCTTTGTAGTGTTCCTATACTGATGATAAGATCGAATTTTTCTAATCTTAAATCATTGAGTTTCGTAATATCAAATTGTAAAAAGTTTATGTTAGCATCCTCGCTAAACTTCTTTTTCGCACTATTTATAGCGGACTCACAATAATCAATACCCGTAAGCTCTAAGTTCTTAAAGTTATCAGCCACTTCTTTGATAACCTCAAATTCATCTCCACTATTAACCCCTAAGTTTAATATACGGACTCTTTTATTTATACTGGCATTTTTAAGGGCTTGTTTATAGTAGTAAAGAAAAGCTGGCTCTTCATTTTTATGTATTTGACCAAAGATAGAATCTGTTCCATACTTCTCCTCTTTTTGAATAATCGTTTTATGAAAACTATCATCACTATTGAGAAGTTCATAGGTGATTAGAACAGTATATTGGGTTTTCTCTTTTGGTGTAAGCATTCTGCAACTAAGTTGTTGTGCTAAATCTATCCATGCCTTATATCCACGGTAAATATAGTGCTCATTATTAAATATGAGTCTATTTCCTGAATAGGTGGAGCTTGCTATATCTGGGTTAAGTACTTCAAAGGATACTCTCTCTTTTGCTGATAAAGTGTTTAATGTTTGTGTGAGTTTCTCTATAATATTTGTTAATGATGTGTTTGAAAAGTTAAGCATTTTTGAGTCTTTATAGGTATTAATGCAAAAAATGTTCCAACTTTTAAATTTTCTTCTTTTTCTTACAAAACTTTCAGTATTAATACTCTACAATAAATAAAAATAAATTTGAAAAGTCAAACAATGAGAATAGATAAATTTTTAAATGCAGTTAACATTACAAAACGCCGTAGCATAGCACAAGATATGCTGACAAATAAGGTCGTAGAGATAAATTCAGTGGTTGTTAAACCAAGTAAAAATGTAGCAGAGGGTGATACCATTACTATAAACTATCTAGAGAGTGTGAAGCAGTACAAGGTTTTACAGATTCCTACTGTAAAATCAACCCCAAAATCTCTACAACATGAGTATATAAAGGAGCTATAGATGAATTATGAGAAAGCAAAGTTAGCTTTTACCTCTCTTTTTGAGCACAAAATGAGTGATGATGCTATGCGAGAATTTTTAGTTGGACTCACACTAGATAAGAACACTTCTGTAAATGTTATCGCAGCAGCAGCAGAAGTGATGCGAAGTTTTGCACTGCCACTCCCAATAGATGAAGCAACGAGAGTAAGAGCTATTGACATCGTGGGTACAGGTGGTGATAAAATTGGTTCATTTAATATCTCCTCCACAGTAGCTCTTCTAGTCGCTTCTTGTGGTGCAACAGTTGCAAAGCATGGAAGTCGTTCTATCACCTCTAAGAGTGGAAGTGCTGATATGTTTGAGGCTTTAGGTGTTCGACTTGATCTCAGTATAGAAAAGAGTGCTAGACTTCTTGAAGAGACAGGATTTACATTTATGTTTGCACAGAACCATCACCCTGCTATGAAGTTTATAATGCCTGTGAGAAAAAGTATCCCTGATAAGACTATCTTTAATATTTTAGGTCCTTTAACAAACCCTGCAGGTGTTCAAAAATCGATGCTAGGTGTTTTTGATAAAGCCTTTGTTCCTAAAATGCTTGAGTCACTTAAGATTAATGGTGCTACATCTGCAATGGTTGTAAGCTCTAAAGAGGGAATGGATGAGATTAGTATTAGTGATATTACTTATGCATCACAGCTTCGTAATGGCATAGTTCATGAGTTTGAGATAAATCCAGAATCTTGTGGCATTCGTAAAATGCCTCTCTCCTCTATTGTTGGTGGTGATGCAAAAGAGAACGCTACAATTTTACGTAATATCTTTGAAGGGAGTGCTACAGATGCACAGCGAGATATAGTTCTTATAAATACTGCAGCAGCGCTTATGGTCGATGGACTAGCTAGAGATATGCAGGATGGTCTTGAGATGGCAAGAGAAGCAATCGCTAACTCTAGAGCACAGAAGAAACTTCGTCAAATTATAGAAGTGAGTAATAAGTTATGATGACCTATACATTAGGAGAGGCAAATCTACTCCCAATAGTCTCGAAATTTGGCAGAAAGATAACTACTGGTGTCGTTATCTTAAAAGGGGATTTAGCAGCAGGCAAGACAACACTAGTTAAAGCTGTTGTAAAAGCATTAGGTATAGATGAAGCAGTTACATCACCTACTTTTTCACTACAACAGGTGTATGGGAAAAAAATTTATCATTATGATATGTATAACCATGGCTTAGATCATTTCTTATCTTTAGGGATGTTAGAGGAGTTAGAGAAAGAGGGTATCCATTTTGTGGAGTGGGGTGATGATGCACTTATAGAGATTTTAGACTCAGCAGAGATTCCTACAACAGTTATTGAGATAGTAAAAGTTTCAGATAATGAGAGAGAGTATAGGGTAGAGTATGCACGTTCTTAAAGCAGTTGATCTTAAAAAGCAGATAAAGAGTTTAGAGATAGTAAAAGGGATGAGCCTTGAAGTCTCAAGTGGAGAGGTTGTTGGCCTTCTTGGTCCAAATGGTGCAGGGAAAACGACAACTTTCTATATGATATGTGGTCTTGTAGAAGCAACAGGTGGAGAGGTCTTTTTTGATGGTGAGAATCTATCTAAAATGCCACTACATCAACGAGCTATTAAAGGGATAGGGTATCTTCCACAAGAAGCCTCAATCTTTAAAGATTTAAGTGTAGAAGATAACTTAATGGTTGCGGCACAGTTAGGTATAAAAGGAAAAGAGGCTCAGGAGAAACGTATTTTAGAACTCCTAGATATGTTTAATATAGAGCCCATTCGTTACCGTAAGGGTGTGAGCCTCTCAGGTGGTGAGCGTAGACGTGTTGAGATCGCTAGGGCTCTTGTAAATGAACCGAAGTTTTTACTTCTTGATGAGCCCTTTGCTGGGGTTGACCCTATCGCTGTAATGGATATTCAAAATGTTATAAAGCAGTTGGTCTCTTATGATATAGGTGTTTTAATTACTGATCATAATGTTCGTGAAACGCTTGCTGTTTGTGATAGAGCTTATGTAATTAAGGCTGGTGAGTTACTTGCCAGTGGTACAAGTGATGAGATAGGTCAAAATGAAGATGTTCGTAAGCACTACCTTGGCGAAAATTTTAAGTTATAGAATAGTAAATATAAATGGCAGCTCTTAGACAAACCCAATCAGTAGAAAATAGACATAAACTCTCAAATACTCTACGAAATTGGCTGCCTATTTTACACTCAAGTCTTTCTGATTTAGGAGAAGCTATGGCTCCCTTTATTGAAGCAAATCCAGTAGTAGAAGTAGAGTCTGGTTATGAGGAGGATTTTGAGAAAAAGATTCCTAGAAAGATTATTTCTCGTGCGGTGAGTAACTCAAGAACAGAGCAGATAGAAGCTCTGACTATAGAGCATAAAACTCTCTATGATATCTTAGATGAGCAGCTAGGTGCACCACTTTTTCCAACTCCAAGCTCTCAAAGTATAGCACTATTTGTTGTCTCTAATCTGGATGAATTAGGATTTTATGAGGGGGACAGTGAACTCTTCTGTAGAGATAACAACATTACACTCGAAACCTTTGAAAAGGTAAGAGGGCGTTTTATGCATCTTGAACCTGTGGGAATAGGAGCAAAAGATTTAGCTGAGTCTTTTATATTTCAGTTAGAACATTCAGATATAAGTGATGCTAGGTATCCACTTGCAGTAGAGGTCATTAACAACATGCAAGATATTCATAGTTATGCTAAAGCGGAAGGTTTTAGTGAAGTTATGCATATCCTGGGGAGTTTTAAAAATCCACCTAACATAGAGTATCAAGAAGAGTCTGCTCAAATTGTACCTGATTTAATGATATATTTTGATGATGAGAAGAACATCGAAGTAAAACTAAATGATGCTTACTATCCAACTATAAATATAGATATAAACTATGCGGTAAAACATGAGTTTATATCGCAAAAGATAAAAGAGGCCAAATCTCTTGTAGATGCACTCGATATGCGAAAAGCGACACTTTATAAAGTGGGACTTATGATAGTTGAGTATCAGTATGAGTTTTTCACAGGTGGACAAATTATGCCACTTACACTTAAAACATTAGCTGATGAGTTTGGTCATAATCCCTCAACTATTTCACGAGCTATTGCAAATAAGTATATCGCTTGTGATAGAGGAACATTTGCGATGAAAGAGTTCTTTACTACGGCTATAGATGAAGATGTCTCAAATGCAGCTATAAAAGATTTTTTAATCTCTCTTGTTAAAGAGGAGAGTCGTATAAAACCTCTTAGTGATATGAAACTTCTAGCTCTTATTGAGGAGAAGTTTAAAGTTAAAATGGTCCGTCGTACTATCGCAAAATATAGAAAACAGCTCAATATCGCTGGCTCTAGTGAGCGAAAAAAACTCTATCAACTGGGAATATAGTGTGCCTTTAGAGCAGAAGAGTTTTGCACTATCTTTGGGTGTCTTTAGGGTTCTTTTTACTCTTGTATTTCTCTGGACTTTAGTTTTTATCTATAGTGCTATAGATTATGAAATAACTGCTATTAATCCTAGTCTCTTAAAAGTATTAGTAGTATTAGAGATGCTTTTAGCAGTTTTCATACTCTTTGGATATAAGTATAATCTTCTTCGTTATATCTATGTACCTTTAGGACTTAGTGTACAGTTTTTACTTTTTAAAAATCAATTTCCAATTTTCGCTATTTTTTTTGTGAACTCTTTTATTCTGATGCAACATCTGTTCTTACCACTCAACAGTGCTCTTTCAGTAGATAAACTACTCTCAGTTAAAAGCATGAAAGTAACAACAGTTAAAAACTTCAACTTCTTTTTTCCGCTCTTTTTAATGGGGTTAGTCTACTTTGATGGAGGAGTAAATAAACTTTTTGATGCAGAGTGGGGAAGTCAGATACTCTACTTCTTTCAACTAGAGTATACCTCTTCTGTTGCCCAGCACTTAATAAACTTAGATGACAATTTTATTACCAATTTTTTTATAGCACATCCACTCTTAAACGGCTCTCTTCTTTATGTAACTGTTGTCTATCAGCTCTTTTTTATAGGTGTTATATTTTTAGATTTTGAGATTAAAAAGTGGTTTTTTCTTATTGGTGTTTTTTTACATATAGGGATTATTGTACTCTTTGGTTTCTGGATAGTCTCTTTTGCCGTTTTAAGTCTCTATACCCTTGGTGTACCATCTAGAAATTTTTATAGACTCTTTATCAGAATGAGAAAAGCATTGCAACAAAAGAGGAGAAAAATAACTGTTTTTTATGATCTCTCCTGTCCTGTCTGTAGTCGTTACATTTTTCTTTTAAAAATATTTGATTTTTTAAATCATATAAAGCTCATAGGACGGGACCTCTCAGAAGAGAAAGATATAATTGTTTATATTGATGCGGAGTGTTATAGAGGAGTAGAAGGTTTTAGAATACTTTTTAAGCATATAGTCTATTTTAAACCGCTATATCTTTTGCTATCTCTCTCTGTTATCAAAAAAATAGCCGATACTTTATATAGTAAATTTGCATCTATGCGAACAACTGTATCATGTCCTCTACCTAAAGAACTTTATGCTGAGAACTATAATGATTATAAAATTTTTGTACTTATTAACATTCTCTTTGCAATTCTTTTACGTTTTCTTCCATCAACTCTTCTTGTTCCTGTGCGAAACTTTACACAGCTCTCAGGTATAGCTCCCTCTTTGACTATATTTTTAGCAGGAAAAAACCCTTCCTATGTGCCAGCCTTCTTTTTAAGAGTGAAAGGAGAAGAGATACTCCCTTATGATAGAAAACCAACACCTTCCGGACATATAATATACTTAAAAACTGTAGAACTTGCCTATAAAGGAGCACTCCCACTCTATAGTGAAGATGATCGTAAAAAGTTTCGCTATATTCATAATCTTGAAGATATAAATGACAGAGATATAGAAGTTTGTGCAAAAGCCTATCGCTTTAACTATAAGAGTGGAAATGTAGTAGAGTTGCGAAGAGAGAAAGACAAAAGGGTATTAGAGTCCGTTGTTATAAAGTGTAAACCCTTACTGTAAGTCTACTTTTTGACTATACAAAGACAAAGAATCTATTGAGAGTAAATGAGTTGAGTGCAACTAAAAATGTCGCTACGCCACCTGAGAGATAACTATTATAACCGAGTTTATTAAGAGTATAAATAATAGTCACAGTGAGAATGTAGTTGACTACTGTCACAAGTATAAACCTATATATTAGGCGATTATCATTGTTCTTAAATACAAATATGCCAAATGTTTTAAAACTTAAAAACATAGTTATAAGTGTCGCTATTATGACTGCAACTGTGTAGTGAAGATTTAAAAAAATCAGGAGTACATAGAGTAGGTAATAAATAAAGGTATTGAGTACTCCTATAACTAAAAACCTTATAATCATTACTTGTCTTTTAATCGAAATAGTTCAAAGTTTTCTCTATGTTGTCTAACAACTGTGTCAAGTAAGAAGCCTATAAACAGAGACATAGTAGAGATCAACATAAGTCCAACGGCTAAGATGGCTGATGGTATTTTTGTTACATAGTTAGTCTCTACAAACTCAATGATAACAGGGACTCCTATAAAGATGGAGAGTATAAAAAAGAGAGATGAAAAGGCAGTAAAAAAGAGTAAAGGTTTATAATCTTTAAAGAGCCAAAAAATAGTTTTCAAAATTTTGATACCATCACTATATGTATTGAGTTTTGAGATACTTCCATCTCTTCTATCTTTATAGTCTATAGGAACTTCTTGAATACTCCATCTTTTATCAAGAGCATGCATACTCATCTCAGTCTCTATCTCAAAACCTCTGCTATGTACAGGAAAATGTTTTACAAACTCTTTACTAAATGCTCTAAAACCACTCATAATATCTTGTAGGTTCTCTTTGTATAGAGTATTAATAAGATTCTTTACCAGCCTATTTCCAAAATCATGAAAGTCTCTGCTATTTTGTTTAAGATAACTCCCATTTGAGTGTCTATCCCCTAAGCTCATATCTGCTGTTTCATTCACTATAGGTTCTATAAGTTTATGAACATCTTTAACAGGGTATGTGTCATCACCATCTATCATAATATAAATATCAGCATCAATATCCATAAACATAGCTCTAACAACATTCCCCTTTCCTTTTCTCGGGACATTTTTAACACTAGCCCCTGCTGCTTTTGCAACTGCTGCTGTGTTGTCTGTTGAGTTGTTGTTATAAACATAAATATGACTATGAGGTAACTCTTTTTGAAAATCTTGAATCACCTTTTTGATGGTGATCTCTTCATTGTAACAGGGAATTAAAATAGCAATTTTCTTATCCATTATCTCTCTTTTTCAAATATAATTTTATTATCAATAATTAGTAGTGGTTTAATATGATATTTCTCTAATTTTACAATAGAAAATATCTCTTTAGCATTAGATGGACTATGTAAGTAGTAGGAAGCTCCTGTATACTCCATAAGCTCATTAAGCTCCTCTTCACTAAGAGTGTTATGTGTACTTAACATTTTTATATAGAGTCCTTTCATCTCTCTGTTATCCTCAAACCAACCAATGCTACAACTAGGGATAAACTTAATAGTAGGGTTAAGATAGAGTGCATAGTAAAGATCATTTGAGAGAGTATTAAGCAGAAGAGTCTTGTTTGAAAACATCTGATCTTTATAGTAGGACTTTTGGAGTAGTATCTCTTGATGGTCATACTTTTTCATAAGGTAACCAAACATTAGTACAATATATATAAGAGCTGGAAAGAAAAATAGTTTTCTGTATGCTACATCTTTTAGTATTTTTATAAACTTGTAGATAAAGTAAAGAATTTTTCTTGAGAAAAATGTGTGGAGTAGTGTGTTACTCTCTAAAAAAGCAAACAAAACAAAAAGTGGTAGTAAAAGTTCTAGGTAACGAACTTGTGCAAGCCATAGTGGAGACATAATAAGTAGTAAAAGAGCAAGAGGCTGTTTTTTAAAATAGTTATATTTTTTGTAGATAATTAATGCTGCTAATGACCATATAGTAACGACAAGAGCATAATAGTTAAAAATAGTTAAAAATCCAAAGAGTGGAAGTCCCTCTTTTACACCTAGTCCTTCACGTAAAGATTGGTCACTTAAAAGATAGCTTACTGTCCTAACAAAGTCACTCCCACCATAATATAGATGGAAGATAAAACCAAAGAGAGTACCTAGCAGAAGTGCATTAAATGTTCTGTACTCTTTTAAAATGAGATAGCTAAGTGCTAATGAACCACTATAGAGAAAGAAAAGATAGTAACTTCCCGAGTAGAGTAGAGTCACAAAGAAGATAGTCATAGCGTTTTTGTTGAGTAGGAGAATAAGTAGTAAGTAAAGACCCGAAAGTAAATCAGGTCTGAGACTTATATATCTAGCGGAGACTAATAGTACAATAGTAAGGACTATAAAAATTGTTAAAGGTGTTCTCTTTATGTTTGCATACTTAATGATGAGGGCATCGAGTAGGAGCATTAAACTAAAAAGTACAGTTGTATTTATCACTATATGAACACTCTCAAAGGGAAATATTTGGAGGTATAGTGCTAAGATTTTATGCCATATAAACCAAGGATCATAAGTAGTAAGAAAAAGTGAGTGAGGAAATACATCTCCCCATGAGAGCATAATATCTTGATTCTTTGCAAAAGCTAAATGACGAAGTCCATCATCAAGTAAGCTTAACCCTGCGAAGTAAGCATAGATGAATGCTGCAAAACTATAGAGAAGTATTTTAAAGTATATAGATGTCATATTTGAAATTATACATAAATAATCAATCAAAAACTTCATAACAAAAAAATAGCTATAATACTTTCTAATTATAAAGAGGTAGCAGATGATTGATTATAGTAAAAAGTTTACACTTGATAGAGAGTTTTACCCCTCAAAGCAGATAGATATTTCTATAGAGAGTGATAGAGGGCGTATTTTATCCTCTCCTGCCTTTAGACGTTTACAAAAGAGAACACAAGTATTTGCACTGGAGTTAAACGCTTCTATTCGGACACGACTTACCCATTCATTAGAGGTAGGTCAGAGTGCTCGTTTTATATCTAAGAGTATTCTCTCTAGACTAAAAAAAGAGGGGTTAGTTAGATACTCTCTAGATGGTTTAGAGAATGCTTTTATCTCAACAGCAGAGATGACAAGTCTACTCCATGACATAGGCAACCCTCCCTTTGGACACTTTGCAGAGCAGACTATAAATAAGTGGATGAGAGAGAATGCTCTACCTCTCTTAGAGATGTTTAAAATATCTACAAAGGTAGATAAAGAGCTTAAAGAGATGTTAGCAAAAGATATATGCAACTATGATGGTAATGCTCAAGCTATAAGAGTTATAACAAAACTACAAAGGCTAAATCTCTCTTATACTCAGATACTCTCTGTACTCAAATACACGAGAGGTGCTTATGAAGAGAGAGAAAAGGGAACAGCTAAAGAGTACCTTCAAAAAAAGCCAGGCTTTTACTATAGTGAGAAAGAGTTTATAGAGAAGGTTCAGAAAAGTTTGGGTGTTGCAAGTGGGCATAGGTTTCCTATAACTTATATTATGGAGGCAGCGGATGATATCTCTTACCTTACTGCTGATTTAGAAGATAGTGTAGAGAAGGGGATTCTCACTCTCGATGATGTCTATAACTTGATAAAAAAAGAGTGTGAGAAAGAGGGTGAAGACTATCTCTTAGAGCTTATAGATGAGAAGTATGAAAAAGCGAAAAACAATGAAGAACCCTATCAATTTAGTATGTTTTTTACACTCTTTCGAGCCCAACTAGTAACTGGACTTGTATATCATGTAGTAGATGTTTACTTAGCAAATCATCAGGAGGTTTTTGATGGCTCTTTTAATGCGGCACTTTTAGAGTATGATAAAGAGAGTAAGTATTATAAAGCTATAGAGATACTGCAAAATATATCTTATAAAAATATCTATCAACATAAAGATGTTCAAGAGTTAGAGTTGCAAGGCTATGCCATTATAAATGGACTACTCAATATCTATAAACCTCTTATCGAGTTAAGTGCAGAAGATTTTACAAAGTTACTAAAAGATGAAGGGATAGAGTGTTTTATATCCATGCGCCTTATAAAAAGAGTCTCATCTAAGCAGATAGTAGCCTATAAAAATGATGTTAAAAAAATTGATAATGAGAATAGAGAACAGTATTTAATACTGGAGTGGTACTATAGAGTAAGACTATTAACTGACTACATAAGTGGAATGACAGATGATTTTGCTTTAAAAGAGTACCATATTTTATCAGCCATCTAAAAAGGGCTTTATGTACTACTTTATGATTTTTGGCTATAATCATTACTAAATGTTACAAACAAAATAAAATGTGATAAAGGTGTGATATGGAGTGCGAATTTCCAACGATAAACTCAAATAAAGAACAAGTTAAAGAGATATTTGACACAGTAAAAACTATAGCTGTTTTAGGACTCTCTCCTGATGAGACTAAGGCTTCTCATAGAGTTGCGAAGTATTTACAAGAAGTTGGGTATAAAATAATCCCAGTTTACCCTAAAGAAGATTTTATTTTAAATGAAAAGGTCTACCGATCACTTGCAGAGATTCCTTTTGCTGTAGATATGATAGATATCTTTAGAAAACCAGATGCTTTGATAGCGATTGCTCAGGCAGCTATAAAGCGTGGAGATGTAAAAGTTTTTTGGTCTCAGCAGGGAATAGTAAATAATGAAGCAGCTGCAATGGCAGAAAAAGCTGGTATGCAAGTAGTACAGAATCAGTGTGCTATGATAGATCATAGAAACCTATAAAATGGATAAATAAGTTGTTAAATTTAGAAAAGATATATGAAGCACAGAATCGAATAAAAGATATAGTTGTTCAAACACCATTAGCATATGCTCCCTATTTAAGTGAACACTCTGGGTGTGAAATATATTTAAAAAAAGAGAACCTTCAGATTACAGGTGCTTTTAAAATTCGTGGTGCATATAATAAAATTGCCTCTTTAAGTGATGCAGAGAGAGCCTGTGGTGTTATCGCTGCAAGTGCTGGAAACCATGCTCAAGGTGTCGCTTTTTCAGCTTCAAAGTTTGACACTAGAGCAGTTATTGTTATGCCTGAGTCTACGCCTCTTACTAAGGTAAATGGTGTGAAACATTATAATGCTGAGGTGATATTGCATGGTGCTAACTATGATGAAGCTTATCTTTATGCAACTGCTTATGCACAAAAACACTCTATGACTTTTGTACACCCTTTTGAGGATGAAGCTGTTATCGCAGGACAGGGAACTGTCGCTTTAGAGATATTAGAGCAGTGTGAAGACTTAGATGCAATAATTATTCCTGTTGGTGGTGGTGGACTTATCGCTGGAATGGCAGCAGCTATTAAAGAGAAAAATCCAAAGATAGAAGTTATTGGTGTGAGTGCGAGTGGTGCACCAGCATTTAAAAACTCTTATAAGCTCAAAGAAGCAGTAGATACTACAAGTGTACGAACGATTGCAGATGGAATTGCTGTTCGTGATACATCAGTTGTGACATTAAAGTATGCACTTGAACATGTCGATAAAATAATATCAGTTGATGATGAAGAGATAGCTAGTGCAATACTGTTTCTTTTAGAGAAGCAGAAACTTGTGGTAGAGGGTGCGGGTGCTGTAGGTGTAGCATCAATACTACATAATAAACTTCCTGAGTTAAAGGATAAAAAAGTTGCTATAGTTTTGAGTGGTGGAAATATGGATGTTACACTTCTCTCTGTAATTATAGAGAAAGGTCTTTTAAAGTCACACCGTAAAATGAAATTAACAGTGACTTTAGTAGATAAGCCTGGATCTCTAATGCGTTTTACAGAGATACTTGAGACTCTTAATGCAAATATCGTACATATCGCTTATGATAGAACATCCATCTCATTAGATTATGGTGATGCAAATGTAACAGTACATATGGAAACAAAAGGGAAAGAGCATCAAGAAGAGATCTATAATGCTTTAAAAAATGATGGATATTTAAGAGGGTAGACGAATGGAGCCAGTTAAAAGTAAAGATTTTAAACATGCAATCATACTTCTAAAAATATTAGAAGATAAACGTATAATAGTTATAGATAAAGAGACCACAATAAGGTTTTTAGATCAAGAGAATTTTAAACTACTTGATGGGTTTAAAGTTAATATTAAACACAAATATTATAAAGGAAGTGTTACTGCATTTAGTAGTAATGGAGAAAATTTTGCTTCTTTGAGTGCTGATTGTAAAGAGTCTAGACTTTTTAGTGCAAAAACGAAAAAACTTATTGCGAAAGTTGATAGACATCAGGGGGAATCCTCTTGTGTTAGTATAGATCCTCTCAATAGATATATGTTCTCTGGTGGCGAAGATGGTAAAACATTTGCTATTGATATTAAAAGTGGTAAACTAATCTTTACACTTCCAACACATGTAGATACAATTAATGATATCTCTTTTAGTTCAAATGGTAATTGGGTAGCAACCTCTAGCTACGATAGAAAAATCTCTCTTTTTTCACTTGTTACAATGACACCTAAAATAAAGTTAAAAGCACATGCTGCTCCTGTAATTAAAAGTAGATTTTTAACAAAACATAGACTTCTGAGTGTCGATAAAAACTCTTCTGCAATTATATGGAATATAAGTACTTCTAAAGTGATTGAGAGACTTAATGGTATCCATGATGACATCATAGATATAACAACAAGTAAGGATGATAAGTTTCTCTTTATAGGTACTGCTTTAGGTTATGTACTTGTATATGACTTAGATACTTATGAGCTTTTATCCTCTAAGTATATTAAACTTGCTTCACCTATTACTAAGATGGCTTTTAATGAAGAGGAGCATCAACTTATACTCGGAACAGAAGATGGCTTCTTAGTTTATTACGATATTTATGAAGGTGAAGACAAACTAAAAACTATGCTTCAGCATAAAGAGTTTGGTAATATACAAAAAGCAATAGACTTTAATCCTATTTTAGCATATACTCAAATATATGATCTTCTCTCAAATTTTTGGGAAAATACACTTAAAAAAGCAAAAATTGCTTTAGAGCATCATAATAAAGAGAAAGCAATGCTTATTTTTAATGCTTTTAAAGATGTTCCATCAAAAAATAAGATTATTCAAAAGACTATAGCAGAGTATGCTGAGTTTGAAAAGTTTACAACTTTAGCAAAAAATGGAAAATTAGCACTTGCTTACAGTTTAGCAAATAAACATCCAGTATATAAAGAGTCTAAGATGTATGCAGCTTTAGAAAAAAGGTGGAAAAGTACATTTATACAGGCACAAAAGTTTACATTAGATCCAAAATTAGCATCTCAGGCTAAAGATATTCTTGCTCCTTATCGTGGGATTAGTGAAAAAACAGTGTTAATTCAAGAACTCTTAACAAAAAGTGAAGTCTATAGACGATTTAGAACAGCAATAGGGCAGAAAGATTTTAAAATCTGTTTTGAACTAATAAAGCAACATAAGTTTTTAAAAGAACTCCCAGAGTATGATGTCCTAACAAAGTATGCAGATAATTTATATCTTAAGGTAAATGCTCTACTTGAGAAGGATGATACACATTCGGCTATAAAACTTTTAAGAGTACTCTCTGTTTTTGAAGACTTTAAAGATGAAGTGAAAGAACTTACCCGTACAATAGAAATTAAGCAGAAGTTTTATATGGCTATTGAAAATGATGATATAGCTACAGCTTATAATCTCATGGTTCAAGAAGAGGAACTTGGTGAGACTAAAGATGGAAAAAAACTACAAGAGATTTGGTATAAAGATCAGATGACAGCTAATGGATTTGCAGTAAATGGTGATGCATTAGGGGTTAAAAAAGTTTTAGATAAATATACTACAGTCTCATCAAAACTCGTAGCGATCGCAACTATTTTCGCATGGTGCTATATGGTTCAACTCGAAGAGAAAGCTCGTGAAGGTGCTCCACAATCAGTAATTGAGACGGGTATTAAACAGTATGTATCAAGCTTTGGACTTGTAGAGCAGATTGAAAACTTTTACGAACTTTTTAAAAGAAAGTATAAAGATACAAAATTAAACCTAGAGTTACTTCCTAAAGGTTCTCTTGAAATGTGGCGACCAGCTATGATCGTTCGGTCAATCTTAGACTAACTTTAGTCTTAAGATTAACTCCTCTTTTAACCTACAATATATCTACATTTAAGTATAATCACGAGATTTTTAAAATTATAATTTTTTATAGGAGACTTTTCATGCAAATTAGTGGTGCACAGATGGTCATTGAAGCATTAATTGCTGAGGGTGTAGATACAGTTTTTGGTTACCCTGGTGGAGCAATTATGAATGTATATGATGAGATATATAAACAAGATGGATTTCAACATATCCTTAATCGTCATGAGCAAGCTTCTGTCCATGCTGCTGAGGGCTACTCAAAAGCAAGTGGAAAAGTTGGGGTGGCTATGATTACTTCTGGACCTGGTTTTACAAATGCTGTAACAGGTCTTGCAGATGCTTATATGGATTCGATTCCTTTAGTTGTTATCTCTGGTCAGGTTCCTATGAGCCTTATCGGTACAGATGCATTTCAAGAGATAGATGCTGTTGGTATTAGTCGTTCTTGTACAAAACATAACTACCTTGTAACAGATGCAAAAGATCTACCTCGTGTTTTAAAAGAGGCATTTTATATTGCAAGAACTGGTCGCCCAGGTCCTGTTCATATAGATATTCCTAAAGATGTAACAGCGCAGATAGAAGAGTTTGACTACGATATTGAGCTTAATTTAGAGACGTATAAACCACATACTAAAGGGAATCCTCGTCAGATTAAAAAAGCTATGGATGCTATAGCAAAAGCGAAGCGTCCTCTTTTTTATCTAGGTGGTGGTATTATCAATGCAAATGCAGCATATGAAGTACGTGATCTAGTACATACTACGGGTATTCCTGCTGTTGAGACATTTATGGCTCGTGGTGTTTTAAGCCACGATGATAAATTACTTGTAGGTATGCTTGGTATGCATGGAAGTTATGCTTCAAACATGGCTATGAGTGAGACTGACTTAGTTATCGCTCTTGGTGCTAGATTTGATGACCGTGTAACTGGTAAGCTCTCTGAGTTTGCTAAAAATGCAGATGTTATTCATGTCGATATCGATCCTGCATCTATCTCAAAACTTGTAAATGCTGACTATCCAATCGTTGGTGATGTTAAAAATGTTGTGAACGATATGCTTGCTCAAGTTGATAAAGTAGATAGTGATAACTATGAGTCATGGAGAGAAACAATCAATAATTTTGATGAGTTACATCCTCTAACTTTCCATGAAGATACTGAGCGTATTAAACCGCAGTGGGTTGTAAAACGTGTTGGTGAACTTCTTGGTGATAGTGCAAATATCTCTACAGATGTTGGACAGCATCAGATGTGGTCAGGGCAGTTTTATCCATTTACAAGACCTCGTCAGTTTATAAGTTCTTCAGGACTTGGAACGATGGGCTTTGGTTTTCCAGCGGCTATCGGTGTAAAAGCAGCAACTCCTGAAAAAACTTCTATCAACTTTACAGGTGATGGTTCTATTCTTATGAATGTTCAAGAGCTTATGACTGCAGTTGAGAAGAAGATACCAGTTATTAACATTATTTTAAACAATAATTTCCTTGGAATGGTTCGTCAGTGGCAGACACTTTTTTATGATAAACGCCACTCTGAGACAGATCTCTCTGTGCAACCTGACTTTGTAAAACTTGCAGAAGCTTTTGGTGGAATAGGGTACAGAGTACATACTAAAGAGGAATTCGATGCTGCACTAAAAGATGCAGTTGAGAAAAATGTAGTAGCATTTATAGAAGTAATCGTTCATAGAATGGAAAATGTTATGCCTATGGTTCCATCAGGTGGAAGTCTATTTAACATGATGTTACTAGAGAAAAAGGAGAGTAAATAATGACTGAAAATAACGAAAGAAGAGTAGTATCTGTAATTGTTAAAAATGAAGCAAGTTCACTCTCTCGAATCACTGATCTTTTTTCAGGACGTGGTTATAACATCACATCTTTAACTGTTGCACCTATCCCAGATAGTGAGTACTCCCGTTTAACTATAG
Organism: Sulfurimonas sp.; assembly: GCA_027063505.1. Taxonomy (GTDB): domain Bacteria; phylum Campylobacterota; class Campylobacteria; order Campylobacterales; family Sulfurimonadaceae; genus Sulfurimonas. The sequence continues at coordinate 83,293 of JAMORO010000038.1, forward strand.
TTACTTCAGGATCTGTTCGTGTTATCGAGCAGATTACAAAGCAACTTCATAAGCTTATTCCCGTTCTTCGTGTGTATGAGCATGCTGATATGGTCGAGAAAGAGATGGCTATGATAAAAATTCCTATGAATGAAAATCTTAGTGATATCAATGCTCTTTGTGAAGCTTATAATGGAAAGATAGTAAATGCAGGCGAAAACACTGTTATCGCAATGGTAGCAGATGAACCTAAACGTGTAGATAATTTCTTAAGTGCTATCAAACGCTATAATCCAAAAGAGATAGTAAGATCGGGTGCTGTAGCACTCGAGCGATAAGGGAATAACTATGAAACTTAGTGACATTGCAACACTCATAGGTGCAGAGTTTTCGTGTAAAGATATTGAAATAACTTCAATGCATACTCTTAAAGATGCCTCTAAAAGTGAACTCTCATTTGTCGCCAATGCTAAGTACATAAAAGATATAGCAACTTCTAATGCAGCTGCAATTATCTGTGATGAAAAGACAAAAGAGTATATTCCTGAGGATTGTGTTGCACTTGTTGTAGATGCACCTTACTGGGAGATGGCTGTTGTCTCAGCAGAGTTTGCACCAGCACTTGAAGATTTAGACTCTGTAAAAGCTATTGTTGGTGAGGGCACTCAAGTAGCACCCACTGCTACACTTGCTAATGGCGCAAGAGTTGGTAAAAACTCTACGATTATGGCAGGGGCTTATGTTGGCTCTAACTCAGTAATCGGTGACAATACTATTCTCTATCCAAATGTAGTTGTGTATAGAGACTGTAAGGTTGGGAATGAGTGTATTATTCATGCTGGAACTGTTATTGGTAGTGATGGTTTTGGTTTTGCTTCTAATAGACTTGGGGAACATAAAAAGATACATCATATAGGGAATGCTATAATAGAAGATGATGTAGAGATAGGCTCAAATACCTCTATAGATAGAGCCGTATTTGGTTCTACTCTCATCAAAAAAGGTGCTCGTATAGATAATCTTATCCAGATTGGGCATAACTGTGAGATAGGTGAAGGAAGTGTATTCGCTGCACAAAGTGGACTTGCTGGTTCTTCTATCATCGGACGAAATAATGTATTTGGTGCACAGTCAGGAGTAGCAGGACATTTAGAGATAGCACCCTTTAATACTTTTGCAGCAAGAACAGGTGTTACTAAAACAGTAAAACAGAGTGGGAAAACTTTTGCAGGTTTCCCTTTCATGGATCATAAATCATGGCTTAAGATTCAGGTCAAGTTAGCTAGACTTATAAAATAATATTATAACAAGGAAATATTCAATGACAACAATTCCATTACACTCAACAAAAAAAGGTACTATTTCAGTAACTAAAATTGAGAAACCTTATGGTGAAGATAGTGCTCCTGTAGCTAGTGTAGGTATCTCATTAACAGGTGATAGTAAAAATCCAGATTGGAAAGTACATATCCCAATGGATAATCTTGAAGAGGTTATTAAAGCACTTCAAACTTTACAGTAATAGATATAGACAATAAGTAAAATTTTCTGATATAATATTATAAATTATTATATCAGGAGACTTTTTGCAAACTTCCCTCTCTAAAAATTCAATCGAAATTATTAAATCTACAGCTGAGTATATTACATCTCGTGATACAGATATTACTCAAGCAATGTATAAAATACTCTTTAGTAAATACCCAAATGTTCAGATACTTTTTGCGAATGCACCCAAAAACCAGTATATGCGCTTGGCCGAAATACTCTCCGCTTATGCTGTAAATATTGAAAAGATTGATAGATTGAGACCTGCTCTTTTTGTTATTGCAAAAAGACATGTGGAGGTTGGAATTAAACCTGTTCACTACCCTATGATAGGAATGGTATTGATGCAGGCAATAGAAGAGACACTTCAAAATCAAGCAACTATAGAGTTTATGGATGCATGGAGAGAGGCATTTCAAGTGATAGCAAATATTTTGATAGAGATGGAGCGAGAACTATATGAGAAGGAAGAGAACTAATGCTCTTCCTTTTGTGGAAAGATTAAAGTTCTTTTACAAACTCTTCTATTCGTTTAATCCCTGTTCTAATACTTTCAATATCAGTTGCAAATGAGAATCTAAAATACCCTTCACTTCCAAAACCAACACCCGGAACAACAGCTACTTCTTTTTGTGCAAGAAGATCTTTAGCAAATTTTAGTGAATCATTACTAATCTCTTTTATATTTACAAAAAGATAAAAAGCACCATCTGGTTTTAAAACAGAGAGTCCATCAATAGCATTAAAAAGTGTAACAGCTTCATCACGGCGAGCCATAAACTCTTTTCTCATCATCTCTATATCAGCATCTGCACTACCATCAAGACCAGCAATAGCTGCCATCTGAGTAATAGAGTTAATGTTTGAAGTACTTTGAGACTGTAGTTTTTTAGTCGCTTTTATCAGTGCAGTGTTGTGTGCTGCCATATAACCAAAACGCCATCCCGTCATCGCTACTGATTTTGAGAGACCGTTGATAGTTACTGTTCTTTCATACATATCTTGACTTACTGCAGCTGCAGAAGTAAAAGTACCATCGTAGATAAGCTTCTCATACATCTCATCACTAGCAACTATTACATCTGTTCCTTCAAGAACTTTACCAAGTGCTTTAAGCTCATTTTCTGAGTAAACACTACCTGTAGGGTTTGATGGTGTTGTAAGAACTAACATCTTTGTTTTAGGTGTTAATGCTGCTTGTAACTGCTCTGGTGTGATTTTAAAAGCAGAAACATCATCTGTCTCTATCTCTACTACTGTTCCACCACAGTACTTTACAAGTTCCGGATATGTTACCCAGTATGGAGCAGGAATAATGACTTCATCACCAGTATCTATAGTTGCTGAGAAAAGATTAAAAAGAGAGTGTTTTGCTCCATTATTTACGATGATCTGTTCAGGTGCATATGTTAAGCCATTATCGCGTTTTAACTTTGTAGCGACTGCCTCTTTAAGTGCTGGAACACCATCAACTGCTGTATATTTTGTAAAGTTATTATTGATAGCATCAATCGCTGCATCTTTAATAACTTGCGGTGTGCCAAAGTCTGGCTCTCCCGCAGAAAAACTTAGTATGTCTTTACCCTCTGCTTTTAACTCTTGTGCAAGTGTTGTTATAGCGATAGTAATTGACTCAGATAGTGTGTTAATGCGATTTGTTAGCATATGCATTTTCCTTGTAGTTATTCTGTATAGTAAATATTTTTGTAATTATACTAAAAAAAGGAGAAAAAACTCTTTATATTGTGATAATAATTTAAAAAAGAGTTGAAGAGAACTATGTATGTGCTTAATGCACTTAGCTCTTCATAGATTTAATAAACGATTCATAAATATGTTCAAGCTCAAGGTCTTGTTCAAGAAGCTCTTTGTTATCTTCAACTAGGATATGCTCTAAAATAGCAACACGTTTAAGCATATACTCAAACATCTCTTTATTGATATCTGGAAGCATATTATGCATAAATGGATCTTTACAGCGGCCCTTTTCTATAACATGAGCAGGAATCCCTATGGCAGTTGAACAGTCTGGAACCTCTTTAACAACAACAGAGTTTGCCCCAATTTTAGAAAATTCACCTATAGTGATATTTCCGAGAACTTTTGCTCCTGCACCTAAAACAACACCTCTTTTAATAGTAGGATGGCGTTTTCCATGAGTAAGTGAAACACCACCAAGAGTAACTCCTTGGTAGATGAGTACATCATCTTCAATAATAGCAGTCTCACCAATAACAACACCTGTCCCATGGTCAATAAAAACACGTTTACCAATAGTCGCAGCAGGATGAATATCTATATGTGTGAAGATTTGGTTTAAACCCATAATCATTCTAGCAAAACGTTTAAAGTTTGATTTATAGAGTTTATTTGCTATTCTATACCATGCAACAGCCCAAACACCAGGGTAGTTAAAAAGAAAGTCGAGTTTGGAGTTTAATGCTGGATCATTTTTATAAGCATTTGAAAAATCTTCTTTAATCTCTTGATAAAGTCCCATAAATTCCCTTAACTTGTTGTTCTTAGATAGCCATTTTGATTGATAAAAGTATCTAGTTTTGAAAGTGTATCACTTTTTTCTTTTGGTGTGCTAAAGTAACTCTTATTGAGGTCTGATTTAAGCTTATTTAAAAGTTCATTACTATTATAACCTATGGACTCTAGTATGTTGAAGGTACTTTTAGACTCCTCTTCATTTGTGATTTCATAAGCATCATCACTAATAACTATTGTGTACTCATTTGGGTGTGTAAAAAGGTTATGACCCATACCTAGTGCTTCTTGATAAGCACCAACATTAAAAAATCCTAAGAAGTACTCCTCTTCTTCTAAATTAATATCATGAAGATAGAGTGGTTTGTTAGGATTAAATCCTATCTCTCCGTCACTATCACAGGTTATATCCCAGATACTCGCTCCTCGAATAGCCTTTTTACTTAAATGATGTAGAGGCATTACTGGAAAATGCTGCTTCAGTCCCCAGTAGTCAGGAAGACTTTGAAATATAGAAGCATTTATGAGGTAGCGTTCTTGAAGATTTACTTGCAACTGTTTGAGCTCAGATGTGTTGATGTTTGATGTTAAACTGAGTGATTTTTTGATAATGTTATGCACGAGTATTTCAGCATTTGATCTATCCTGAAGATCAATATATCCTAAATCAAAGAGTGTTAAAAGAGACTCAATATGATCGAGTGCATCATGAAGATATTCTATACAATTTTTTGAGTTTAGTTGATTGTAAAGCTCTTTTAACTCCGTAATAAGAGGAGGATTGCTCTCTTTTAAATTTAAGAGTTGCTCATGATAATCTTGTGTGAAAAGTTCTAAAACAGGAGTGACTAAAACTGCATGTGAAGCGACTATAAAACGTCCAGATTCTGTGAAAATATCTGGATGGGTAACACCTTTTGCATCCATAATTTCACCTAGTAAAAAGACAACACTACTAGAAAATTCTTCAAGAGAGTAGTTATGAAGTTTTGCATCACTATGTTGCTCATATGAGACAGCTAATCCACCACCAATGTTGATGTTACTGAGTGCATCTGCTCCAAGCATTTTCAGCTCAGCATAGATATTTCCAGCCTCTCTTATGGCTCTTTTAATTGGAGCTATATCATCCATCTGTGAGCCTATATGAAAATGAATCATACTCAATTTTTCAAGTAGGTTAGCACTCTTTAACAGACGAAGTGCTTCGAGTATCTCTGTAGCTGTAAGTCCAAACTTTGCATCCATACCCGCACTTTTTGCCCATGTACCACTACCTGTAGAGTGAAGTCTTACTCTGATACCTATGTTTGGTACTTTGAGATTAGAGGCAGTAGCTACAGCTATAATAGTTTTTAACTCCCCTAAACCCTCTATAGTAATGGTGATATTGTGACCGCTTTGTGCGGCTATGAATGCGAGAGTAATCATCTCTTTATCTTTAAAACCATTTACTGTGATGTTCGCACCATCAACTATTTTACTCATAGCGAGTATAAGTTCTGCTTTACTTCCTGCTTCAAGTCCATAGTTAAATGGAGTGCCTTTATCTGTGACAGCAGCAACAACATGAGGAAATTGATTTACTTTGAGAGGAAAAACAGCTTTAAAAGAGCCTTTGTAACTGTTCTCTGCTATGGCATGATTAAAGCACTCATAGAGCGTCGTTATCTGTTTTTTTATAAGATGTGGAAAACGAAGGATGATAGGCCCACGAACATCTTTTTGACGAATCTCTTGTGTGATTTTTAAGAGAGAAGGTTTTGAGCCGAAATTTACTAGAACTTCATCACCCTCTATCACAAAGTTTTTATTTGACCAAATGTCTAAACCAAAATTATTCAATATTCAAACCTATATATGAAGTTTTTGTCTAAAGTAGAGATCTACATCAAAGTAGATTTCACCATTACGGTTTTTAAAAGTAAGGTTACTTTTATTAAGCTCACTAATGTGCTTTTTACCCATAACTGCAAGCACAACTTTCATACTTTTTATAAGGTTCTTGTGATAACTACCGATCTCATTTCCTTTCTTGATAACAAGATATGAAGCACGTTTCTTCTCATCTTGTGTAGCAAGACCAACAGGACAGACATGTGAACCAAAACCAGAACACATACGAGCACGAATACAACCACCACTCATCATAAAACCACGAGCGATTCCAATGGCATCAGCACCCATACTCATCGTAATGATTACATCATCAGGAGTCAGTACTTTTCCACTCGCTATCAGTTTTACATCTTCTCTAATCTTATACTGTCTAAAAATGGTATCAACCACATATATAGCATTGTTTGTAGAGAGTCCTACTGACTCCATAAGTTCTAGTGGTGCTGTAGCACTACCACCTTCACCACTGTCAATAGTTATAAAGTCAGGAATCCCTTTTCCATCCTCTTTTCTCTGTGCAATAAGCTCTGCTAACTCTTCAACAGCTCCAGCATCTGAGACTACTATCTTAAAACCAACAGGTTTTTGTGAAAGGTTCTGTAGTTTTCCAACAAAGTCTAGGAGCTCTTCATCTGTATTGGCATAAGGAAAACGGTTTGGAGAGAAAACATCTTTACCCTCAGGTACACCACGGTAGTATGCTATATCTGCATTTACTTTTGCACCGGCTAGTTTTCCACCAGTCTGTTTTGCACCTTGTGCTATTTTAATCTCTGTCATTTTACAGAACTTCATACTCTTTTGATAACGAATAGGATCAAAGTTCCCCTCACTGTCTCTGACTCCATAAAGTCCCGAGCTTATTTGAAAGATCATATCTGGTAAGCTCTCAGGGACCTCTTTTGGAAACGATTCAAGAGGAGCATCCCAATTTACACGGAAAAGGACATGAGTTTTTGTGTCGTAGATATAAGTGTTTTGTGTTTTTTTATTGAGGAGTATCGTTCTGTACCACTTAAGAGCAACTTTACGGTTAAATAGTAGGTCACCAATTTTAAAGAAGAGTTCCGCAAGGAGTGTACTTTTAACTATCTCTAAATAGTCACAGTCATTAAGGTCCGGTTTAAGAGTAAAAAGATGATTAGATGTAAGTGAACCCTCTCCTGTATTTACTGTAAGTTCTGAGTTCTTTCCTGCAAGACTAAAAGCACGGACAGCTTCAGGACTTAATGCTCCATCACTCATCGCAGAACGAATAATCGGTGTTTTAGATATAAATGGAATCTCTCTATTCTCTCCAAAAATAACTTCAGTATCATCACTTACCTCTTCTTGGTTAAGGACATTTGAAGAGTGCTTAATGATAAAACGAGATCCTGAAAAAGGTTGGTTTACAGAAAAAGATTGGTAGTTTGGTACATCTTTAGCAGCTCTATATACCCAGTCCACTTTATCTTTAGATTCATAGAATGTCTCTTCAGCAAAGTACTGACGAAGTGGTTCCCTTAATGCTTCAAAAAGATAGCGCATACGTCCAATAACAGGATAGTTTATAAGAAGTGAATGTTTTCTTTGAACATATTTGTCATAGATAAAGAGTGCAAAGAGAAGAATAACCCCTGCGAGTACGAAAAACTCAATAAAGTTTATAAAAATTTCCCAACTGTTATGAAGAGTATCCATATTAAAAATCTTCCAGTGCGATAGTCTGCTCTGTTTTGTTCTGTAAATCTTTTATCCAAATAGTGCTATTTTCAAGCTCATCACTTCCAATAACACAGCAAAATCTTGCATTTACTTTATCTGCACCTTTGAGGTGGTTTTTAAGATTTTTTGCTTTAAAATCACAAGATACTTTTTTGCTTTGGCGTTTACTCTGTGTCAGTTTTACAACTAAGTCTACAGCCTCTGCATCCATCGCACCTATGTAGTAACCTTCACGTTTTTTCTCAGGCATAACGATGAGTTCCATAAGACGCTCTATCCCCATAGCAAATCCAACCGCAGGAGTTGCACGACCATCTAAAAACTCTACAAGTCTATCATAACGACCACCACCAGCGATAGCACTCTGACTTCCAATGTTGTCACTTACAAACTCAAATGCTGTCTTAGAGTAGTAGTCAAGACCACGAACAAGGTTCGTGTCTATCTCATACTCTATCTCATTATCATCGAGGATTGATTTGAGTTTTGTGAAGTCACTCTCACACCCCTCACAAAGAGAGTTTATAAGTTTAGGAGCTTGTGTGTAAAGGCTTTGACACTTTTCATTTTTACAATCAAGTACACGAATAGGGTTTGTCGCTTTACGACGCTTACAATCTTCACAGATTTCATCCTCTACTGACTCTATAAATGCTACGAGTGAGTCACGGTACTGAGGCATACAGTTTTGGTCTCCCAAAGAGTTGAGTTGGAGTCTATAGCCAATGCCACAAGCTTTTAAAATGTCGGCTACCATCATAATCATAGTCGCATCTTCATAGACACTAGCAACTCCAAAACTCTCTACACCAAACTGGTGAAACTGACGAAGACGACCTTTTTGTGGACGTTCATAACGAAACATACTTCCGTGGTAGAAAAAGCGGTGAGTTCCACCAGCACGGTCAAGTTTCTGCTGTACAAAGGCACGAACAACACCAGCTGTTCCCTCTGGGCGAAGACAGACATCGTTGTCACCTTTATCTGTGAACTGATACATCTCTTTTCCAACGATGTCACTAGACTCTCCAACACTGCGTTTAAAAAGAGCCGTCTCCTCTAAAAGAGGTGTCTCGATAAAATGAAAACCATACTTCTGTGCTACGTCTGTTGCTAGATTTATAAAGTAAGTAAATCTCTCATAATCCTCACTTAAAATATCGTTCATTCCTCTTAAAGACTTGATCATTGTTATCCTTCATCGTTTTTATAGTTTATAAATTATAGTGATGTAAGGATAGCGTTTTATTGCTTTTGTTTTTATGATGAACCTTCTTCAAAGTCTAAAAAGAGTAAAATCTATTATTAATTTTTAGGATAAAAAATGTCATTTGAACAACTAAAACTCTCTTCTTCACTTCAAAAAGCACTTCAAAAAAATGGTTATACTGAGCCAACACAGATACAAAAAAAAGTAATTCCTTTGGTAATAGAACAAAAAGATATTATTGCTCAGAGTCAGACAGGAACGGGAAAGACTGCTAGTTTTGTTCTGCCTATACTTGAGAGACTTCAAGCTACAAAAGGGGAGGGAAAAGCAAAACTTAAAGTTGTAGTGTTAACTCCTACTAGAGAGCTTACTCTTCAGGTGAGTAGTAGTTTTGAGGTACTTGGTGAGTTCTTAGAGAAACCTTTAAAAGTAGTGAGTGTTATCGGTGGAGAGAGTTTAGGGGATCAGATATTTAAAATCCAAAAAGGGTGTGATGTTTTAGTCGCTACAAGTGGTCGTTTTATAGATCTACTCTCAAAAAAACAGACAAACCTTTCTCATCTTGAGTTCTTCGTTTTAGATGAGGCAGATAAGATGCTTGATTTAGGTTTTGCTGAGGAGTTAGAGACTCTTCTTGAACTACTTCCTAAAAAACGCCAAAACCTTCTTTTCTCTGCAACATACCCTGAAAAGATGAAGCAGATTGCAGCACGGATTACTCAAAACGCTATAGAGATAAACTTAGAAGTAAAAGAGCAAGTTGTTACAAAAATAAAACAGAGAGTTATCACAACAAGTAGAGAGAAGAGAGGACCACTTCTTCGACACCTACTTAAAGAAAGTAGCTGGAAATCTGTTTTAGTCTTTATGGCAAATAAAAGAGCAACTGATAATATCGCTGAAAAGTTTAGAAAGTATGGCTTTGAGGCTGCTTCATTTAACGCCGACCTAGATCAAGAGATACGAAATGAGACTCTAATGGCGTTTAAAGAGAGAAAGATAAGAATCCTTTTTGCAACCGATATCGCTTCACGAGGACTTGATATAAAAGATGTTGATTTAGTTGTAAACTACGACCTACCTCGTTCTCCTGCAGATTATATTCATCGTATCGGGCGAACTGCTCGTGAGGGGAAGAGAGGAGAGGCTATAAGCTTTATAGACTATGAAAATATGGATCACTTTAAGTTGATTGAAAAACGTAGTGATATAAAGCTTGAGAGAGAAATAGTCAGTGGCTTTGAGTTAGAGGGTAAGACACCAAAAAAAGAGAAAGGTCCTGCACCGGTCAAGGGAAAGAAAAAGAGTAAGAAAGATAAACTAAGAGAAAAACTAGCACGAGAGGGGAAGAGTGAATCGCATTAAGTATCTGCATATTCATCTTTTTACTTTTCTCGTTATCTGGTTAGGGCTTTTTTTAGATAGTAGTAGAGTTGATAACCAACTTGCCGCTTCATTTGTAAGTTTTTTAGCATTTTTATGGGTTTATAGAGCTGTTTCAAAATCTTCACAACATATGATGCTAGCAGGTTTAGTGATAGCGTTTTGTGGTGAATTATTTTTCTCTTTACTCTTAGGTATGTATACTTATAGGCTTGAAAACCTACCAGCCTATGTTCCTTTTGGTCATGCCATAGTCTATGTAAGTGTTTACTACATTGTCAAAGAGCCTTTAGTAAAACAGTATAAAGAGAAGATTATCAAAGTACTTTTTATTTTAATGATTATATATTCATCCCTTTGGCTTCTTATTGGAGATGATAGTTTTGGGTTTCTCTGTATGCTAGTTATACTTTTTCTCTTTAAACGCTATCCCACAACAAAGCTCTTTTTTCTAATAATGTTTTTTACTATAGCTTATCTAGAGATTATTGGAACACACTATGGGTGTTGGGTTTGGCCTGATGTATGGTTTGATAAGGTGAGTTTTGTAAGTAGTGCAAATCCACCGAGTGCTATCTCTGTCTTTTATTTCGGCTTTGATGCGGGGTGTCTATGGTTATATAAACGCTATGATAGAAAAAGATGGGCTCGACTGAGAGTTATTCAGAGTAGGATGAGTAGTGCTGCTTAAGAGACCTTTTTAGGTATAAAGTAGATAACACTCTCAAAAATCCCTTCCATATAGTGGCGAAGGTAAATGCTGTAGTCATCTCTTATAGCTAAAACTTTTTGTGGTATTTTGTACCAATCCTCAGCCTTATGGTAGATACAGATAGCAAGAGTAGGGTGGTAGTCTCTAATGGTTGCAACTGCCCCATCTATAGCATCTTGTTCTGCACCCTCAATGTCAAGTTTTATATAATCAACTTTTGACTTAACGATATTGTCTATCGTGTCTATCTCTACACTCTGAGTTCCCTTACCATAGATGCTAGAAAAGGATTTCTCTTCGTTAAAAAATAGTCTCTCTTTTCTTGAACCGATACCACACTCTATAAACGCTATCTTACTCTCATCTGCTAAGTCACGCTTTGCTATACGGAGATTCTCAGCGATGGGCTCTATACACCATATCTTCTCATACTCAGGGTAGTGCTTTATCACCTCTGCCGCTGTGTCACCAACATAACCTCCCCCATCAAAGAAGCAGATATTTTTCATCTCTGGGAGTATCTCTCTGTCAAAGTACTGTCCCTTGTGGTCATTAGTAAAGCCTTGCATAAAATCATAATCAAAAGAGATTTTAAAGTTGATTACCTTAGTAAATATTTCTTTTGATTTTTTATCTGCGAGGCACTTATAAGTAGTAGAGTAGTCTGAATAGTTCTCTCTAAAATCTTTTTCAAAATCCATAATGAAAGGAGGTTCTACAAGAGAAAGGTCACTATACTTTATAAGATCAAGATAACTAATGTTTAAAAACCCTAAAGTATCTAGATGGCGTTTTACTTCAAGAGGACTTCCTGTAGCTGTCCATAAAATAAGTGCACCCTTTGGTACCTCTTCTATCTTTAGTACCTCTTTTTTTCGTGAACGCTGCACACGAGTAAAGTCATCTATGATGCCATCAACTTCAAGAGATTTAAGAACACTTCGTGTGAGTCTGTTGATACCTAAAATGTACTTTTTTGTCTCATTTTTACTAATGAACTGGGCGACTAGCTTTTGCTTACTCTCATTTATGTAGTCACTATCTATAATCTTGATGGTTACTTCTCGTCTGAAAGGTGCGAGAGTATCGCGGTTGTAATTGCTTCTCGAGAGAGAGTTGCATCTATCTCTATAAGTGTGAGACCTAAAAGCTCTGTTGCTTTGATGATAGCGTTTTGAATATTAAGGAGATACTCACTGCCACGAAGTTCTATGCCATCGAGCTCTTTTTGTGAGAGTCTATACTCCAGTTCTTCTTTTGTTAAACGCAGGAGAAAGACTTTTTGCGGGTAAACGCCATCTGTTGCAAAGTTATTTAAAGAGACTAACTCCTCTTCGCTTATACCACCTTGTGTAAGGGCGTAAGCAACACCACTGACAGCACTTCTATCGGAGATAATCATTTTTGTATCTATATTTGGCTCTATAACTCTACTCATATGCTCAGCACGGTCAGCAAGAAAGAGAAGAAACTCTGCTTTTTTACTCTGTGTTCTAGCGGAGAGAACCATCTCCCGTATCTCTTTTCCTATCTCAGTAGCTCCAGGCTCTTTTGTGATGATAGCATTTGGAAAGCTTTGCGCTATAGCTTCTATCTGTGTACTTTTTCCAGCAGTATCTATCCCTTCTATCGCAATGTACATGAAGTCATATCTCCTATGATTTTTTGTACAGAGTTTGGAAGAAGATGTTCTGTTTTTCCGTTAAACTTTAAAAGATTACGAACGATAGATGAGCTTATAAAAGCATTTTGAAGTTTTGGCATGAGATAAACTGTCTCTATAGTCTCATCAAGTGAGTTATTTAGGTAGCCAAGTTGGAGTTCATACTCAAAGTCACTCACCGCACGAAGTCCACGGATGAGGATTCCTGCACTATGTTCATGTGCGAGTTCTATAGTAAGGTTATCAAATCCAACAACACGAACACCTTCAAGTCCTTTTACCGCTTCTTCAGCCATAGCGATACGCTCTGAGAGTGTAAACATTGGTTTTTTATCTACAGAAGCTGCAACGGCAACGATAACTTCATCAAAGAGGTTGTGAGCTCTCTCTATAATGTCAAAATGTCCATTCGTTATAGGGTCAAATGTTCCCGGGTAAAGTGCAATATTTTTCAATGTTATTCCCATCTTTTATATAAGTTATTTTCTATGCCAAGCAGATCAAACCACTTGCCAATAATAAAGTTCTCCATCTCATCAAGAGATTGCTGCTCTGAGTAGTATGCCATAACGGGTGGTGCTATTATGATGCCTAAGCTTGCAAGTTTATGCATGTTCTCTAAAGCTATAGCAGAAAAAGGCATCTCCCTTGGTGCAAGGATGAGTTTTTTCTGCTCTTTAATCATAACTGCGGCTGTTCGTGTTACGAGGTTGTCAGCTATACCACAGGCGATTTTTGCGAGGGTATTCATGGAGCAGGGTGCTATGATCATAGCATCAACTCCAAAAGAGCCCGAAGCGATACTTGCACCGATGTTTTCATTTTCATGAAGTGTGGTGTTTTTAAGCTCTTTTGTTAAAACTGTTTGCGAGTTTTGTGTCATTATAAAGTGTTTTTCTATGGAGTCTGGGAGAAGCTCAAGAGTTTTTACTCCGAGGTTTACACCACTTGCTCCACTGGTTGCTACAACTATTTTCACTTATCGTATCTCCGCTGTTTTTCTGCCTGTTACAATGGCGTTTATCTTTTTTCCACTACCATTTATCACGGTAATGGTTTGACCATATCTACCGCTTTTGTTTGCTTTACCTACAAAAGATATAGCGATGTTCTGGTCTAGTATGGTTACACTGATTCTATCACCACGTTTAACAAGCATAAGGCCCATTACATCTCGTGATGTAATGGTAGTCCCTTTTTTTATCTTTCGCTTTGCTTCATAACTTGCCTTTTTTAAGTCCAAAAGAGGCATAGCTCGAAACTTATCTAAACGAATAGTACTTTTTTTTACATTAAGGTTTGATAACTCATCCCCTCTTTTTAACTCTATCTTAGATTGAAGGACTATAAGTTTGGCATCTACAGTGTAGTTAAAAAAGATTTTTTTATTATCTTTAGTTTTTATAGAGAGTGTACCACTTTTTCTAAGATAGAACTTTCTATTAAGATGTATGGTGTAGTCACTCGTTAAAGTAGGAAGGTATGAACGAGGCGATACCTGTATGTTTTGAATGATAATATTAGGGTATGTTTCACTATACTTGAGTCTTAAATGATACTTTATATCTGAAAGGTTGATAGGACTTTTTTGAGTAAACTGTGTATAGGTGTGTTTGGATTGAAAGTTTTTATATCCTAGTTCAAAAAGTGTTCGTAGAAGTAGTTTTGTTTTTACTCTCTTTGTATGTTTTGACTCTCTTATCTGAAAGAGTACTCTATCTGTTTGTGGATTTTTAATCACATCTGAGAGGAGAATTTTTTTATCTTTTACAAAGTAGTTACTCTCTAGATATTGTGTCGCAAAGAGATTAGTAGTAAAAAAAAGGAGTAGTAAAAAAAATAGTTTGATAAGAGTACTCTTTATAGATAAATTTAGAGTATTTTAACATAAGTAAATGAATAGGAAGCTGTTTGCTGTGGATGGGGTAGAGGGATTCGAACCCCCGAATACCAGTACCAAAAACTAGTGCCTTACCGCTTGGCGATACCCCAATGTGTTGTTATAATGTTTAATATTTTGATTTTTTTTGTAAATTGGTTGCGGAAGCAAGATTTGAACTTGCGACCTTCGGGTTATGAGCCCGACGAGCTACCGAACTGCTCTATTCCGCGACGCTTAATACTTGATGAAAATCAAATATTGTAAATTGTGGATGGGGTAGAGGGATTCGAACCCCCGAATACCAGTACCAAAAACTAGTGCCTTACCGCTTGGCGATACCCCAACATTAAAAAGTGAAAGAAAATTGGTTGCGGAAGCAAGATTTGAACTTGCGACCTTCGGGTTATGAGCCCGACGAGCTACCGAACTGCTCTATTCCGCGACACTTAAACAAATCATATTACTATGTTTGTTGGAGCGAGATTATAGGAAAATTCCTTTTTAAAGTCAAGGGTTTCTCTCCTAAATTTACAATTCTTTTTAAATTTGTGTAATTTTTAAGAAAAAAGCTCTTATTTTTAGGAAAAAACTAAAAAATCACAACTTAAGAGGAGTTACACTTCCTCTACTATTGGAGTAAGTGCTTCACCACTATCCTCTTCTATTTTCGCTCTAGCTTCTGCCATCTGTACTCTAATCTCATCCATAATATGAGGGAGGACATCTTCTGCTTTAGTCCATCGTACTTCATCAACATGACCACCATAGTCAGCACCAAGCTCTTCTACTTTTTTTTCTAACTCTTCTACATTTTGGCAGTGAACAATACGTCCATCAACTGTATCTTTGAGTTCTATATACCACTTTTCATCAGGATCAACTAAAATAGTTGCTTCAAATACAACAGCCATCTCTTACTCTTCTCGTTTTTTTGAAGCATCAAACTGTGCGGCAAATGCTACCATATCTTCGCGTTTTTTCATATCGCCATTATAAACAACTTTGTCAACATCAACATCTGAATCACGAAGTACTTTAGGCACTACGTCACGATTATTTATCACTTCCATATGTTCATCAAGTTCATCTTCAGAGTATGCCATCTGCATATCCGCAGCAATTACATGAGCTATGGCTTCAACCACTCTAAGTTTAGTAAGTTCTTCACCAACACCTTCACCCTCTATAGTAATGATAACACGACCTTTTTCATCATGCATATGATAATCACACACTTCACAATCTTTCAAATCTTGAACAACCTGTTCTAAATATTTTGGTAGACACTGTACTACAATACTTGATACATTCATAATTATATTCCTCTTTTATGTTAGTTATAAACTATAGTTCTTACACGTTCATTCGATTCTTTACGCATTTTATCATATAATTTTTGATGTTTGAGTTTATCTTCATAACTTATAGGTGATCTTTGAGATTTATACCCAATTAACTCACCATTTTTATAAACACTAGAAACTATTGCTTCTACCCAGTAAAAACCTTTATCTTTTCGAAGATTTTTTACAACACCTATCCACTGCTTTTTTGCTTTAAGTGTTTGCCATAGATCTTTAAACATCGCTGATGGCATATCAGGGTGTCTTACTATAGAGTGTTTCTTACCTATCAACTCTGCTTCATCATACCCACTTATCTCACAGAAGGTAGAATTTGCATGTGTTATATTTCCATCTAAATCTGTTCGAGATATTATTAACTCATGTTCTGGGACTAAGGTTTCAACTAAAAATTCACTCTCATTATATTCCATCTTACTGCTCCTTATTTTACTTTATAGTAGTTGACTGTACTATCATCACTCGAAACAAAAAACTCTTTTTCATTTAAAAACAGAATCTTAGTAAGTGTCATTTTATTGCCACCATATATACCAAGCTTACTTTTTGTAGAGAGTTTTGTCAAAGTGACATTATTGTTTTCATCACTTGAGTATGCTGCAAGTTTTCCTTTTGGTGAGAGCCCAACTCCATAAACTAAAAAAGGTGTTTGTATATGATAAGCACTTTTAAATATCATCTCATAAATACCAACTCTTCTATCTTGTCCTCCTGCAACAATTACCCCATTTTTGTAATCAACACTAAAAACATTATCTAAGTTTTGACCCTTAAAGATTTCAATGACATGCCCATCTTTTGTACTTATTAGGTGTAACTCTCCACTCTCATCAGCTACAATAACCTCCGATCTATCTTCACTCATTGCAAGGTTAGAGAACTTTGAAAGAGATGCCTGCACACTCCAGTTCTCTTTCCCTGTATTAATATCATAAGAGATGATATCATTACTTAAAAGTCCCAAGAGTAATGTATTTTTATCTATAAACTTTGCTTTTGCTATATAGAGTTTTTTGCTACTTCCTATAATTACACTAGCCTTATCGCCACTAAAAAGGCGAACTTCTCGAAATCCACCAGTTGCTTGAGAGAGGACAAGCACTCTCTCTTTTAAAACATCTACAGAGTAAACTTTCCCCTCAATCTCTTCATTTAGAAAATTCTTAATTTTTGGAAGATGCAATGTTTGTACTTTTTTCTTTGTTTGAATATCAAAGATATCTACACTACTTGCACTCGTTCCACAATAAAGTTTCATATTTGAAAGAACCATATCATTTACTGCACCACCAGCCTTATACTCAGCATCAGGCTGATGTATATTTGCTCCAAACATAACAAGACTTATAAATAGTAAAAAAACTATTTTCATAGAACACTCTCCTTTAAATCAATAGCATACGAGGGACATCGACTAATACAAAAACCACAAGAAGTACACTTCTCTTGATCAATTACAGGCATAAACATCGCCTTAAAGTCGATAGCATCTTCAAGACAAGGGTCTTTACATGAAAAACACATAACACCTTCCCAACTCATGCAAGTAGTTTTGTTAATAACAACATCAATATCTAGACTATTTTTATTTTCTAAGTTTAAAACATTTGGCTCACATGCCGTTGCACAGTCATCACAGTAGGTACAACCACTTTTTGAAAAATCTAAGTAGGGTGTTTTATCTTCGCCTATAATTATTATATGCTCTTGACATGAAGTAGCACAAAGGCCATCACAGTTTTGACACTCAATGTCAAAAGCACTCTCATCATCAAAATAGGGTGGTCGTATAACTATTTTTTTTTCTTTTTTTTCACTAAAGCTACTCTTCGCAGTTGCAGAGAGAAAGCTAAAAAGCTCTCTTCTTTGCATACTATTTACTACTCTCGTAAGTGTTAATACCTTCCATGAGTTTTGTTCCTTCCCATGTAGACTTACTAGCACCATCTGCATGAGTATAATCAGCTTCAAAATTATTTGGAACTGCTAATACACCTGTATCTTGAGGTGCATGACATTGTGTACAGTTGTAGCGTCCACCGTAAAGTTTACCACCTTCTGTAGCTTTTATAGAAACATTCATAAGTTTTTCACTTGATGTGTTTTTTATCTTATGACCATCTTTTTCCACTGAACCATCTTTTCCAATAGTAGTTGCAGGTCTAAAGTCTGTAAAGTGTGAAGCTGGAATCGGTGTTGCACCCATTGCACTTGCTACTTCTGGCATATGACATCCTAAACATTGATTATCTCCAATTTTGATTGGGATAAGCCCTGTTACATCATGAGGAATCATAGGTGGTGCATCTTGAAACGCACGTTTAATCTTATGACCACTTCCTGCATAAGTATCAGAATATTTTGTACCATGTGGTTTCAAATCTTCATTATTAAGTGTAGATTTTCTTAAACTTAATGATTCTGCAGTAATTGTTGGCTTTACTACCTCTTGCTTAGCAGGTGTAGTATCACTACCACATCCAACTAACAGTAGTGTTGCAGCAACTAAACCAAGTGTTATTTTATTTATTACTTTCATATTACTCTCCCGTTTTCTTGTTTTGTGCCATGCTTCTTAGAGAAAAGCTAAGAGCATCATCATCGCACACTTCTATACATCTTGCACAGTTTGTACATTCCCCAGATAGAACAGGTAAAGACTTTTTACCTATCATATGTAAAACTTGATTTTCCGGACAAACGACTTTACATTTCATACATAATGTACAGTTCTCTTCGTTATGTTTCACACGAATAAGACTGAATTTTCCTAGAATAGAGTAGAAACCACCCAGAGGGCAGATATGTCCACACCATCCATTTTTTAAAACAAATAGATCAAAAAGAAATATAATGAGCACTCCTGCCCAACCAAAACCTATACCAAAGACTATACCTCTATGAAGCATAGAGATTGGACTTATAAACTCAAAGGCAGCAAGTCCCATAATCGCTGAAACAATAAGACTTAATCCTAAAACCCAATAACGAAGCTTTCTACTAGCTGGTTGTTTAACACCTGTTAGCTTATTCATTCCAATAAGTTCACGTACAAAAGATGCAAAGTCAGTCACCATGTTAATAGGACAAACCCATGAACAAAATGCACGACCACCTACCACAAAGTAAAGAAGTGTTACCACTAAAACACCTAAAAGTAAGTCAGTTGCAAGAGTTGCACCTGCTGCTAGCATTTGCAGAGCAGCATAAGGATCACTCATAGGAATTACACCAAGTATAGTTGAACTACTTAGATTCCCTTGAAGCATTTTCCATCCCCAAGCATTTGCACCAAAATAAAGGATAAGAAGACTTATCTGTGTAAATCTTCTAAAAAAGAGATATCTATAACTATTCCATAACTTTTTCATTAGTAGAGGTCCTCCAGAAGATTACTATTTAAAGAGTCAACTGCCGTTTTTTTACTAATTTCAGTCACTGTTTTTATCTCTTTTGCATTTTCTAAACGCTTCTCATCCTCTTTATCCCAGCCTTTTATATAATGAGATCCGGCTTTTCCTTGTACTAAATCACGAGGCAGAATTTTAATAGCCGCATCTTCAGTAATACAAGCATGTTCACACATTCCACATCCAGTACAAGCATCAGCATGTACCACTGGTTTTAAGAAAGCATGTTTTCCTGTTCGCTCATTTTTTGAATACTCAATAGTTATTGCCACATCTAAAAGAGGACAAGCTCTATAACAAGCATCACACTGAATACCCCAAAACGCGACACAACTCTTCTCATCAACGATGGCAAGACCCATATCTGCAACATTTATATCAAGCTTTTCATTTGTTGTTACACTTGACTCATCTAATGCACCAGTAGGACATACTGGAACACAAGGAATATCTGTACACATATAACAAGGAATATCTCGTGGTATAAAAAATGGTGTTCCTATAGCTTTATTATCGCCAGGAGCAGCAAGTGAAAGTGTATCGTATGGACAAGCTTCAACACAGAGTCCACACTTTATACAAGTCTTTAAAAAATCCTCTTCTTTAAGAGCACCAGGGGGACGAAGTGTTAACTTCGCAGCCGTTGCTTCATCAATGAATGCACTCCAAATGAAGCCACTCATAGTTGCAAGGCCTACACCTCTTGCCATATTTAAGATAAACTTTCTTCTATCACTTAATGCTTTGCTCATTTTTTCTCTTTTTCACTTATGCTTTATAAATTTTTACAGCACATTTTTTATAGTCTGTCTGTTTTGACTGTGGACATGTTGCATCGAGACATACTTTGTTGATAAATACTTTTTCATCAAACCAAGGTACAAACACAAGTCCACGAGGTGGTCTATTTCTACCACGAGTTTCAACATGGGCTTTTACGCGACCACGGCGAGATTCAACCCAACAAAGATCACCTTGTTTAAGTCCTTTTTCTTCAGCAGTTTTAGGATTCATATAACATAAAGCCTCTGGTACTGCACGGAAAAGCTCAGGTACACGCATAGTCATAGTTCCTGAGTGCCAGTGCTCAAGTACACGACCTGTACATAACCATGTATCATAGTTAGTATCTGGAACTTCTGGTGGATCCATATAAGGACGAGCAAATATTTTTGCTTTATTTGTCAATGGTTTCTTCTCACTGTTTGTAACACCCATAAGGTTTCCATAAGGAAGAGCTTTTGCTAATGTTCCGTAGAATGCAAAGTCAGAACCATTTCCTGATTTTTTAACCGCTGCTGCTGCATATGGATCATACTTAACATTAAAACGCCAAGGAGTCTCTTTACCATCAACAACTGGCCATTTAAGTCCACGAACTTTATGGTACACAGTAAATGGAGCCAAGTCATGTCCATGACCGCGACCAAATGATGCATACTCTTCCCATAGGTACTCATGAACCATAAATCCACAACCCTTAACAACTTTACCGTCACCACCGATAACATTTCTGCTATCACCAGAACAATCAGAGTTATCATACCCTTTTTGAGGGAAAGAATTCATATCTATTTTATAAGATTTTGCTTCTTCATTCGCATAAAGAATTTCATACATTGTAGTATCATCTGTATAACCAAGATCATGTGCTGCTTTACGAACATCTGCAAGTTGTTTACCATTTCTAAGAGTATATGGGCCCCATACATCTTTTACAGTAAAGCGTTTAGAGAGTTCCATCCACTGCCATGTATCACTCATTGCATGACCTACAGGAAGTACTTGTTGTCTCCAGTGTTGTGAACGACGCTCAGCATTACCATAAGCTCCCCATTTTTCATAAATCATCGCAGATGGAAGAACAAGGTCAGAAACCATAGCTGAAATACCAGGATAACCATCAGATGTTACGATGAAGTTATCCATCTCACGAGCTGCTTTAATCCAGTGTTTTGCATTTGCAGAATCTTGATAAGCATTACATACATTTACCCATGCAAATTTAACAAGACCATCTTCAATATCACGGTGAATTTTCATAATGTGTTGGTTACCAACAGGGTTCAGTGTTCCTGCAGGAATTTTCCAACGTTTTTCAACTTTCTCTCTATGGTGAGGGTTTTTAACCATCATATCAGCCGGTAGACGGTGACAGAATGTACCAACTTCACGAGCAGTACCACAAGCTGAAGGTTGTCCAGTTAAAGAGAACGCTCCAGAACCTGGAAGTGCTTGTTTGTTAAGCATAAAGTGAACATTATATGAAAGTGTATTTACCCATGTACCACGTGTATGTTGATTCATACCCATAGTCCAGAAAGATACTACTTTACGACCTTTTTCAATGTATAAGTCAGCTAAAGTTTGAAGCTTTTTCTTGAATGCATTGATATCTTCATCAGGATCACCTTTTGAGATTTTTGCTACATAATCAAGTGTATATGGTTCAAGGAATTTTTTGTACTCTTCAAAAGAGATTTCCCAGTGTTTAAGCCCTGCTGGCTTATTAACCATATCATCACCCTCTTTATAACCATAAGCTTTAAGAGCAGGTGCTTCATTTGCAGAAACTTTATGAACCATTTCATGATTATATGTTTCCATCTCTTTAGCAGTATATTTACCAGCAGAACCATCTTCTCTTACAGGCATAACAGATTTTTCACCTGCACGACGCATACCATAACCCATATTTACTGGAGATGCTGCAAAGATAATATTTTTCTTTAAAAAGTCCCAATCAATAGCATCTGGGTTATTATAAACAATCTCACGAGCAATGTAGTTCCACATAGCAAGGTCAGTATTTGGAGTAAAGATAATCTCAATATCTGCAAGGTCTGAAGTTCTATGTCTATAAGTAGACATATTGATAACTTTTACACGATCTGGATCAGAGAGTTTTCTATCTGTAACACGTGACCAGAGAATAGGGTGCATCTCTGCCATATTTGATCCCCAAGATACAACAGTATCTGTAAGTTCAATATCATCATAACAACCTGATGGTTCATCAATACCAAATGTTTGGTAGAAACCAACAACAGCAGATGCCATACAGTGACGAGCATTTGGATCAATCGCGTTTGATCTAAATCCACCTTTCATCATTTTTTGAGCTGCATACCCTTCCATGATAGTGTATTGCCCTGAAGCAAATACAGCTACACCTTCTGGTCCGCTCGCTTTAAGTGCTTTACGAATGTTAAGTTCCATCTCATCAAAAGCTCTTTCCCATGTTACAGGAGCAAATTTACCTTGTTTATCAAAGTTCCCTTTATCATCCATACGTAAAAGAGGTTGTGTTAATCTATCCGCACCATACATAATCTTCGCATTAAAGTAACCCTTAATACAGTTTAGACCACGATTTACCGGAGCTGCTGGATCCCCTTTGACCGCAACAATCTTCCCATTTTTTGTAGCCATCATGATACCACAACCTGTACCACAAAAGCGACAAGCCGCCTTATCCCAACGCCAACCACTCTCAGCTGTTGCTGCACTTGCTTCTAGCTCTGTTGGTACATTCATACCAATAGCTGCTGCTGCCGATGCTGCTGCTGAACTTTTCAGAAATTCTCTTCTTGAAAGTGACATATTATCTCCTTGATAAAAACTTTGTTAAATTGTCCATTAACAAGTTAAATTTTAGCAGTTTTTAAAAGTAGAAAACTTGACATATATCAAGTAATTAGGACAAATATTTTTATTGCATGAAAGTTATTATAATGAGAATTTGAAGGCTTTTTAAGTTGTAGGGATTTTTTGAGTACATTTTACCCTTGTATAGTGAAATAAAGTGATTTTATAGTTTATTTAAGATTTTTATTTGTGTATTTATGCTTATAATATTTAAATTTCTTACATTGTGAAGATAATTAAGTTTATATAAACTAGAAATAGTATAAATATTTAAAAAAATTAATCTTGAAAACTATCACGTATGGAGAGAAAACTATCTAAGTTTTCAAAAAATATATTAACAAGTTGAGGATCAAAATGTTTTCCTTTTTGCTCTTTAATAAGTTGTAAAATCTTCTCATCAGGCCATGCTTTTTTATAGCATCTATCGCTCCCAAGTGCATCAAACACATCTGCTATAGCGGTAATTCTACCAAATAAATGAATACTTTTACCTTTAATTTTTTTAGGATACCCACTTCCATCCCATTTTTCATGATGTGTATAGGCTACAATAGCAGCAGTTTTTAGTATTTTACGTTTTGAACGTCGAAGCATAGAGTATCCTAGAGAAGCATGTCTTTTCATGATTGTCCACTCATCTTCAGTTAATTTTCCGGGTTTATTTAAAATAGAATCAGGGATACCAACTTTTCCTATATCATGCATAGGACTTGCCATTTTTAAGAGTTCTGCCTGTTTTTTACTAAGGCCATATTTAAGTGCAAAAAGTTTAGAATACTCAGCAACACGCTTTACATGGTTTCCTGTTTCTCGACTTCGTGTCTCTCCAATAGCACCCATAGTATAAATAACATCTCTTTGTACCGATTCTATCTCTTTATGAGCATTTATTAGGTCTGTAATGTCATTCATTACTATCATTATTTCAATAAGTTTACCATCTTTGTTATAGATAGTATTTGCTGATGCTTTCATATAAAGAATTTTTTTATCTTCTCGTTTAAATGGAATTGTACCTGACCAATTTCCATGTTCTTGTAAGTGTTGTAGAGTTTTATGAGCATTTTCTTTAAAGAAATTTTCTTCAATGATTCCTGAAAGTGCTTTTGTTTGAAGTACACTAGGATTACAGCAATAGAGTTTACAAAAGACATCATTAGCATGAATAATTTGCAACTCTGCATTAACTCTAAAAAAAGAGTTATTTAAGTTTATAATACTTTCGTATTGCTTTAGTAGGTACTCTTTAGAGTGACTAATTTCCTCTAAGTTATGAATTGATCCTGTAAGAAGCTCTTGTTGTTGAATCTCTTGTGTAATATCATCACGAATGGAGATATATTTTAATATATCTCCATTACTATTTAGAATAGGAAAGATATTGGAGCGTACATAATAATCTTTTCCATCTTTTGATCTGTTTTTGATAATACCCTTCCAACTTTTTTTTGCTTCTATTGTATGCCATAAATCTTTGTAAACAGAGTCCAAAATATCTTTATGACGAACAATATTATGATTTTTTCCTATGAGTTCTTCTCTAGAGTATCCAGAAATATCAATGAACTTTTGGTTGACATCTATAATAATTCCCTTTGTATCTGTAGCGGAGTAGATAGTAGCCTCTTGGATAAGGTGCTCAAACTGTGAAAGGTGAAGATTCTTGTCTTCTATACTTTTTGAAGTTTGTCTTACAAGGTGGGTAAGTGCATGAAGTGTTTTTGTCGCTAAGCTTGTCTCTTTTGGTGCTATATTAATATTATGTCGTACTTGAGTATTCTCACTTAATCCTATAAATGTAGAGGAAACATTCAGCATTTTATTGCATTGTTTATGGGAAAAGAACTCTCCATAGGTGATAAATCCACTTGTTGGAGCAATTTTTTGTAACATTTCAAATTCAACATTTAGATGATATTTTAAGAGGTATTTACGAGCTGAACATGAGTATATAAAAATAGATTCTATCGGTTTTGTTGCAAAATTTTCAATTGTTTTTACAACATTAATGTCATTTTCAGTAACATCACAAAAGCCAAATCTTACTGTCGCACCATTTTTAATATGCCCAGCCATAATAAGTTCACCATTCTCACCGATAGCTACTGGAGCACGAGCGATTTCAAGTCCATTTTCTTTAAAAATAAGTGGAAATTCAACAGCTGAAAGTGGAAGATTACTTGCAACTTCTTCGCCTAAAAAATGTTTATAAATATCTTGTGTTTTTTGATGATTAATCTCATAAATGATATTTTTATCTGATTTTGTAATTTGCATACTTTCACCAATGGTATGCCAGTTAAACAGTAAGTCATTAAAGACTTGTAACTTATCAGAGTGAAAAGTCGCAACTGCAATTGCTGTTGTTGATACATTTTTATTGACAGCTACTATTGTTTGGAAGGAGAAAGCACCATTGTCTCCTGCATTACCACCAGCTATAGGGATAGATGGAAGAGTGTCTTGCAGAATTTCCAAAAAATCTTCAGCATCATTGCTGTAAACATTGTTAAAAGCTAAAATGAGTTTTGTATTTGGCTGAATCATATCTGATAAGACTTCTTGTGCCATTTCTGTTGCAGACTCTTTTTCTATAAGTTTAACTGTTACTTCTGTCTCCTCAAAAGTTGTAACAGAAATAACAGTAGAGTTTTCATTCATTCCACCCTCAATAATTTCTCCTGCGGTAGAGACTCCTAGCGATGAAGCATAGGGAAGCGAATTATTTATCGTGTCTAGTACATTCTGTAGTTTTTTAGGATTATTATCGCCTATAAAAATTTGGATAAAATGTTTTTTATCTTTCTTTATATTATGTTCATCTAAAAATTTACTAAATCTTTGAGGTGAAGAGAAAAGATGATTAAAAGTTTGCATATATAATCCAAAATTAGTCGATATTTTAATAAATTTTAGCATAATTTTATTTAAAAATATATTTCTAGAAGGAGTTATTTTAAAGACCTTTGGAAGTAAACTCTCTATTAGCTCTAATTTGATAAAATACAACTCATATAAAAGTTTCAAAATCAAAAGGTTTAATCATAATGAATGAGAGCAAGAATTTTTTACGTACAATAGTTGAAGAGGATTTAAAGTCAGGTAAATATAAAGAGATAGTCACACGGTTTCCTCCTGAGCCAAATGGATTTCCTCATATTGGTCATGCGAAGTCTATCTTTATCAACTTTGGTATTGCAAAAGATTATAATGGCCACTGTAACCTTAGAATGGATGATACAAATCCAACAAAAGAAGATACAAAGTATGTTGAAGCTCTTAAAGATGCGGTAGAGTGGTTAGGCTATGAGTGGGATAAAAGTGTTCGTTTTACATCTGACTACTTCCCTCAGATACACGACTATGCAATACAACTCATTAAAATGGGTAAGGCTTATGTTGATAGTCTTAGTGAAGAAGAGATTCGTGAGTACCGTGGAACTGTAACTGAGGCAGGAAAACGCAGTAAGTATGCTCAGCGTAGTGTAGAAGAAAACCTAGATCTATTTGAGAGAATGAAAAAGGGTGAGTTTAAAGAGGGTGAACATATACTGCGAGCAAAGATAGATATGTCTGCAGCAAATATGAAGATGCGTGATCCTCTTATGTACCGTATACGTCATGTAGAGCACTTTAGAACAGGAGATGAGTGGGCAGTCTATCCTATGTATGACTTTGCGCACTGTCTTTCTGACTATATAGAGGGTGTGACTCACTCTATCTGTACACTAGAGTTTGAAAACAATCGTGATATATATAACTGGGTGCTTGACACTTTAGAACTGACTCCTCCCCGTCCTTACCAGCATGAGTTCGCACGTTTAGGAATAAACTATACTGTTATGAGTAAAAGAAAACTTTTAGAGCTTGTAGAGGGTGGTCAAGTGAGTGGTTGGGATGATCCTCGTCTTCCAACTATAGCTGGATACAGAAGAAAAGGTTATACTCCTGAGTCTATCATCACTTTTTGTGACTCAGTAGGTATAGCCAAAGCAAACTCGATGGTAGATGTTGCACAGTTAGAGTTTTGTATACGCGATGATCTTAACACTAAGGTACCTCGTGTTATGTGTGTGCTTGACCCCATAAAAGTGACAATCGAAAACTATGAAGGTAGTGAGAGTATAGATGCTTCATACTATCCTGAAGATGTTCCTAAAGAGGGTATACGTGCACTCCCTTTCTCTCGTGAAATTTATATAGAGAGAGATGATTTTAATGAAAATCCTCCAAAGGGTTATTTCCGTTTAACTCCTGAACAGCCCGTACGTCTTAAACATGCTTACATTATCTCTTGTAAGGAAGTTATCAAAGACACTAATGGAAAAACAGTAGAGATAATCGCTGAGTATTCTCCTGCATCAAAAAGTGGTTCTGATACTAGTGGTATTAAAGTTAAGAGTGCTATCCAGTGGGTAAGTGCTGCAGAGGCGAAAGAGGTTGAAGTAAGACTTTACGATAGACTTTTCTCTGTTGAAGCTCCCCAAGGAGTAGAAGATATAAATCCTGACTCTCTTAAAATCATTAAAAATGCTCTCATCGAGCCTGCTGTTATAAGTGAGAGACCTGATGAGAGATTTCAGTTTGAGAGACAAGGGTACTTTTATGCTGACCCTGTAGACTATACAACTCAAAAACCAGTATTTAATAAAATAGTTGGACTCAAAGACTCTTATAGTAAAAAGAAAAAAGCTACACCAGTAAAGACCCAAGAGAAAAAAGTACAGATAGATGGTGAAGTTGTTGCTATGAGTGAAAAACAGCAAGTACTTTTTGATAAATACACTTCGGAATTAAAACTAAATAGTGAAGTAGCAAATACTTTAGCTCGTGATGAAAATCTATCATCATTTTACGAGCAGACTCTAGTAGAACTTAATAGCCCTGTAAACTTAGCGAATATCGTTACAAATGAAGTAGCTAGAGAGATAAAAGAGACTTCAGTAGATACACTGAAGTTTACAGCAAAACAGATAGCAGAACTTGTAAAGATGATAGATGATAAAACTATCTCAAATAAAATTGCAAAACAAGTTTTTGAAGAGATGGCAAAGTCTGGAGAGAATCCAGAAAAAATAGTTGAAGCTAAAGGACTTGTTCAGATAAGTGATCCTGCAAAAATTTCTCCAATTATAGATGAAATCATCGCTAAAAACCCTGACAATGTTGCAAAATTTAAAGCAGGTAATAAGAAACTTTTAGGCTTCTTTGTAGGGCAAGTTCTCAAAGCAACAGGTGGAAAAGCAAATCCTCAAGTTGTTAATAAATTAGTAGCAGAGAAGTTAAAATAATAGCTTTTTGAAGTATCACTGATTTTACATCAAATGGTAAACCTTTTATCTAAACCTTATACTCATGTGTTAAATCTGCATGACCATAATAAATTGATGTAGAACTATTGACTAACTGCTCTTTAAATATATTTTGAGCTTTAATTCTTGTTGGAGTATCAAAATATATTAACATATTACGTGAAAAAATATAATCAAACTTACCTAATCTTTTGAAATCATCATCAAATATATTTACACAGATAAAAGTAACTTTATTTTTTATCTCTTGATTTAATTTATACTCATTTCCATCTCGAGAAAAATACTTTTGGCGGATAGAGTCATTGAGATTTCGTATCGCTTTTTCATTATAAATTGCTTTTTGTGCAGTAGCTATTGCATCAGAACTAATATCAATTCCAGTTATTTGAAATCTACTTGCACTCACTCCAGCTTCTAATAAAGCGATAGTAATACTATAAGGCTCTTCTCCCTTAGCTGATGGAGCACATAAAACTTTTACGCTTTTTGATGTTTCTTTAATTGTTTTAACAAGGGAATTTATTTGATGTACTTCTCTGTAAAAGAAGCTTTCATTGGTAGTTAAATAATTTATTAGTTCTTGTTTTAATTCAGGTAATGTATCTAATGTACTAAGACAAGATTTAAAGCTTTCTATTTTATGTGTTCTACAAAAACTTGTGACCTTACTTTTAAAAACCACGGCTTGGTCTTCAAAGTCAATTCCTGTAACTTCTTTTATATATTTTGAGATATCTGGAATATTTTCATAGTCCTTTGCTATTTGAACTTTTTCAATTTCTTTCGCGACTTTTTGAACTTTAAAAAAATCAAACATTATTGGGCTCCAAATTGATTAATTTTATTACTTATTTCACTAAGAGAAAGTGATTGTACTTTACTTGATACTTCTTGTGCTCTCAAAGGCATTCCATAGACCGCTGAGCTTGCTTTATTTGCACTAATGCACTTTGTATTATGATTAACTAACTCTAGCATACCTTTGGCACCATCGTCTCCTATACCTGTAAGAATACAAGCAAGAGTATCTATATTATTTGAGAATTTAGAACAAGACTTAAAGAGTTCATTGATATTTGGATTATAGCTATTATGTGTTTTATCGGATATATGAAATACAAGTTCATTACTCTGTTGTTTAATACGACAACAGTTAGTAGCTACATATATTGTTTTACTTTGAAGAGATTCATTGTTATGAGCTACTTTGACATCTAAATAAGTAGTGACATTCATGTGCGAAGTAAAAGAAGATATAAACTCATCTCCCATGTGTTGTGCAATAACTATCGAAGCATTGAAATCTTCTGGAATAGCTTTAATGATTGTCTTAATATCTCTGGGCCCTCCAGTAGAAGCACCTATGAGAATTAATTTATTTAGTTGTAAAGATTTCAAGTTTAGCATGTAGTACTTGAGTCATTGCATTTAAATGGTCGGCTGCTGATGCTATTTCTTCAACATTTCTTGCATTAGTTGATGAAATATCATTAATATTTTTAACATGAGTTACAATAGTTTTTACACTTTCTCCCGTAATTGTAAAATCTTGTACAGTTTTATCAGAGGCTTCAACTGCACTATTTACAATATGTGCAGTTGCCGTGATTTTACGCTCTACCTCTTGAGCTACTTGAGATAAGTTTTCAACATCTTGAGCACCATTGCTCATCTGCCCACTTAAATCATTAATAGACTGAACAATAACACTAATAGTAGCATTAATCTCCGCTAATGATTTTTGAGTTCTCTCAGCGAGTTTTCTAACTTCATCAGCAACAACAGCAAATCCACGTCCATGCTCTCCTGCTCGTGCCGCTTCAATAGCTGCATTAAGTGCAAGTAAATTAGTTTGGTCTGCTATATCTGATATAACAGTTAATACATCTTTAACTTGTTGAGTATCGCCTGAAACTTGTTCCATTCTATGTGCAAGTTCTATTTCAATTTGGGAAGTTTGTTGTACTTTTTCAGTAAGACTAACAATCTCGTTTTTTGCTTCTTCTAGCGTTTCGTTTGCTTTAATAATTCCATCTTTACTATATCTTGCATCATCAATAGCACTCAGGATAGTTGCAAGGATATTTGTCGTTTCAACCGTTGCCTCTGAAATAAGGACAACTGATTCTTCAACATTATTGCCAACAGTTATTGCTGTTGTAGATAGTTCATGTGCAATAGCAACATTTTCATCACTTGATGCTTTAGCTTCACTTATAGTCTCTTCTACTTTTCCTATAAAATTATTCATAGCACTTGCAGTTTGTCCCATTTCATCCGAAGAACTAACACCAATAGAACCAGTTAAATCTCCATTTGATAAATCTACTGAAACTCTATTCATTTCCATGAGGGTAGCAAGAATATATTTTGAGATAGTAAATCCAACTATTGCAGTAAATACTACTAAAATAGAATTAATAATAATTAGCCACATTAGTGCTGAAGATTCTTTATCATGCAGTTTTGAGATATTCTCAATTAAATTATCTGAAAAATGATTTTCAACTTGTTTG
This sequence comes from Sulfurimonas sp., assembly GCA_027063505.1. Classification (GTDB taxonomy): domain Bacteria; phylum Campylobacterota; class Campylobacteria; order Campylobacterales; family Sulfurimonadaceae; genus Sulfurimonas. Next base: position 114,025 of record JAMORO010000038.1, read on the forward strand.
AGTAAGTTGATTTTTTTACTTATTGTTTGAAACCAGTATGTTCCATCTATATTGAAACTTGAAATATCTTTTCCACTTAGTATCATCTCTCTCATATTATTTACTTCGTTTACTGTAGAACCTGATACTGTTGTATTGAAAAATTTAATACTTTCCTCATTTGCTAAGACTTTAAATGAATTCAGGTAACTATCTTGTTCAACAATAAGAGAGTTAAATTTAATACGGTCTGCTGATGTTACAGTAGCTGCACCAAATATAGAACTACCAATAGCTCTTTCAATTCCTGCTTTTTCCTTAGAATATAAAAAATTTGTATAAGAATTTAAATCTTTTACTACTGCTTCAATCGTTGATTCATTTGCTAATCGAGCAATAGCATTTAGCATTGCAGTATTAATGGATGTATAGTATTTAATAGCATCTTTTTTAGCTATTTGAAGTGATTTTACATCCCCTCTAATAGTATTTACTCTCGCGTAAGTAGAAAGGGCTGATTGAAGTTCGTTAATGAATTTATGAGGTAGTTCATCTAAATCAACTTTATTCATAGAATTAACTAACTCTGTATGTTTAGCATCTGTGGATGATTTTTGTTGTTCAAGTATATTAGAAAATTTCTTTCCACCTGAACCAATAAACCCAGCAGTAGCACCTCTTTCTTTTTGAATCTCATGAACAAGAGAACTCATCTTAATCGAGATGTCTAATGCTTCTTTTAATACATTTACTTCATTGACTACATTGTTTTTATCTATAACCGATATAGCTATCTGTACAACTAATGCAATTGTTGGGATTATGAAAATAAGAGCTAATTTTGCTCTTATACTTATTTTACTTAACATTTTATATTTCTCCATAATGTGATTTTCATCTTTTATAAGTAGATTATACAATAAAAATAAAATATAGAGGATGTATTGGTGTATTTAGGTAAAGTTTACTACGAGCCACTACTTAGCCAAGTTTATTGATATTGTTACTGTACAATACGAAAAAATATAATTAATTAATCACTTTAAGTTTCAGATTTTTTGGTACCGTTTTTAGTGATGTTTTATTTTAGAGGGCTCTTAAATGCCCTATACAAAGGGGATTTGCATGCAAATAAGAGTCTATTACGATTATAAGGTAGACTTATATTTTTAGTAAGAACCCGCTAAAATAGGCATGTCTGCACATGACATTTTCTACTTTCGACGAAAAAAGCTCAAAAAAAGGGCACAGTTTGGGCACACCTCTAACTTCATTCTATAATTCCTGCTTCATTCAATGCTGAAACAAAATTAGCACTCACTTCTTTAGATAACTTCTCTATCTGCTGCTTATGCTCTCTATACATCTGTTTATGTTCAGCTGTATCCTTTTGCAAGGTCTCTGCGAAATATTTACTATATGCTCTAAACTCATCTATTATGACATCTATTTTTGTATGATAATTCTCACCACCAATTGTCTTAATCTCAACATGATTGGGTTCAATCCTCTCTACATTCCAAACTATTCCCTTCTTTGTTTTTATTTTGCGACTGGAGAGTAAGTTTGCTTTGTCGCACTGAAGCATGAACTTGTAGAAGTTAAAATTAATGCCATTATTTTTAACGGTTGAAATATGTTGTAGAGAAGCGCACACTTGGCCACCCAGAAGCGTCAACACTTGGCCAGTAAATTTCTAAAAAATATTCTTATGACATTCTACCATAGGTGGCCAAGTGTTTTATCCATTTGCAAGTAATTCTCTCATAGACGGACCACTGAGTTCAATTTTATGAGCAGTGTGTATAAGTCTATCCATCATAGCATCAGCTATAGTTTCATTTCCTAAATATGCATACCACTCTTTTATAGGGAGTTGAGCAGTTATGATGATAGAGCCATTAAGTGTTCTCTCTTCAATTATCTCAAACAAGTCATTTATTTCATCACCTTTGAGAGGTGTTACACCAAAGTCATCAAGTAGCAAAAGTTTGAACTTTGAAATCTTTGCAAGTGTCTTCGTATAACTCCCATCCAGTCTAGCCATCTTTATCTCTTCAAGAAGTGTAGTTACTCTGTAATATTTTGCAGAGTATCCAAGAGAAATAGCTCTTCGTGCTATAGCTTGAGCTAAAAAACTCTTACCAGTCCCAGTAGCCCCTGTAAGAAGTATGTTCTGAAACTTGTTTATAAACTCACAGTTTGCTAGAGAGAATATCTGAGACTTATCTAATTTTCTTTTTGCATGGTACTGAATCTGATCTAGTGATGCTGAAGAATCCTTGAGTTTAGCAACTGTGAGTATTCTCTTTATTCGTTTGTCCTGTCTCTGGTTTATCTCTGCTTCAAAGAGATGGTAGAGTCTCTCTTCAAACGATAGTGACTGGTACTTCGTATCTTCACTCTGAAATAATAGAGACTCTTTAAATCCTGAAAGACTGAGTTGTGCTGTTTGTTCTATGAGTGTTGCAAGTGTTATCATTATTTTAGTTCCTGAGTTGGTGTAGTTATAGTTTGTGAATAGTATTCACTACCTCTTATATTTTCATGTCCATTGACATAGGAGTTATTAGAAACTTGATGCTGACTGTGAAGTAGATAGCTCTTTGTTTTTAGCATTGACTCTATTGAAGCTACTTTATAACTGTTAACCTCAAGTGCAACTGTAGATACAGCTTCTAGTGCAGAGGTACCATAAGTCTTTGAAAAACTAAGTATCGCCATACAAGATTTATATCCTCGTGTAGGATGTGCACGATTCTCCATAATCTTTTCCATTAGTGCTGTTGTATTAGCTCCTATAGAGTTAGCCCAGTTAAGTATTCTTCTAGGATTCCATTTCTCATATTGATACTGATGGTCAGTTGGCATATGTTCTAAGAGGGTTGAGTCGTGATATTTCTGTGAGAGTCGTGGATGGTGTGCAATAGTCTCTCCATTAAGTGAGATAAGTACAGATGATTCAGAGTAAGTGACATCTACTTTTTTACCTAAGTGAATATAAGGAACTGAGTAACCACTTCCTTCTAACTCTATATGATAATCTATCCCTACAGTAGCTCGTTTAAACTCTTTGAAGATATATTGGTTTGCTCTGAGTGGGTGTAGCATAGGTTTATCAAGAGCTTCAAATAGCTCTGTTCTACTTTTACCTATTCTTCTAAGTATTTTATTATTGTAACCATCAATGAGTAGGTTTATCTGCTGGTTGAGTTCATCAACACTGAAAAATGTATGGTGTCGTAGTTTCATCAGTATCCATCTTTGAATAGCTTTTACTCCTAACTCTACTTTAGATTTATCCTGTGGTCTGTAGGGTCTTGCTGGCTCTACTGCAACACCATAATGCTCTGCCATATCTTTATAGCTGTCGTTTAATCGCACTAGTCCTTTCTTGTGAGAAATCACTGCTGCTTTTAGATTATCAGGTACTAAGATGTTTGGAACTCCTCCATAGAAGTTAAAGGCTTGAATATGGGACTCTATGAAGTGTTTGGTTGATTGAGTTCCTGTTGCATGAACAAACGTATATCCACTTGCACCTAGAACCGTTACGAATATTTGAGCCTTAGATATCTCTCCAGTTATTTGGTCTGTAATTGGCATGGTTAAGCCACTATAATCGATGAAGAGTTTATCTCCACTGTAGTGAACTTGTCTCATGGATGGATTTACAGTTTTAACGAACTTCTTGTAGTAGCGATTAAACTGGCTATAGCTATATATAGAGGGTTGTTTCTACCCTCAAGGGGCACCTCGTCTTTTAGCTCTTCCCATAGTAGATGCCTTGTCATACCTTTACGACTTAACTCTTCGTGAATCTCATTCCAATCTGGATGGATGAGAGTTGAGTTCTTTTTAGGCTTTAAAGGTCTGTTGGAGATGAATAGTTGTGATAGTTCTGTGTCGCTTAGGTTGAGTACTTCTTCGAGTGAAGAGTCTAGTTCTATATAACTCTTTATATAGTTGGCAACACTATTACGAGATACACCTGTCATTGTTTGGATCTGTCTGTTTGATAATTGATTACGATATTTTAATCGTAAAACCTCTTTTATTTTACTCATTGATACTCTCCTCAATTTCACACCTCTTTTTAGGTGTATTATAGTTGAAGAATATCTTTTAGTTTAAATCTACCTTATAGGAGCATCAAGAGAAGTAGTGGCTACTTATGAGACGCTCACAGTGGCCAAGTGTTAACGCTCGCGGTGGCCAAATGGAGTGCTTCCCTACATATGTATATGAAAACCTGTCTCTTCATTTGTGTAGCCATATTTATTGATGATTGGACATATCGTTTGGATGTAGTGTTTTATCCCTGAAGCTGTAGTGATTGGTACAGAAATCTCTATACCATTATCTTCTAGTGAGATGTCAGGTTTAATCTGTAGGCAGTTGTTTTTATCTTTGTCTGTTGGCAGATTAATTGTATCAACTAAAATTTCTACATCTGTGAGTTCATACATCTCTTTAACTATCTCATCAATGATTTCATTAAATCTGTGCTCTGTTGTATCAATATAAAATTCAAATTCACAACCATACTGATACTTGTTAGCTTGATTAAGGGCATAGGAAGGATACGAGCAATTGCTATTTGCTTCATACCTTTTAGTGGTTTCATTTGTAGTATATTTCATTATCCCTCAATCATTGCATCTAAAGTGCTATGTAGTTTTTCTATTTTATAGTCAGTGTTGTTAGTCCACTCTTGAAGAGGTTTTTGATCAGTTGGCAGTGCTGCATCTGGTTTCATATACACAAAAGCACGCTTCACACCATGATGTGACTTCACCTCTATTTTCTTTCTTACATAGTAGTCTGGAGCACCTTCAAACTTATCAATCTTGCTCATAAGTTCAGCTCTTGTTATCTGATAGAGTTCGCCTTTGATTTTCGAGATTGGTGCATCAACAATATACGGGTAGTTCCCAAAAGAGTCTTCAAACATTGCAAGTTTTTTTACAGTATGAGCCTTGCCAAGCCGTTTGGCATATTTGCTAAGAAGATTATGATTGTCAAAGCCTTTTTTGAGTGATCCATACACAAAGAGTAGCTCACTAAAGGAATCTTCTTTTTTGAAGTAGCCTTTTTTTACAATTGTAATCACACCGTTATCATGAAGTCTATGAAGTATTTTTCTAGTTGTATCTGTAGAAATACCTTCAACTTTAGCAGCAGAAAATGGTACGATGACATCTGTTTCTAATGATTGTACTTTACGATGTATTTTTTCTGTATAAGACATACTCTACTCCTCTGTTTATATCGTGACAATATTATAGCTAAAATATATAATTTTGTCACGATAGTAATTAAAATATATCCCTATACTAGGTCTTATTTTCTTATATTTTATTTCAGTTAGTAGTATTTAGTTATTTCCATTTAATGCTATTATTTTATTCATTAGATATTTGTCAATAAAGTTGAGTAAATACTGCTTACCACTAAGATTTTGGAACTCTTCCAAATCTAGTAAGTCATGCATGGGAATTGTAAAATGTGACTTAATTAACAGGTGGTGACTTCAAAGGAGATGTGTTTTTAAACAGCTCTAGGAAACCATTTTACAGTCATGACATTATTGCTGTACAGTTTAAGAAGTTACTTGAAGAGGGAGACAAACGTTATCTCTATCAGCTAAGACATTCATTCGCAACAATGATGATTACACAAGGTGAAGACATCTTGTGGGTCAGTCGCATGCTAGGACACAAAAGTTCTGACATCACATTGAAGACATATGCAAGAGCATATGAACTATCTAAAGATAAAAGCAAGCGTCAAAAGCGTGCTGCATTTTTAGAAAAAGGGCACAGTTTGGGCACAGTCAACAATCTTGACTACCGCAAAGCCCCTAAAATAGGAGAGAACAGGTGAAAATACGAGTCTATTATGAACACTCTTATTTTCCTACAATTGCCGGAAACTGTAGGCAATAAAGGGTTGTTTTTAAATTGTTTTCTTGTATATTAGGAAATTAAGCGAAGTTTAGTGACCGTTTTAGGGGATGAAAATTAGATTTATTTTACTCGACTTTTGAGGTGCTTAATAATAAATGCTGGAGCTTCATTTCCAAGAGTTACATATTCACTTATTGGTTCAACAATCTCTATGTCAATTTGATACTTTTGCATATTTATATTTTCAAGTGCCTGTAAAAATATTTTCAAATCTTCTTGGGTAATTCTTTCATTACTTAATAAGCTATCTATGACAGTATCATCTTTACTGATTGCTACGGCTATATCAAAAATATCTCTAGCCTTATTGTCTTTTTTTCTGAAAACAATTTTCTTTGCTAAAATATCTTCAATAGATTCAACTCTAATATTAAAACTAAATATTTTTTTTGAAGAGTCTATGAGTAGGCTAGAAGAACTTGAATCAACTAAAATATCTACTTTAATGTTATTAGCAGAGACAACACCTATATGATTATGAGCATCTATGTAATGCCTATCATCAAAATTACCAGTATCTTCTATCCAATGCTTTGGACTAAAGTATGATAGATACTGCTGGTCTATTAAGAAAAGATCAATATCGAAACTAAGTCTATGTTGAAAGTAGTAAATAGAAAGAGCTGTACCACCACCAAATTTAATGACATTTTTGTCTAGGGTTGAAGCAAATGCATCTTTAAAAAAAAGTTCAAAAGCTTCTATCTGCTCTGTGTAATTCTCATGTATAAAATTGAGATTGTTTTGATTAATATAAATCTGTTGATAAGACATGTTTTAGTTTGGAAAGTGGGATATGATAGTCTTGAGAAAACCATGATATTTCGTCTTGTGTTGCTTCTGTCTTAATAGTATTAAGTGCATACTTTTCAATATTAGAGAAGTCACTACTTTTACTGAACAGTTGGCATAAAGATTTTATGGTTAAATGGTTCTTTTTATTACCTATTGAGTTGTTTACAGTTAATAGTAACATAGGTTGAAACTTATTTTGCATAACATACTCCGTTTGACTGATTTTTATGATTATAGCATTTCTATTGTTTTATTCAAATAAAGGCAAATATTATGAATATGTTGATTTATAATGTATTTCCTATGATAATTTTATAAATTCTATATGAGGAATAAAATTTATGGACAATAAACTCGCCAAATTTTGGAGTGGTAACCTAAATTCATACTAAGAATTTAAC
>JAMORO010000039.1 GCA_027063505.1 Sulfurimonas sp.
CACAATTCGTCTGCAATTTCTTTAACGCTAACTTTATCTGTCATCAGTGATGATCTCCTTTAGTTTGTTCATAAGTTTATCTTTTTTATTACTTCTGCACATTCGCATTAGTGATTTTGAGATTTTCTTCTCATTTAAAAGACACTCGTTACATAAATAAAAACTTCTACCACGACCATTAAAACAATCTAGTTCGCCTTCATTACACTGAAGTCGCACCAGATTGTTCTGGCTATCTCTTTGTCTGCATGAAACACACATTCTAGTTGGTAGATGAATTTTTTTTGCCATTATATCTAAATCTTACTTTATTTAATAGGCCTTAGCGCTCTATTATTAACCCATTGTTATCAAAATCCAAAATTTTCACATTAAAATCTGGAAATTTTTGAGAAAACTTATTTGCAATCATCGAAGAATCATCATCATATACAAGTGAAAAAAATGTAGACCCACTCCCTGATAGTGTACTCATCAGTGCCCCTGATTCATAAGCAACTTTTTGAACTGCAAAGAGTTCTGGCAATGTTTTCATACGAGCTTTTTGGTGAAACCTATCTTGTGCAGCAAGTTTTAACATTTCCCAATCTTCATTAAAAAAGGCTGCAACTGTAAGTGCTGTATGAGAAAGATTATAAACTGCATTCTCCTTAGAGTAAGATTTCGGTAAAACTGTACGAGATTTAGAAGTGTTCATCTGCTTATTTGGTATAACAACAACCGCCTTAAGATAATCAGGTAGATGTTTTCGTTGTGAGAAAACTTTATTTTTCTCAACTGTTGCTGCATTAAATCCACCCATAACTGCAGGAGTTATATTATCAGGATGTGCTTCATATACGAGAGCATGATTTAAAATACGGCGTTTACTCACTCTTATCCCGGCTGCTTCATGAGCTGAAGCAATTGCTGCTACAATTACTGCTGAAGAACTTCCTAGACCACGGGACATAGGAATAGAGTTGTAAAATGTAAATTTATAATTTTGTTTTTTCTTTGTTAAACGAGAGTAGTGTTCATTAAAGATAGAGATAAAAAGGTTATTACCCTTTAAACGAGGATTATTCTCACCCTCACCTTTAATACTTACACTAAAAAACTTTGATGGATGAAACTCCACACGATTACGAAGGTCTACAGCCAGACCTAATGAATCAAATCCGGGTCCGAGATTTGCTGATGTTGCGGGTACACTTATTGTCAATTATTGTTCCTAGTTAACCAACAGCTCCTATCATATAGAGAGGTGTTGCCTTTGTACTAAACTCATTGAAATCTAACATTTCCGGAAGTCTAAAGTTTACTTCTTGTGCAGATTCAAATTTTTGAGTTTTTATTTCTGATGCAACTTTAACAAAATGAAGCTTTCCAATCGCTTTTATTGGTTGATTTTCATTAAAATAAAAAGCATCTGTTGCGAAAAGTGGTATATTTTTTAAAACACTTATAGATTTTAAAAATACATATGCAATTTTAATAGCCATGAAGCTTCCTGGACCATTTGCATAAAAAAGCTTTTTTACATCATACTCTTGAAGAATATCTTTAAAAAGTAAGGGAAGTACATCTGAACTTTTCTCTTTGGACACAACTGTTTTTACAAGTTTTTTATTTTCATATATACCTATTTTAATAGGACTCGTAAGAGTAATACAGAGTACATCAACCTCTTTACGCATATGCTTTTTCTAACTCTCTAGTCTTTTCACCAACAAGTTCTACTACTTCAAAATTTTCACTATCTGCTAATAGTGCTAATGTAAGTTTATGATTTAAGTCATGGCTTCCAGCTAAAGCTTCATAGTTTCCTATGAAATTCATTCCAATCAGAGACATGTCACCTATAGCATCAAGAATTTTATGACGGACAAACTCATCATCAAAACGTAAACCCTCAGGATTTAAAATCTTTTTGTCATCAAGAACGATAGCGTTTTCGAGAGAACCCCCAAGTGCTAGACCTTTCGAGCGAAGATACTGTACTTCATGTAAAAAACCAAATGTTCTAGCCCGTGAGATCTCTTTTTTGTAAGACTCTTTTGTAAACTTAAGTACATATGCCTGTTTTTGAATAACTGGATGTGGAAACTTAATAGTAAAATCATACTGAAGATCTGGAGAAGGAGAGAGTTTTACATACTTGTCACCCTCTCTAATCTCTACATCTTTTTTAATACGCATAATCTTTTTAGGAACATCAAGCTGTACGATTTCTGCTTCATCTAAAAGCATACAGTAACTTGCACTACTTCCATCCATTACAGGTACCTCATCAGCATCTACAATGACTCTTAAATTATCTATACCATAGGCATATACAGCAGAAAGAAGATGCTCTATAGTAGAGATAACATGACCATCTTTTCCAATAACAGTTGCCATTTTTGTATCTACAACATTAGCTGGAATAAGTGGAATAGAGACATCAACATCACTACGATAAAACACAATACCGCTATTTGACTCCATCGGTTCTAAGCGTAGTTTGACAGGAGAACCTTTATGTAAGCCTATTCCAACTAGCTCAACACTCTTTTTAATAGTTGTTTGATACATCAGTCATCTCCATTAGTCTCTATTTATGATTTTTTTAGCACTCTTGATTACATCTGTAATATTGAGTTTAATCCACTGTTTATCCATCCACTCTTGAGGACGTACTTCAATCCCTTGGACAAGAACACCAAAGTGTAAGTGATCTCCCATAGCATAGCCACTTTTTCCTGTATTTGCGATAACCTCTTTTTTAGTAATAGTATCACCTGCATTAACTTTTAGACTAGAGCAGTGACCATAAATAGTATAAAGTCCTAAACCATGAGCAATTGCTGGCATATTTCCATAAAGACCATTAAAATCAGCAAAAACGACTTCTCCACCATTTTGTGGTTTTATACTAGCCATAGCGTTTGAAGCGAGATCTAAACCTAAATGGTATGATTCACTTACATACTCACCATCATAAGAGTACTTTCTATGGTCACCAAAAGAAGCCACAACTTGTGCATTTTTAAGTGGATACATTTTATTCATTTTAAAATTAGTGATCTTGTCTTGTTTTACTTTTGATGTTAAAGAGTGGATAAGGGCTTCATTTTTTGCACGTACATCTTCATTTATAATCTTGAACTGCTCTAATGAATCTTCTACCCCTTGTGTCTCAGCAAACTCTTCAGCTAAATCAGCAATCTTTCCTTTTAAGAATCTGTTACTAAGTTTAATATTTGAGACTCTATATGTTTTCTGTTTTAAATAGAGAGGAATATATGACTTTGCTATATTTCCAGCTAAATCTGTTGCAACTACAGTAGCTTTAAAGTTTCTATCAACTACTGGCCATGCCACTAAAGAGATATAGTACCCATCTTTATAAAAAGGCTGTGGTATAAATTTTTTCTCTCCATTTCCTTGGATATATAGATTATCTAGATTTTCATCAGCAACCTTAAATATAACAAGAGCTGAACCACCACGAGAAATTTTATATGAGTTACTTACTATGTTTAGTTTTGGACGTTTCTTATCAATAATAAACTTAAATACTTTACGAACACTATTACCATTCATAAAGTTCCATTTACTTGTATCACTCGCTTCAATTACAATCTCTATCGTTTTATCTTTCATAGTATAAGCACTTCTTGGTGGTTCTACTTCTAAGTCTAAAAGAGTTTGAGGTGTTATAAGTTGCTCATACTGTAGTGTTTTTTCCTCTTTAGCACTTTTTAGTGTTATTTTATAAGATTTTACACCACTTCCATCTTCTATTTTTATTGAAAGAGGTTTTTTTAGATTCCAGTAACCATTATGCTCCATTGTAATTATTGGTGCATTTCGCTCAAACATAGAGGAGAAGTATACAAATAATGCTCCCCCTACTACTAATAACATTATAAATAATACTCCAAACGAGCTGTTACTTTTTTTTCTCAATCTATTTCCTTTAATATTTTATTATTCTCATCACTCTTATAGAGTGTTACTTTTTCAACATGGACTATCGTTAATATTTCATTCATTATCTCTATCGCCTCTTGAAGCGAAGCACCTGAAGCCTTCAGTATACTCTCACTTAGAAAGAGTTTTACATGTGTAGCTTCCTCTACAAAAATCATCTCTTTAAAAAATATAGCTTTTAAACGAAATGAGCTAATTGAAACTCTCTTTTGTAAAAAATCATGACTTGTTTTATAGTCAGCCTTAAGTGAAATTAGTTCACTAGCTATAGCAAAAACTGTGCCATCACAATCTTCACTTCTAAAACTTCTATAGCGTTTTAAAAGTGAACTATAGAGGGCTGTTGCTAACTTTATATTTATCTTAATCTTATACACTTGTAACAAATTAAACAGTGCCTTCACATCATCATCAACTTCAATAACTAAGTCAGCATTTGATTCTGATCGCTTTCTAGCCTTATCAAACCATGGCAAGAATGAAAGGTTTTTATCTAAAGGTTCTGATACTTGTAAAGATACTTTTTTATGCAGTGTTAGTATATATGTATAAAGAGCACTTGCATTGCAAAACGTACTACTATTTGCTATTAACAATATATGCTTAGCACTCTGGATCTCTTCTATTTTCAAACATTTAACCTAGATTTTTTTGAAATTATACACTACTTCTTATTCATCTTATAGACATATGCTAAAACTTCAGCTACAGCTCCAAAAAGTGCTTCAGGTATTGGTCTATCTATTTCAACCTCAGCATATAAAGAACGAGCTAATGGTGGATTTTGAATGATATGCACTTCATTTTCACGACCAATTTTTTTAATCTGCTGTGCCATATTATCCATACCTTTTGCAACCACTATAGGTGCTCTTGATTTTGCTTCATCATATTTTATAGCAACAGCATAGTGAGTTGGATTGGTAATTATCACATCTGCATTTGGGACCTCAGACATCATTCGTTGTCGTGAAATCTCCATCTGTTTTTGTTTAATTTTCGATTTTATAAGAGGGTCTCCCTCCATATTTTTCATCTCATCCTTAATCTCTTGTTTACTCATCTTCAGACCATCAAAGTACTGCTTACGAACTATTACTATGTCTATAAGAGCAAAAACAAAAATGATTAAGAGCATTACAAGAGCAATTATGATCATCTTATCTTTTAGCCAATCAAGTTGATCCATAAGACCAAAAAGTGCAACTGTCGGTAACTCTTCTATAAAATAGAAGAAGAAGATAAATCCTACACCAAGTGTTGTAAATGCTTTAAAGGTTATTTTTACACCCTCTATCATTTTTTTTACACTAAAAAGGTTTTTTGTTCCCTTAATTGGATCTATTTTCTTAAAATCTGGCATTATTGCCTTAGTAGTAAATAAAAAACCAAATTGTGCAAGAGCCGCGATAACACCAGCTACTGCTACAGCAATTGCTAATGGCATTACCATAAGCAGAGCTTCCCTAAAAGTAACAATAGCAATATCTATCATAAAAAGTTTGTCTAAAGGAGTTCCAACAAGGGAAAAGTAGTACTTGAAAAGTTGTAGCATATGATCTGTCATAAAAGGGAAAAGCATTAAAACAGCCAATATAGCGACAAAAAGGGTAATAACACCTGAAGTATCTTGAGATTTAGGAACATTTCCCTCTTTTCGGGCATCCTCTATCTTCTTGTCGGTGGGTTCTTCTGTCTTTTCTGCATCATCAGCCATAGTTTAATAACCTATAGCCCTAATCCATCTTCATTGAAAGATCTATCCAATTTGCTTGATGAATTAATGATCCTGAGCTAATTGCATCCACACCACTTGCTGCATAAGAGACTATAGTATCGAGTGAAATATTTCCACTCGCTTCTAAAAGGATATGAGGATAGTTTTTATCTCTAAATGACACTATCTCTTCTATCTCTGATGGAGTCATATTATCACACATTACAATGTCACACTCAGCTTCAAACGCCATCTTAGCAATTTCGAAAGTTTCAGCTTCTACTTCTATTTTAGCTGTAAAAGGTATCTTCTTTCTAGCATTTACTATATAAGACTTAAGATTTTCAATAGTCTTAAGATGTGTGTCTTTTATCATTAAAGAGTCGTCAAGACCCATTCTATGATTTACGGCACCACCCGTTCTTGTTGCATACTTCTCAAACACACGTAAAAGTGGTCGTGTTTTTCTTGTATCTAATAACTTAACGCCAAAGGGTTCTATCAGTTTTACATACTTATTTGTAAGTGTTGCTATTGAACTTGCATGAAGAAGCATATCTAAAATAGTTCTCTCACAACGAAGCAGAGTGTGTGAGTCTGCTTTTAATGTAGCTATAACATCACCCTTTACAAAATGCTCACTATCACTCTTAAGCCAAGTGATAGTAAGCTTTTCTAACTCTGCTAAAACTTCTATATATTTGACACCGGCTACTACACCATCACTTTTAGCAATAATTTTTGCACTTGCAGGCATTGCAGGCTCTACTAAAGCATAAAGATCACCACGACCAACATCTTCAGCGAGTGCCTCTCTTACAAAAGTAGCTATCATAGTTCTAACATTCTCTCTAATGCTATTTTTGCCCACTTTTGTGTCTTTTCATCAACCTCTATCTCATTGATAGGTTCACCATCATCTATAGCTTTGAGAGTCTCATAAACATCTTGAAGTGTTGTCTCATTCATCGTAGGACACTCAGGTTTTGTAGAACTTAGTACATAAGTATTTTTAGGACGTAAACGGTTTACAAGATTAAACTCTGTTCCAACTGCTACCTTTTGATCTTCAGGCTGCTCTTTGATATACTTAATAAGCTGTGATGTAGAACCAACAAAGTCACTCGCATCACAGATAGCTGGATCACACTCAGGGTGTGTTGCTATTAAGATACCTGGATATTTTTTTCTGTAAAACGCTATATCATCTACAGTAAAGAGTTGATGTACAGAGCAAAAACCATCATAACAGAGAATGTCACACTCTTGTGGATTTCCCTCATGCCCGATTACCATAGACTTCAGACCCATCTGATTTGCTATGTTTTGACCAAGACATCTATCGGGAACAAAAAGAATCTTTTTACCTTCCCCTAATGCCTTAGTGATAATCTTCTTTGCATTTGAACTTGTACAGACCATACCGCCCATCTCACCAACTTTTGCTTTTACATCAGCATTTGAGTTGATGTAAGTTATAGGTAATATGTTCTCATTTGGGATACCATTATCATTAAGATACTTTACACTCTCATCAAAGTACATTGAGTCTATCATACGAGCCATAGCACAACATGCAATCTTGGGCATAACTACACGTTTTTCAGGAGAGAGCACTTTTACACTCTGCCCCATAAATCCAACACCACAAAAGAGTACAAACTCTGCATTATCTTCTTTTGTCTTCATAGCAAGCTCTAAAGAGTCACCTGTTATATCTCCAACTTCAAAAACTTCATCACGTTGGTAAAAGTGTGCAACAACCGTTACACTTAATTTCTTTTTTAATTCATCAATTTTTACTCTTAATTCTTCGTTAGTTAATTGCACAAAAATATCCTGTATTTATTATTGATGTTATTATATCAAAAAAGGGTATCACTTGGAATATTTTAAATAATATTGCATTTTGCCATCTTTTAATAAAATATTTCAAAATAGAGTTATCATTGCAAAATTAACAAGAGAGATAAGGAAAAACAATGAATGGAACAATTATGGTCACATATAAGATACTTTGCAAAGCGGATTTAAACAAAGAGATACAACTTAAAGAGCTACTAGCGAGTGAAAAGATTATGAAGCTTATCAAGAGTGAGTTTGCCAAAGGACACAGAAACATCGACATAATTAGTGAGGATGCCAATGCCATAATTAAAATAGAGACGATAAAAGAGTTACATAGTTTTGAAGTTGACAAAAATGATTTTGCAGATATATTAGTCTTAGCAGAAGAGGATGCTTCTGCTAAAAAACTCATCAAAAAAGATTGTGATAGAGTTGAACTTATAGATATTGAAACTATTTAATCTAAAGTTTATATGCTTTTTTAAAAACTTTCATTCTTTTTGTTACACGCTTTAAGTAGTGCTTAGGCTCATCGTATTTTAAACTACTAAGAAGCTTCCTATATACTGCATCTGAGCTCATTGCATTTATTTTAGGAGCTGCTTTATTCATGTTTGTCTTATGGGTAAAAGCCCATGCAATATTTCCAGCACCTGTATTATAAGCAGCAATAGTACAGTAGAGTCGACTCTGCGGATTTTTAATTTTTCGTAAATATCTATAGTACAAGATGTAAAGATATGAACTCCCCATCTCTATATTATTTTTTCCATTATAGAGATATGTTGCACTGGGCATTCCCTTTTTCTTAAATAAGAATTTATATGTATCTCTCCCCGCTGAACGAGGTACTATCTGCATTAAACCAAATGCTGGAATATGAGACTTAGCAAAAGGATTAAAATCACTCTCTGTTTGCATAATCGCAAAAACTAATTCTGGAGGTAGTTTAAAACGCTGAGCATTTTTAAATACATCTCTTTTATAGACTTCTGAGCGTTTGATTTTAGAGTTCTTTGGAAGTTTTATCGTTACCTTATAGATACTTTCATGAGCTTTTTTTGATGGTTTTTTTACAATTTTACTTTTTTGTACTATATATTGAGAGAAATTTTTAACATCTCTTTGTGTTGGTTTTTTCTTAAATATAACTGTACTTAAAATTGGTTTAGCATCTATTTGTGCATTAACTCTCTTACTCTGTTGAGAAATCTTTGCGACTTCATGCTGTAGCTCATCTGTTGCAACAACCTCTTTTGTATCTTTAGATACAGCATACGCCACTCTCTGCTGTAATTTTTTCTTTGCTTCTTGTGGACTTTTAGCTATAACTTCTACAGTTAATGTGTCATTCGCAAAGTTAACTTTTGAACGGCTTTTTTTATCTTTAGAGTAACTTACCCACTCTTTCTTTGTAGAGAGTTCAGGGGTGTCCCAATATTTTTTCAACTCTTTCTTATAATCTTTAAAGGCTTCATCCATACTCTCTTTATAATTTTTAAATGCACTATCTTGCGACTTTTTCATCGCTTCAAATTTTGCCATCTGCTCTTCTGGGGTTAAGGCTGAAAGAGAGATAACTACCGTAAGTATAATGAGTAAAATTTTTATCATAAGTGTCCTTATTATATTATATAAGCAAATAATTGCCCATTTCATATTTTATCATTTATTTAAACTACTCTTCATCTAAATTTATAAATTCTTTTTCTATATAGATGGATTTTTTAGCTTTTTGTTATCAGTTACAAGCTAAAATGTCATTAACAAAACTTATAAGGGTATTTATGGATTTTTTATTTAACACAAATGTACAGTTTTTTATTGCTGCATATTTAATTGGTGGTATTCCTTTTGGTTTACTCCTTGCTAAAAAATTTGCTGGAGTAGATGTAAAAGCGAGTGGTAGTGGCAGTATTGGAGCAACAAATGTTTTACGTGTAGTAAAAGAGAGCAACCCTGCCCTTGCTAAAAAACTTGGTATTGCAACTTTGGCACTCGATGCACTTAAAGGAGTGGCTGTTTTAACAGTTGCTTACTTTATGGGGATGAGTGAGTCTACACTTTGGGGTGTAGCTGTCATAGCAGTTCTCGGTCACTGCTTTTCTCCTTACCTTGGATTAGAAGGAGGAAAGGGAATAGCGACAGGTATGGGTGTTATGATGTTTATGCTTCCACAAGAGACTCTTATCGCCTTAGCTGTTTGGGGTGTTTTAGCTAAGACAGTAAAGATATCTTCTGTTTCATCTCTCACTGGAGTTCTAGCCCTTCTAGTTTCTAGCTTTTTTATTCACCCGGAGATGGCACATGCACCAGTAGCTTTCATTGTATTTGTTCTATTTTACAAACATATACCAAACATTATCCGTCTCTTTAACGGTCAAGAGAAAGCTGTCGTTTAATGACTATATATGTAGAAGATTTAAAATTTCAAACAATTATTGGAATTTTAGATTTTGAACGTCAAAATGTTCAAAATGTAATTATAAACTTGGAAATTGAATACAACTATCAAAAAGAGTTTATTAATTATGCTGATGTTGTAGAACTTATTAAAAGCCGAATGATAGAAGAAAAATTTCTACTTATCGAAGATGCTTTAAAAAATCTCTCTAAATCTCTCAAACAAGAATTTAAGGAAATAAATACACTTCATTTAAAAATCACAAAACCTTCAATATTACCCGACTGTAAGGTCAGTGTTGCTGAATTTTATAGTTTCAATTCTTAATCCAAACTTCACTTTTTTTTAAATTTAATTGAAAAAAACTTTAAAGTAACCTAAAATTATGCTATCATTCCGCCAAAATATTAACCTATAGGAAATAATTAATGCGTATTCTTATTATTGAAGATGAAGTAACTTTAAATAAAATGCTTGCTGAGGGACTCAAAGAGTTTGGTTACCAAAGTGATGTTGTTGAAACACTAAAAGATGGTGAATACTATCTTGATATTCGTAACTATGATTTAGTTCTTATGGACTGGATGTTACCAGATGGTAACTCTATTGATATCATTGGTAATATCAAAACAAATACACCTAAAACTGTAGTAGTTGTTTTATCTGCTCGTGATGATAATGAGAGTGAGATCGAAGCACTTAGAAGTGGTGCAGATGATTACATCAGAAAACCTTTTGACTTTGATGTTTTAATCGCTCGTATTGAAGCACGTTTACGTTTTGGTGGATCTAACATTATCGAAATCGAAGACTTAACGATTAATCCTGAAGAGGAAAAAATCACATACAAAGATAATGAGATCGAACTTAAAGGAAAACCTTTTGAAGTGCTTACTCACCTTGCACGTCACCGTGATCAAATCGTTTCTAAAGAACAACTTCTTGATGCAATTTGGGAAGAGCCAGAACTCGTTACTCCAAATGTAATTGAAGTTGCTATTAATCAAATTCGCCAAAAAATGGATAAACCATTAGGAATCACAACTATCGAGACTGTACGTCGCCGTGGTTATAGATTCTGTTTCCCAAAAGAGATTAACTAGTAGTTTAATCTCCAAAATGATATAATTTCAAATATTTAATTTGGGATTATATTATGCTTACAAAACAGAGTATCCGCAAAAACTTTTTAATAAAACTTTTAATATCTTCTGCCTCTTTAATACTTATATTTTCATCTATTTTATTTCTTTTTATAGAAAAATCGATTTATGATGATAAACATACAGAACTTGTAAACTATGCTCAAAATATTATTCATAATGAATCTATTTTTCAGCAAGATGAAATGTTTTCTGAAAATTTCCTCTCTTTAAATGTTGAGATAATCAACTTAAAAAATACAAATATAACAAATGAAGTCTATTCAAAAACTATCAAAAAAAGAACCTATCTTACTCTTATATACCCTTACCAACTCGATAGTGGTGTCTATCTAAAACTCACAAAAGATATCACAAGCACAACACTTCTAGTAAAGAAGATTCTAAATTATGTGTTTATTATTAATATTGCTGGTTTTATTCTTGTACTCATCTATGCAATTACTCTCTCAAAAATGCTTGTCCGCCCAATTCATACTCTCAACAAAAAGTTATCAAATATGAATGAGCATCTAATGAAACCTATAGAAACACAGTCTCTCCCTTTAGAGTTTGAACCACTAGGAGAGACACTCAACCATCTTATATCGAGAATTCAGAACTTTGTAAAGTACCAAAAAGAGCTCTTTATAGGAACGGCCCATGAACTTAAAACGCCATTAGCAGTTATAAAACTAAAGAACCAAGTAACTCTTATTAAAAAACGTTCACCTGAAGAGTATATTGAAGCACTCAAAGTAACAAATAAAACAATTGATGAGATGAATATCATCGTATCAAATATTTTAAATATTGGTCGACAAGAGGGAGCACAACTTGATAAACCAACAGAGGTTGATGTTATAAGCCTTCTCAAACAAAAAGCAGATGACTTTAAGCTCTTAGCTAGTAATGAAGGTAAAGAGCTTCATATGAGTTTTGAGCCCAATGGTTTTATGGCGATGTTACAAGTAAGCCTCTTAAACCAAATTATCCAAAACTTTTTACAAAATGCTCTGAAATTTACACCAAAAGATAAGTCGGTAACCCTAAAAAGTCAACTTGATGATAATGGACTCCTTATTCAAGTAATTGATGAGGGGTGTGGGATAGATGATGGAGTTGATCTATTTGCACCATTTAAACGACAAGGGAACAAACAGGGTGTTGGACTTGGTCTATTTTTAGCAAAAAGTGCAGCAGATGCACTTGGTGCAACCATTAAATTAGAAAACCGTACGGACGGAATTGATGGAACAATTGCCTCTTTACAACTCAACTCAAAACTATCTTGTATAATTCCTAGAAACAACTAAGCCATTTCAAATAGACTAAAGCTTTATTTTGTTATAAATCGGGACAATAAAATAATAACTAAAATATATAAGGTTTTTTAATGGCTCTAATTATAAATGATGAATGTATAGCATGTGATGCTTGTCGCGAAGAGTGTCCTACAATAGCTATCGAAGAGGGTGACCCAATCTACTATATCGATCCAGATCGTTGTACAGAGTGTGTAGGTATCTATGATGAGCCTGCATGTATCTCTGTTTGCCCTGTTGATTGTATTGTTCCAGATAAAGATAATGTTGAATCTATCGCAGAGCTTCAGTTTAAAGCTAAAAACTTAGATATGGAAGAGTAGAGTTTGGCCAAGAGAGTTGCTGTCATAGATATTGGTTCTAACTCTGTTAGAATGGTTGTTTATGAAAAAACTTCTCGTTATGCCTTTCACCTTCTCCACGAAGAGAAAAGTAAGGTACGTATCTCTCAAAATGCATATAAATATGCTGGTGCTCTTCAAGAGTTGCCAATGCAGAGAACTTTTGATGCTCTAAGTGAATTCCTACAGATTGCAAAATCATTTAAGACAACAAAACTACTTTGTGTAGCGACCTCTGCCCTTCGTGATGCCCCCAATAAAAAAGATTTTCTACAAAAAGTAAAAAAGAAACTTAAACTCAATATTAAAATCATTAGTGGAG
This sequence comes from Sulfurimonas sp., assembly GCA_027063505.1. Taxonomy (GTDB): domain Bacteria; phylum Campylobacterota; class Campylobacteria; order Campylobacterales; family Sulfurimonadaceae; genus Sulfurimonas. The sequence goes on from JAMORO010000039.1 coordinate 13,057, forward strand.
AGAAAGAGGCCTATTTTGGAGCGATTGCCTGTGCAAACCTTTTACCAGCACAACAGAATGCCCTGAGCATTGATATAGGTGGTGGTTCTACGGAGTTTAGCCAAATTCATGAAAACTCGGTCACAAACACTATCTCTTTAAATCTTGGTACAGTTCGATTAAAAGAGCTCTTTTTTGATAACGATGATATAGAAGGTGCTATAAAATATATCGACACAGCACTTGAACAGATACCTCAAGGTGATATATCAACACTCATTGGTATTGGGGGAACATTTAGAGCGATCTCTTCTGCTATTATGAAAATTGAAGATTATAAGCTAAATAAACTCCATGCTTATGAGTACTCAGCAGAGATACTCTCCACTTATATAACGGCACTCCTAGGGAGTAAAACAGATGAAGCACTCTATGCCCTAGAGATAAAGAAAAATCGTTTTGATGTTATCCATCCGGGTACACTTATACTACAAAGGGTTCTCAACCGTCTCAATATAGATAAAATTATTACAAGTGGTGTAGGTGTAAGAGAAGGTGTCTACCTTAGTGATCTTCTACGTAACGCTAAACATAAGTTTCCACATAACTTTAACACTTCAGTAAAATACCTACTAGATTCTCACCTGAGTGATGGATCATTCTCTATTATGCTCAACACTCTCTCTAAAAAACTTTTTGATCTAACACATGAATATTTTCAAGTAGATAATATCTATCGTTATGAACTCGCAATAGCAGCTAAAATATATCCAACAGGAAGTAGTGTACACTTCTACTCACAGAATAAACATACATACTATCTTGTGCAGAATGCACTAGAGTATGGTTTCACACATGAGAGCAATACACTTATAGCTACACTATGTAAGTATGCTACTAAAAAACTACCAGCAGAGTCTCACCTGCAGAAGTATGCAACACTATTGCCTCAACCATACACTACAAATGTACTGAGTTATCTTCTCTCTTTAAGTATTGCTCTACTCAGTCATAGACCGCGGAACATTGATTTTGAGTTATCTTTTAAAGATGGTATTTTAGAGATACACTCTGCAGAAGCACTCTACCTCGCAAAAAGTGCGACAGAGGCTTTAGCTTGTTCTAAAGATACTTTTGAAGTAAAGTTTCTAAATAGTAAAATTTAGAAACGCTGTCCCATTGTAAACTCAAAACTTGAAGTTCTATCACCCTCTTGTTCATTAAGAGGTGCTGCAAACATTAACTGAATTGGACCAACAGGAGAGAACCACTCTATTCCTGCACCATAACCACCACGAGAGATCTCAGTAAAAGATTTATCACCGATAAATCCCCAGTCAACAAATGTTACAACACGCATTTTTGCTTTTGGAATAAGAGGCATACTTAACTCTAAAGAGTTAGAAAAAGTCATATTACCACCTATTCTTATCATATCACCTGTATTTGGATCTGGAATTGTTGGAGAGAGAGAGTATGACTCATACCCACGAACACTACCTATTCCACCCATATAGAACTTTTCTGCTAATGGAATATATCCATTATCAATAATAATATTCATTCTTGCTTTGTATCTAAAGATAGCATCAAAGCCAATATAACGCTCTAACCCTTCGTACTTTCCAAAATTTGTACGAGATTTAAGATAGTTTGCATCAGCACCTATACCCGACTTCTCAAAACTTTGTGAAAGATCAAAACCTGTGCGAGGAAGGTAGTAATCATCTGTGTTATCCCACTTTGCACTCACTGTTACACCACTTTTTGTATAATCTTCATAGTAGAGTCTACTTGTTCCAAAATCAGCAGGGTCAAAGCCATCCTGAAACTCATAAGAGTTCCCTGAATATCCATAGCCTAAGTATCCTGTAATATATCTAGAGAATCTATGTCCCACACCAACACTAATTCCCTCTGTATTTACTGCATAATCATTATACTCATAGTGTGATTTATAGATTGAAAAATTTCCGCTAAAGTCACTATCATTGAGTCGTGGATTTGAAATACTAAAAGAGTAAGACTCTGTTGTTTCTGATTTTTCAGCCTTTACTCCAACATTTATTCCACTTCCCCATACATTTCTATCATTAACACCGACACTCACTAAAATACCACCATATGATCCATAACCACCACCAAGTTGTACATTCCCAGTTGGAGCCTCTTTAAGCTTCACTATCAAATCCATGCTCTGATTATTTACACGTTTCTCTTCAATAGTCGTTCCCTCAAAGAAACCTAAGCGACCAAGAGAGTTTCTAGAGTCTTTTAAGTCTGTAAGAGAGTACATATCACCAGGCCCCAGATAAAGCTCACGACGGATTATTCTATCAAGCGTTCTTGTATTTCCAGAGATAACTACATCACGAATCTTCACTTTATCACCTGGAGTAATTTTAAAAACGACCTCAACTGTATGGTCTTCTTTATTTTTCTTCAGATCTGGTACTACCTGCACATATGCATAACTCTTATCTGCGATAATAGTTTTAATCTGCTCCGCATCTGCTCTAAATTTTTTAATGTTAAAAGCTTGCCCCTCATGAAGAGAAACAAAGACTTTAAGTGCTTCATTTGGAACAACCTCTTTTGATTGCAATAGAGTTATTTTAGAGATTGTATAAACCGCTCCCTCCTCTATCTGATAACTCATATCTGCTGTATAGTGATTGAAATTTACACGAGTAAAAGGTTCTGCTATTTTTGCATCTAGATATCCATACTGCATATATAAGTCACGAATTCTCAGGTTATCATACTGAAGGTCTCGTAAAGACATTTTTCCATCATTCCTACCCCAGAACCACCCTATAAACTGATGCTCTTTATTTGCTATAACATCATCAAAATCATCAGGGTCTAAACCATAAACACCACTATAAGAGAGTTTTTGAATGATAATCTCTTCACCCTCATTCACAATAAAAGTAACTTTAATACTTCCATTTTCAAGATACTCTTTTTGAATCTCAACAACAGAATCAATTTTACCCTCTTGTGAAATAGCTTCTATAATTCTTTTTTTAGCATTTTCTAAAACTTTTTCATCGAAGAGTGTTCCTTTTTTTATCTGAATAACACTATTCATTACATCTTCGTCATTCTCTTTCCAACCACTCAGTTCTACTTTAGAGATAATTGCCTTTTCTTTAAAATAAAAAGTAACAATACCCTCTTCAACCTCTACCCATACATCGTTAAAGTAGCCTTGCTTAAAGTATCTCTTAATTGCTTGATCAATCTTCTCTTCATCAAGCTCATCACCTTTCTCAAAGCTTAACATTCTTAGGGCAACAGGTTCTGATATATGCACCATTCCATCAAAGTTAATAGCTTTTATTGCTTGTGCAAAAAGAGTCGAGGAGAAAAGTAAAAAGAGAGAGAGCAAAAAGAGTTTCATTAAGATTCCATAATTATAATATAAGAAGAGATTTTACCCACTATGTGATTAATATAGGGTAAACTAGAGTATAATTTCACAAATAAAACATAAAGATAAAGCATGACACTAGCAATAATTGGATTAGGGCTTATGGGTGGTTCCCTCGCTCTCTCACTGAAAAAAGAATCATATATAACAAAGATTATTGGGTATGACCATAACGAACAGCATACGACACAGGCGATGGAACTAGAACTTGTAGATGAGATTGGCAGTTTTACTGCTGTAAAGAAGTGTGATGTTATTATTTTAGCCATTCCGGTGGATGGTCTTATTGCTACACTTCACGAACTTACTGAGGTAGAAGAGACAACTACTATCATAGATTTAGGAAGTACAAAAGAGAAAATTGTAAACTCTATCCCTACAAAAATACGCAAAAATTTTGTAGCAGCACACCCGATGACGGGAACAGAGAACTTCGGCCCTAAAGCTGCTATAGAAGGTCTCTATGAAGATAAAGTTGTAGTACTTTGTAATCTTGAAGATAGTGGTAGACACCAGTCTGAAGTGGCAAAAAAACTTTTTGCTTCACTTAAAATGAGACAAACATTTATGAAAGCTAAAGAGCATGATCGCCATGCAGCATTTATCTCACATATGCCCCATGCCATCTCATACTCTATAGCTAATACTGTTATGAAGCAGGAAAATAAGCATAATATTTTGGCACTTGCGGCTGGTGGTTATCGTTCTATGAGTCGACTTGCTAAAAGTTCTCCCTATATGTGGGAGGATATCTTTAGACAAAATAAAACAAATCTTCTTGAAGCTATTACTATTTTTGAAGAGGAACTCTCACAGCTTAAAAATGCTATTGAGAGTGATGACTGGGAGAGAGTACATCAAGAGATGCTTGATGCTAACAAACTCCATGAAATTCTTGACTAAGAGATCTTATACTTTGTAAGTATCTCTTTTAAAACTTTTTTATCTACGGCTGTTTTCTTCGTTGTGTAAATATTCTCTTCTAGTATAGCTATTATTTCTGCTACTTTAGTATCACTCTCTTTATAAGGAAGTAATCGCACTAAAAGTTCTTTCTCATTTTTAATATCAAACTTTAAAGTAGTTTTCTTCTCTCTCTTAGACTTAAGAAGTAAAACACTCACAATACCCAAGAGTAATCCAATAAAAAATGCGATGAGGATAAAAAGATAATCTTTTTTAGATTCTTCCTCTTTTGTGACACTCTTTTTCATATCTTCATGAAGACCACTATCTCTTTTTATCTCTAACTTTTGTGGGGTAAGAGCTGCTCCAACTACTTTTATATCTATGGGTTGTGTTGTAATTTTTTTTACTTTTTGTGTTTGAGTATCAAAATATACAAGTTCAAATGAAGGAATAGTAAAATCTTTATCTGACACAAAAACTATTTTCTGTGTTAGTTTATTACCTGTAATCTCAATCTTCTCTTCAAAAACATTTACTCCTGTTACATAGGGCCTAAAACTCTCTATATCTTCTAAGTTACCCTCTCCAACAACATTAACAGTAACATTAATCGCTTCATTGGGATTAACCTCTTTTTTATCAACTACTGCACTTATAGTAAAGTTACCAATAAGTTTTGCATTATTAGGAATCTCTTTTACCGCTACCTCAACAGTGTTAGAGTAATAAGTTCTCCATTTAACTTGAGGCATAAATGAGCCCCATCCATTTTGTCTAGCACGTGTTGCTATTTTTAATCTTGCTGGTTCTATAGTCAACATACCTGCCCTTTGAGGGGCAAGTGTATAGCGTAACTTTGTTGTTATAAACTCACTATCCTGTGTTCTCTCTGGCTTACTCTCAGACTTAATCCAGAAACCTTTAAACTCAGGAGCAATAAATTTAGAATCAACTGCATTAGCACCTAAACGCTGTTTGAGTAGAAGTGTTACACTAAAAGGCTCTCCAATATAAAGCTCTTTTTTTGCAACTTCAAAAGAGAGTAGAAACTCTGCTGTATTATCTTGAGCTCTTGGTTTCACATTTACTTTTACGCTGTTAGATCTTTCCACTTTCCCATCTATCCTAACCTCAGATGGATCTATTGTACAGCTCTTTTGTGGCACAAACTCATAGCTTAAAACATAACTTCGTTGATAATTTCCATTAACCGACTCTATACTTGTTTGAGACCCAGTTGCAGTAATATCATTACCACAAATATCAAGTAAGAGAGGTTTTTTTATCTTATTTCCTTGTAGTGTTAACATATAGGTCGCACTATCTCCAGCATAAACATATGATGGTTCTACCTTTGCTGTTACCGTAGCGTTTAGGTAAGCTGTAAATAGCACTATAAAGAGTAAAATTTTACCAAGGTTTTTCATCTGTTTGCTCCTCAAATTTATTTTGTTTATTTAGTTTATAAAGAAAGGTACTCTGACTTTTATTTAACTGTTTCATCCATTTTTTCTCTTCTGCTTCACTCATTTTATCTTTCATATCGGGGCTCACTTGTGGTTCTACTGTTGTATTATTCTCTTCTAACTCTTTTACCTCATCTTTTTTCTGCTTCTCTTTTTCACTCTGTTTCTCTTTAGGCTTATCTTTTGAATTAGATTCTTTACTCTTTTGCTTCTCTTTATCTTTATCTTTATCTTCAGAACTCTTCTGTTTATCAGACTGCTCATCTTTTTTCGATTTATCACTCTTCTTATCTGATTTATTTTTCTTACTATTTTCCTGTTTATCTTTTTTTTGATCTTTATTATTTTTACTACTCTTGTTATCTTTAGACTCTTTATCTTTTTGCTGTTTTTGCTGCTCTTTAATCGCTTTTTTAACTGCTTCAAGATTTTCTCTGACTGCTTTATCCTCTTGTAGTTTTAGAGACTTCTCATAAGCTTTCATCGCTTTTTTTAAACTCTCTTTCTCTTTAGACTTTACATGAGCATTTCCAAGGTTTGCATAGTTCTTAGCTCTCTGTTCTCTCTTTTCAAAAAGAGCTTTTTCATAACTTTTCACAGCCTCTTTATACTTTCCTTGTTTATAGAGAGTATTACCTATATTGTAATGCGCTTGTGAACTATTTGAACTCGATTGATAATCACTATAAATCTCATTTGCTTTTTTATATTCACCACTCTCATATGCTTTATTTGCCTTTTCAAGTTCTATAAAATCTAGAAGTCCTGCTTCAAGTTTCGGTGTGTAAACCATCATTACCCCTAAAAGAAAGAGTGCAGGAAGGTTTAACTTTTGTCTTTTACTCATAGAAGATGTAGCTACTAGTAAAAGTAAGAGTGCGATTCCTAAAGGATAATAAAAGAGTGGTATATAGCGTTTTATCTCTTGAGATTTCAACTCGCGCTGCTCACTGTGTGCTTTTATCTCTCTTAACATTGCTTCTATATCCTCTCTTGAGTTCACACTTTTGATATATACACCTCCAGTAGCAGTTGCGAACTTACTAATACTATCATTGAGTTTAGAGATGATTATAGTGCCATTGTGTTTTATAAAGGAACCATCCTCTTTTTTTATTGGTGCACCTTTCTCTGTTCCTATTCCAAGAACAAAGACAACTATTTTATTCTCTTTTGCAAAAGCTATCTCTTTTGAAAAATCTTCTGCATCGCCACCATCACTCAGTATTAAGAGATACTTTTTATTTTCATTTTTAATGCTCTGGGAGACAACATGAAGCATTGATAGAAAATTTGTCCCCTTTTCTGTAATAGAGTCCGTGTTAAGTGCTCGTAGTAAAAAACCTACAGCATTTGTATCAAAACTCAAAGGAGAGACAAGATAAGAATTTTTTGCAAAACCTATGACTCCTATTCTCTCATCAGGAGCCAGTTTCAATAGATCTAGTGCTTTTTGTTTTGCTAACTTTAAGCGGTTTGGATAGACATCTTCTGCAAGCATCGAGTCTGAGATATCTAGTGCTATCATGATATCTGCACTTTTAGATTTCACCTCTATTGTGCCCTCATCTATCACAGGTCCAGATAGAGCTATAACCATCAAAACACCTATAAGGAAGAAGAGTCCATTACGCGCTTGTAGTGTTAGTGTGTTGGCACTTACACTCAGTTTTGCCATTACTTCCTCTGAAAAGTAAGATGCTTGTACACTCTTTTGAGTAAGTAACAAGATAAACAGAATAATCATAGGTGGCAGTAAATAATATAAAAATTCAGGATGTAAAAAACTCATACTAGTTTGCTCCTCTCTTATTTCTTAGATATACATAAAGCATTAGAGCCATTAAAGCTATAAAAAGTGGATAAAAATAGTAGTACTTCATATAGGTAAATGTTTCATTTTTTATCTCAACTTTCTCTAAAGAGTCTATCTTCTCATACACAGCTTTTAACTCATCAGCACTCGATGCTCCAAAAGCTACACCACCAGTCTCTTTAGCTATTTTCAACAGTACTGCGGAGTTATACTCATTGGCATGTCCTATCCCTATAGGATAAACTTTAACACCCTCTTTTTTTGCCATATCAAGTGCCACCTTAAGAGGAATTTTATCAACTCCTTCTGTAGAATAACCATCTGTTAAGAGTATCGCTATTTTTGACTTTGAGTCACTCATCTTCAGCAGTTTTACACCTTGTGCTAAAGATTCATAAAGAGCCGTGTATTTTCCTGCCATTCCTATCTGGAGTTGTGATACTATGCGAGCCAAAATATTTTCATCATATGTTAATGGTGAAGCTATAAAAGAGTAAGCACCAAAAACTACTAGTCCCATATTATCACTCTCACGTTTTTTTATAAAGTCTCCCACTATTGCCTTTACTACATCAAAACGACTCACTCCAGGGTTACGCATATCAAATCCTCTCGCCTGCATAGACTGAGAAGCATCAATGATTAGAGCTATCTCATGTCCCTTTTTAGGCTCAAGCTCATAAGGCTCATCTATAACTGGTGACATCAAAGCCAATATCATCATCACAATAGCTGTCCACTTTAAGAAGAAGAGAAGTTTTGAGGAGGAGACACTACTTTTCATAAACTGTGCGGCATGTGGAAAGTAAAGTGATGGAAGTTTCATCTTACAGAGTGTCTCACAAGCTATAAAAAAGAAAATAAGAAATACTAAACGAGGAAATTCAAAATAGAGTAAATCAAACATCAATAAGTCCTAAATAGATATCAAAAAGGTGTTTTACCTCATCACTAAAAGATTTCACATCCTTTTTATACTTATATGCTTCCAACTCTTCAACTAGTAGCTCGTATGCTTTTCTATGGCGCTCACTATCATCTCTAAATGTAAGTCCATACAATGTTATATCATAAGCAGCTCTCTTAGCATCTTGAAAACTAATCTCTTTTAAAAGTCGACTATGTTCTGCTCTTAGATTAAACTTATTTCTATTTTTAAACCATTTAATTGCTAGATATACTAATGAAATAAGAAGAATAGTTCCAACAACTACAAGAGCTATAAAATAATAGAGTGAATACTCTTGAATCTCCATAAGGGGTTTAATATCATGAAGTTGTATCTCAACTGTAGGCATTTACTATCTCCCTTCAAAGAGTCTACGCAGTGCAACACTAACATTTGCATCTGTATAAACTTTTGTAAATCTAATCTGATCTTTTCTTAAGACTCTGTAGAGCTCTCTATCATGAGCAGCTACACGAGAAGCATAACTCTTTACACTACTACTATTAAAGTCTCCTTCTAAGGTAATACCACTCTCTGGATCTACTAAAGAGGAGAATCCCATTTTTGGTGGTTTCTCCTCTAAATGATCTCTTACGATTACTGCTATCACCTCATGTTTTTTTGCTAGGAGTTTAAAATCTGGTATCTCAAAAAAATCTCCAACAATAATTACAAGTGATTTCCTTTTTAAGCGTTTAAAAAGAGTATCTGAGAGATTTTTAAAGTCTACCTGTTTATTTAGAGCATCAAAAGAGAGTATTTCATCTACACTTTTTTGAATTTGATGTAGTTTCTTACTCGGTTTTGAGGCACTTATCATTTTATCTGTAAAAATATAACTACTTAAAAGGTCTCCATTCTTTAGTGTAGAGAACCCTAAAAGAGCATTTACTTCAGCGATTATATCTTGCTTGAATTTTTTAGAACCAAAGTGAACACTACCATTTAAAACAGAAGCAAGAACAACATTTAACTCTCTCTCTTCTCTAAAAATCTTAATATAGGGTGTTTGAAGTTTCGCAGTAATATTCCAGTCTATATGACGAATATCATCACCGGGCATATACTCACGTAGCTCAATAAAGTCATACCCTTCTCCTTGAAAAATAGAGGGATTGTTCCCTACCATTTCGGAAAAGACTTGACGTCTAGCTCGAACTAAAATCTTTTGTAGTTTAGACATTGGGACTCCTACTACGGTATAGCTACAGCTTCAAGTACTTTTTGGATAATTTCATCAGTTGTTATACCTTCAGCTTCTGCTTCGTATGTTAGAACAATACGATGACGCATTAACTCTTTTGCGATGTATGCTACATCAACTGGTGTGACAAAATCTTTACCGCGCATAAACGCCATCGCTTTGACAGCCTTAAACATATCTATACTCACACGAGGAGATGCTCCAAACTGAATGTACTCTTTTATCTCCTCTAAACCATACTCACTAGGATTACGAGTAGCGTTTACAAGCTCAATCATATACTCTTCAACTTCACTATCTACATGAATATTGTTTATTGCTTCTTTTAGTATCTCTAAATCTTCACTACTTAAAACAGGAGAAATCTCTTCAAACTTACCACTAGAGATACGACGAGCTATCTCTAACTCTTCACTCTTTGTATTGTAATCAACTACAAGTTTTAACATAAAACGGTCAAGTTGTGCTTCAGGGAGTTGGTAGACACCCTCTTGTTCTACCGGATTCTGAGTAGCCATAACAAAGAATGGTGGATCTAACTTAAAAGTTGTGTCACCAAGTGTAACTTGTTTCTCCTGCATAACTTCAAGGAGTGCTGATTGTACTTTTGCAGGAGCACGGTTAATCTCATCTGCTAGTAAAAGGTTTGTAAAGATAGGACCTTTTTTGATTTTAAATTGATTATTTTGTGGATCATAAATTTCAGCACCTAAAATGTCTGAGGGGAGTAAATCTGGAGTAAATTGTGCACGTTTGAAGTTCAAACCAAGTGCTTTACTAAGAGCATTTACAGTTGTAGTTTTTGCGAGTCCAGGAACACCTTCTATAAGAATATGACCTTCGCATAGAAGGGCTATAAGAAGAGAGTCTATCATCTTCTCTTGCCCAACTACAACTTTTGCAACTTCACTTTTAACATTTTGAATCTTTTTTATCATTACTAATCAACCTTAGTTTAAATATGATAAAAGTATATTACTTAAGTGTTAATAGTTGGTATCAATATCTAAGTTCATTCCCAGAACTTCGTTAATACCTCTCTCTTTTATATCTTGTTCAAAGTGTATCGCTGCATTTTTATAAACACTCTGCATATTTGTAAATCTCTCTTTAATTATAAGTGACTTTCCACCTACTCTATTTTCTCTATCATGAACCGTAATGTTTACTTTTAAAACAGCAATAGCAACTGTTCCATTAGAGATATTTGAACTTGTACTTAGTTGGATAGTTACAGCAGAGTTTTTTCTATCTACTACATGAAAACCACTTTGTGCTAAATAGTTTTTGATTTTAGCAATAAAATTCTGTGAGTTTTTATCACCACTTACATAAAACTTTAAATCATTCGCTTGCGCTAAAAAATCTTTTTCAACCGACTGAATAAATGAAACTGATGCTGTTTTATCAAAACTTTTATCAAGTTCAGCAATCATTAGAACTGTAGATAAGAGCTGTGATGCCTCTTTAGCAAGTGCTTTTTTTCCATTGTACTTTGTCAATATATCTTGATTTTTTAAAGCTTTCTGTTTTTGTGAGATAGACTCTTTTTTAGTGTTCAGTGTATCTTTAAGACCACTTATAAACTGCAACTTATCTGTTTCTATCATAACTGCAAATTCATTGTAACTAACTTTAAAAGATTTAATAACTTTATAGTTATTTACTTTTGTTTTAGAAACATCCGCTTTGATATCAGTTGTTATTTTGGATGAAAGGTGATAGTTTTCTACTTTTTCATGACTCTTGTATGATGACTCAACACTCACACCTAATCTTGAAACCATATCATTTAAAGCTACTTTTATAGCTGCATCACGGTTTTTAGCTTGCCCTAGACCATAAAGTTGTGTAGCAGTATCATTTGGAAGGATTCCATTTACCCACTGAGGAGTAGGTTCTTTCTTTTTAACTGGTATGGGAGCAGCACCCCCACATCCAGAAATAAAGACAATTAATACCAGAGATATTACTGTATTAAAAATCTTCATAATACTATTTTGTATTCATCTGTTTTCTAGCTTCATCTCTTTTTTCAATTAATCTGTCAATTCGATTGATAGCTAAGTTAATCTCATCAACTGGTTCAACAGTTAAATCATCAGCCATTGTATAGAGCTCTTTTGCTTGATCAAAATCACCTGTTGCTTCATTTACTACACCAAGAACATATGCTACAGCATAACTTTTACCATCTAACTCTTTCATTAAATCACCAAGAAGTTTTTTAGCTTTGTCATAACGAGCCGCTTTAATATAAGCTAAAGTCGTCTCAAATTTTACATTTTGTGCATCTGTAACTGTTTCTAGCTCGATAGAAGAGATAAGACCAACTGAGAAGTAGATATAGTTAGGTGTAAGTTTATATACAAATTCACTAGCAATTGAGTCAGCAAGTTTTGTTAAAGCCTGACCTTTAGATAAGATCTGTTTTGGGCCAGAGTCCATAACTAAAAGACCAAGACTAGTTCTTCCAGCTTTACAAGAGTCAGCACTATAATCTTTACTAATTGTATCACCATATATTACAGAACCATTCTCTACATCAACAATGTTAATGTTTGCAGATACAGAAGCCTGTGTTGTTTTACATGTTACTTTGTAATATCTATATCTAGCACAACCACTACCATCTTTATAGTACTGAAGACATTTTTCTCTATCTTCTTGGTATGAACCACTCTCAGCATTAGCAGATGATATCTCACCATTAATAATTGCTTGAGCACCAATAAGTTTACCAATTTTAGCACTTGTTGCCTCATCCATTAACTCTGAAGATTGTAGTTTCTGCTCAGCAATCACTTTAGCCATATCTTTTCTACTAAGAACGGTAAAGTATCTTTTCTTATCAAGTTTATGTCTAGCTATCTGAGATTCAATTTTTCCAGAAAGACCAACTTTATCATTTTTAAACTCACTAATCGCAACTTTTTTCTTTGATGCCATTGCACCAACTTCTGCTGGTTGCAATGCTTTAATACGTACCTTTTGTGCACAACCTGTTCCTAATATACTTACAGCAATAAGTAAAAGACCTACTTTTATACCTTTATTCATCATTATCCTTTAGTGTTTTAATGTAATATGGATATTATCTGATATTACATTAAAACACTATTAATTATTGTTATTTTGAATTTCTATACATGTGCAAATATATGCCGTTTTTGTATGCTATCTTCGCCTATTAGAGGAATTTAAAAATTCTTTTGTTTTTTTCTTGACAATAAAATTAATTTTGCCTATAATTTCGACCTCTTAACAAATAAGAGACAAAATGTCTTGTTAGCTCAGCTGGTAGAGCACGTCACTTTTAATGATGTGGCCGATGGTTCGAATCCATCACAGGACACCATTTACAATATGTTGGCCCCGTCGTCTAGCGGTTAGGATCCATGGTTTTCATCCATGTTACAGGAGTTCAATTCTCCTCGGGGTCACCAACTTCAATCAAAAAATTAAAATTTCAACTAAAACTTCAACTACAAATAAAGAAGAGATAGAATTATAATTTCTATCTCTTCTTTGTTATCTATTTTTTTTCAAAATAAACATCTTCTATATTTTGCAAGACACTTTGAGGTGTTAAAGAACTACTTGATTCTTGCCCACTAAAAAATTTCACTGCATTTACTACACTATCAACATCTCCTGACAATGTTCCTTCTGATGTATCTTTAGACATAAAGAAAATTAATACAGAGGGTTTATTGTTACTTATTACTTTAGATAAATCATTATTACCTACCCTCATATTTGGATATTTCGCAAATAGAAATGGATATTTTTCATCATCTGTAAAAACTATTTTTTTATCTTTTTTATACTCTTCTGCATCTTCTTTGTCCATTACATATTTTCCCATTGCTTCGTCAAAAGAGATTCTATCTGTACCAAGTAGTCCATAATCATATACACCCATTGCTTGTGTGACATCACTACCACGGAAGTATCCAGACCAAGCAACTACTCCACGAGTATCTAAGATTAGTACTTTATTATCAAGGGAATGATATTTGTTTAAATAATCTACAAGAAGAGAAGGAGCACCTGTGTACTCTTTCGTAAGAGCATCACCTACAATGTATTTAGTTTTTGTACTAACATCTTGTTCTTTAATTTTAATTCCCGGAGTATGATAAACAATTATATTAGGTAATGATTTTGTATCTACATAATTTTTATCACTTACACTTGTAGGTTTTTCACCTGCACCAACTGCAACGACATTAACTAGTCCATTATATGATGATGGACCACATCCGCTCATGAGAGAAACAACAACACCGCTTAATATAATTTTTTTTAGTAAAGTTTTCATAACTTATCCCTTAATTTAGTTTTTGCTTATAATCATTATAAGTCAATTTACATTAAAGTTTCCATAATATTGAAAGGTTAAATAAAATATTTTTTACCAATATAAATACTCTATTTTTTTAGTTTATATGAAATTGGTACTTTTAAAACTAGTTCTTCTTTTGGTTTTGGAAAAACAGTAGAGAGATTTTCAATAGTTTTAATAGCCCCTCGACTTAAAATATCACTTTGAGATGAAACAACTTCTATAGAGGATACAACAGCATTTTTAGAGAGTTTAAACTTCACGACTACATCTCCTTCTAAACCACGTCTACGTGCCCTTCTTGGATAGTATAGATTCTCTTGAAGTAGTGTTACAATTTCTTTAAGATTTTCATCAACATAGATCTCTGCTACTGTTTGTTGTGGTATTTTTTTACTTACTTCTACGGTATTAGAGATACTCTTCTTTACTACAGTAGTAGTTTCAGGCTTTTGCACTTTTATCTCTTTCTCTATTACTGATGTAGATTGTTTCACATCAGGAATCACTTCATGTTTTGGCTTATATTTATGTACTACTTTTTTTTTAATTACTTTTTTATGTGTATTATTTTTTTTAACAGTTTCTACCTTCTTATGAGGCTTTTGAGGGGTAAGTTTTTGTTCTACAGGAGTAGGAGTTTCTGATAGACATTGTAATTTCATACAGAGTAGCTTCTCAGTATGCTTATCTTTTTTAAAAAAATTCGCATTATAGAAGAAAAAAAGAACTCCTACAAGAAGGATATGAAAAAGTAAAGAGATTACTAGAGAACGAGAGTGTCTTATCATGAAACAGATATTATCAAAATATCTGTTACAACAGTGTTAAATAGCACGTTTAAATTCAGGATATGCTTCAACACCTACTTCATTTACATCGAGACCCTCTACTTGAACATCATCTTCTGCTCTAAAGGCCACTATTTTATTAATAATAAAAAGTACAACAAATGAACTCGTAAAAGCAAAAACAGCAACTACGGCAATACCTTTAAGTTGTGCAAGTATAGAAATTTCATCTACAAAAACACCTACCGCTAGTGTTCCCCAAATACCATTAACAAGGTGAACAGAGAGTGCACCAACAGGATCATCAAATTTCAGTTTATCAAAGAGAGGAACAGCAAATACAACTAATGCACCAGCGATTAAACCGATGAGTATCGGTGTATAAATATCATATAGATCAGGTCCTGCAGTAACAGCGACTAGTCCACCAAGTGCACCATTTAAAATCATTGTAATATCAAAAAGTTTATATCGCAAATACATAATAACTCCAGCGATTATTGCACCTGAAAGTCCTGCTGTATTTGTATTCATAATAGTTTTTGCTACCGTATTTGCACTCTCAATACTTGATATACTTCCAACACTTCCTCCATTAAAGCCAAACCAGCCTATCCATAAAAGAAGTGCACCTAAAACTACAAGAGGTATATTTGAAGCAGGGATAACTCTTATTTTTCCATCTTTATAACGCCCCTTACGCGGTCCTATAATGAGTATTGCCGCAAGAAGAGCCCATCCACCTGTAGAGTGAATAACTGTGGATCCAGCAAGGTCGTACATATCAATGTCAAACATAGTTCCAGATAAGATGTCAGTACCCCAGCTTATGTTTACAACTAAAGGATAAATAACAGAAGCCATAATCACAGTAAATATAACAAGAGGAATAATTTTAATCCTCTCACTTACACCACCACTCATAATATTTACAGTCTTGCCGACAAATGCCATCTGAAACATAAATGCAGCAAAAATACTCATAGATGTATTCTCCCATGAGCCAAATGCCACTGTATACCCAATAAGTAAAAAAGAGAGGGATGCAACTGCATAAATCATTATATTTGCAGTTAATACAGCAGATACATTTTTTGTTCTTACAAGTCCAGATTCCAGCATTGCAAAACCAGGAACCATAAATATGATTAAGACCATAGAAAATAGTGCGAAAAAAGTATCGATAATATATTTAAAATCAGCTTCTAACATGTGTGTTACCCTTTATATGTCAAAGTAAGAAAGAGTTTAGCGAAATAAATATGTGTTAAAAATTAAATGAAGAAGTTTTAAGACAGTACACACATATACACAATAAATGTGTACATGTAGAAGATAGCGAAACTATATAGCTTCGTTATCTTCTTCACCTGTACGAATACGGATGATCTTTTCAATATCACTAACGAATATTTTACCATCACCAATTTTACCAGTACGAGCAGCTTCAACAATAGTAGCCGTTACTTTATCTACCATATCTCCAGAAACTATCATTTCCATTTTTATTTTTGGTAAGAAATCTACAACATACTCAGCACCACGGTAAAGTTCTGAATGACCCTTTTGAGAACCGTAACCTTTTACTTCACTAACAGTCATACCGGTAATCCCGATTTCTGCTAGTGCATCTTTTACATCTTCTAGTTTAAAGGGTTTAATTATTGCTTCTATTTTTTTCATTATCTACTCCATAAATATTTTAATATTAAAATTGTAACCAAATTAATGGTTACAAACAACTTTCTATAAGTTTAAACTTCTCTCACCATGTACAGCTTCATCAAGTCCAACTTGCTCAGTCTCTTCATCAACACGTCCACCACCAGTAAGTGCAGAAGCGATATAATAAACTACAACAGTTCCAATAAGTGTGAATAACCCAACAACTATAACTGATTCAGCTTGAA
>JAMORO010000040.1 GCA_027063505.1 Sulfurimonas sp.
AGGACTAATTGCACTGTTGAGTCTCTAAACTCTTTGCTAAATTTACTGTTTCTCATGATTTCCCTTATTCATTTTATTCTAACTTAGAATCGTTAAATTCTTAGTATGAATTTAGGTTACCACTCCAGATGGCAGTATGAAAAATAATAGAATAGAAGAGTTGAAATTTACATTTTATAAATTATTACATAAATTTCATATAAAGTGCAATTTTTAATAAAATGGTCTCCCCACGAGGACTCGAACCTCGAGCTAGACCTTAGGAGGGTCCTGCTTTATCCAGTTAAGCGATAAGGAGTTGTTGTAATGATAGCGGGTAAAGAACGAGTTAAACAGCACTCTGTACACAAGTGCTATTTTGCATAAATTCTTATGCTTTATGAAGTAACTATGTCCTTTGCAAGCAACACTAGTTCTTGGGGTACAGAAGATAAATCAGAATGGTAGTATAAATTTCACATTTATATCTAAAATAAGAATAATTTTTTGTTTAACAATAATAAATTTTTTAAGGATTAAATTTGTGTGGGAAATAATACTTGAAGTTAACATGGTGCGCCCGACACGATTCGAACGTGTGACCGCTGGTACCGCAAACCAGTGCTCTATCCAGCTGAGCTACGAGCGCACACCATCTCTTTGTTAAGAGGCTGAAATTATACCTTTTTAAACTTATAGTTTTATAAAGACAAAGACAACTAATCTATTTTTTTTAAAATCTCTTCTATTTTCTGATTTTGTTTGTAAAGTTCATAACTTTTTCGAACATATGCCTGCATTACAGTTTTTAGTTCATTATTTCCCTCTACATTAAAATCGTCTTTCATCTGAGCTTCTAAATAGAGTGCAAATTTGTCATCAACATCAACATCAAATCTGCGACCACCTATATATAATCCTATTCTTTTTCCCATCGGATTTTTTAGCCTAAGATACTTTCAATTTTACTTACTATCTCTTCTATTTCAAGATCTTTCATCGCATTTTCATCTGCAAGTTTCGTAATCTCTTGAGTCTTAATTTCACACTCTGCTTTAAGTGTTGTAAGTTCATTACGCATAACCTCATTTTCACCTTTTAACTCATGGTATTTTTGAAGTATTTGTGTAACTTTATCGCCTAATAGTTCTAAACTTGTTTGATTTTCCATCTATCTATTCCTAATATTTTTTATCTTTAGAATTCTAGCATAATTAAAGTATATAGGATTACTATTATCTCAACTTTGCTATAATTTATTTAATTAATAAAACAAGGTAAATATATACTATGAACAACTTTGAAAAATACTGCACACAATTTGTACAAGCAGTAGGAAATAAAGAGGGAGCAATCTCTCCAGCTATCACATCATCAGCATCTTTTGGTTATGGTGATGCAGAAACTGCGGAGGGAATATTTAACGGCAGTGTTAAAAAACCTCTCTACTCTCGTATGGGAAATCCAATCACATCTAGACTAGAAGCTATTATGGCTCAAATGGATAAGGGTGTTGGAGCAGTTGCTACAAGTTCAGGTATGGGAGCAACAACTCTTGCCACTATATCCCTTTTAAGTGCAGGTGATGAAATCATTAGTATTGGTGGTCTTTTTGGTGGTACTTATGCACTTTTCAACGAAACATTACAACGCTTTGCTATTAAAACAACTTTCTTTGATGTTGATGAACTTGCAAAAATACAAAATGCTATTACTGAAAATACAAAAATTATTTTCTTAGAGAGTGTTGGAAATCCTAATATGAGACTTCCAGATATTAAAGCTATAGCAGACATTGCAAATAAAGCAGGTATAGCACTTATCGTAGATAATACAGTTACACCACTCAGTATATCACCATTAGAGCTAGGAGCAGATATAGTAGTCTATTCGACAACTAAAATCATAACAGGAAATGCATCTGCTCTTGGTGGTTGTGCAGTATTTCGAGCAATAAAGGAGGGGGAAGATAAGTTTAAAAGTAACCGTTACTCTTTTCTAGCAAAGTTTATTAAAGGAGCTGGAAAAATGGCTCTTATCCCAAACGCTAAAAAAAGAGCACTAAGAGACTTAGGGATGAGTGCAAATGCAAATGCATCTTATCAAACACTACTAGGATTAGAAACTCTTCCTCTAAGACTTCCACGAATTGTACAGAGTGTAGAAACTATTGTAAAAGCATTAGATGAAGCAGGAATCAATATAAACCACCCTTCACTAACTTCACACCCACATCACGAAAGATATAAAAGTGATTTTTCAAATGGCTGTGGAATGCTTTTTACTATAGATATGGAATCGACTGAGAAAGCATACAAGTTTATTAACACAACAAAGCTAGCAACCATCACAGCGAATATTGGAGATAGTCGGACTTTAGCACTCCATATGGCTTCTACTATTTATAGTGATTTTGATATAGAGACTCGAAAATTTCTCGGCATCTCTGATGGCCTTATACGAATATCTATAGGACTTGAGAGTCCACAAGATATTATAGATGACTTTTTAAATGCAGCAAAGCAGTAAATAATGGCTACAGATATAGAGTTTGAGCTTCAAGATGAAACGGCCTTAGCATACCCAAAAAAATACAAAGTCTATCTTCTTAATGATGACTATACATCAATGGATTTTGTTGTAGATATCCTTATAAGCCTTTTTCATAAAAGCTATGAAGAAGCAGAAAAAATCATGTTAGACATTCATAAAAAAGATAGAGGGCTTTGTGGTATTTATACTCATGAAATTGCAGAAACGAAAGTCATGCAGGTAGTAAAAAAAGCTAAAGAGAGTGGTTTTCCACTTAAAGCTACAATGGAAGAGGAGTAGATAATGATAACACAAACACTCAATAACATCTTTCAGAAATCTATCCATTTTGCAAAAGAACTCCGTCATGAGTATCTTACAATAGAGCATGTCTTTTATCTTCTTCTTAACTCAACTGAGGGCTCTTCTATCATAGAGAGTTGTGGTGGGGATGTAGCAAAGATGAAAGAAGAGTTAGGAAAATATATAAAATCTAACATCGAAGCCCTTCCCCAAAATGTTGAACAGGAACCTTATGAGAGTGTTGCATTAT
Source organism: Sulfurimonas sp. (assembly GCA_027063505.1). Classification (GTDB taxonomy): domain Bacteria; phylum Campylobacterota; class Campylobacteria; order Campylobacterales; family Sulfurimonadaceae; genus Sulfurimonas. Next base: position 3,065 of record JAMORO010000040.1, read on the forward strand.
CACGTTTAATAGACAATATGGTAAGACATATCCAATCAGCACAACAGTCTCAAGCAGATGTTGGAGACCTTATAGCCGCACTCTATGAAGAGGAGAATAGCTTTTCCTATATGCTCCTCTCACAATATCAGATATCACGTTTAGATATTTTAGAGATAATTTCACACAACCATACAGATGAAACAGTGGTTCAAGAGAAAGACTCCTATCTTGAGAAATATAGCATTGATCTTATTAAGAAGGCAAAAGAGGGAAAAATTGATCCTGTTATTGGTAGAGAAAGTGAGATAAAAAGAGTCACTCAAATACTTTGTCGTCGTAAAAAAAACAATCCTATTTTAGTTGGTGAACCAGGAGTCGGAAAAACTGCTATTGCAGAGGGACTTGCTCTAAACATTGCATCTAAAAAAGTTCCAAATATTATAAAAAACTCAAAATTATATGCCCTTGATATGAGTGCTCTTCTTGCAGGAACAAAATATAGAGGTGATTTTGAGAAACGTTTAAAAGGTGTTATGGACGAACTAAAACAACAACCAGATGCTATACTTTTTATAGATGAAATTCATACCCTTATTGGTGCAGGTGCAACAAGTGGTACTATGGATGCAGCTAACCAGCTTAAACCTGCTCTAGCTTCTGGAGAGCTAAAATGTATGGGGGCAACAACATTTGCAGAGTATAGAAATGGCTTTGAAAAAGATAAAGCACTCAGTCGACGTTTTTCTAAAGTCGATATCAATGAACCTTCAAAAGATACAAGTTATTTAATTCTTAAAGGCTTACAAAAAAAGTATGAAAAGCATCATGGTGTAAAATATACAAATAAAGCACTTAAATCTGCGATAGATCTATCAAGTAGATATATTACAGATAGGTTTTTACCAGATAAGGCTATAGATATTATAGATGAGACTGCAGCATCTTTTCATTTGAGAAAAAAGAGAAGAGTAAAAGTAAGTGCAAGTGATATTGCTAAAACTATCGCTTCAGTTGTTGGCATAGCAAATTCAAAAATGAATACAGATCAAACAATAGCACTAAAAAATTTAGAAAATGATTTACAAAAAAGAGTAATCGGACAAAATAGTGCTGTTACAATAGTATCCAATGCTATTAAAATCTCTAAAGCAGGCTTAACACCAGAAAATAAACCTATAGCATCCTTCCTTTTCTCCGGTCCAACAGGTGTAGGAAAAACAGAACTAGCAATCGCACTAAGTGATACACTTGGGATAAATTTTGAACGTTTTGATATGAGCGAATATATGGAAAAGCATGCACTTTCTCGTCTCGTAGGTGCACCTCCTGGCTATGTGGGGTATGAACAAGGTGGATTACTTACAGAGGTAGTTAAAAAACATCCTTATAGTGTTCTTCTATTAGATGAGATAGAAAAAGCACACCCTGATTTAGTCAATATACTTCTTCAAATTATGGATAGTGCAACACTCACTGATAATAATGGCTATAAAGCAAATTTTCAAAATGTTATTTTAATTATGACATCAAATATTGGAGCCACAGCCAGAAATGTTATGGGCTTTAATAAAGATGAGAGCATTTCTAAAGATGAAGAACTCAAATCATTCTTTACACCAGAGTTTAGAAATAGACTAGATGCTATAGTAGCATTTAACACACTTGAGAGTTCAGTTATTGCAGACATAGTAAATAAATTTATTAATGAATTAAATAGTGAACTTAAAGAGAAAAATATTCAAGTTACTCTTACAAAAGATGCTATAGACTTTATAGTGGAAGAATCTTACTCAATTGAGATGGGTGCAAGACCACTTAAACGCTATATACAAGATAATATTACAAATAAATTAAGTGATGAGATACTCTTTGGAAAACTTCAAAATGGTGGTAGTGTAAAAGTCACTTTTAGCGATAAACTACTCTTAACTTTTAAAGAAGTATAGTGCAAATACCAGAACTTAATAAATACGCTCTCTCTTTTCCAGATCCAAGAGATGCTAATGTAGATGGCATAGTAGCTTGGGGTGGTGACCTTAATCCATCCAGACTACTTAGAGCTTATCAATCAGGTATTTTTCCTTGGAACTCACCGCAAGATCCACTTCTGTGGTGGTCACCAAATCCAAGACTTATAATGGAGTTAGATAATTTTAAACTTCGTAAATCTCTGAAAAAAAGTATGAAAAAATTTACTTATCAATTTGATACTAACTTTAGAGAAGTATTAGATAAATGTGCAAGTACTCCCCGTAATGATCAAGATGGAACATGGCTCAATGAAGAGCTCAAAGAGTCTTTTGAAGTACTCCATGGTATGGGAATTGCACACTCTGTAGAGAGTTACTTAGATGGGGAACTAGTTGGTGGACTCTATGGAATTGTAATTGGAAAAATATTTTGTGGCGAGTCTATGTTTAGCCATGTTAATGATGCTTCAAAGTCAGCCTATGCAGTTCTTGTTAAACACCTTAAATCTTGGGGCTATGAGTTTGTAGACTGTCAAGTACCAACAGATCACCTTATAAGCTTGGGAGCACACGAAGTACATCGTGAGTATTTTTTAATGCGTTTAGAGAGTCTAAAAATGGAAAGTATAAGCCATATATGGAAAATAGATAAAATCTTATTAGAAAATAAGTAAGAAAAAAGCAAACAAGAGATAAATAACAGAAGAGAGGATACCGTATAATAATAAAGTAATAGTAGTAATAAATTAAGATTAAAAAAGAGGGATAAAGAGTAAAAACAACTAACTAGGCAGCGACCTACGTTTCCAATCCTGAA
>JAMORO010000041.1 GCA_027063505.1 Sulfurimonas sp.
TATGATACTCTCTTTTGACATTTAAATTCCTGCTTTTTAAGTATTTTGTAATTATTTTTTCAGTATAACATAAATTTCAGTATAAAAGGGTATTATGAATAAAATAAATATTACTTAAGGAAGTAAATCATGACCGTATATACCGTTGGTACTTTTGACTTGTTACATATTGGTCATTTAGACCTTTTAGAATACTGTAAAACATTGGGTGACAAATTTGTAGTAGGGGTTGCTTCTGATGAAGTAGTCGCTTCATATAAAAAAAATGTACCTGTAATTCCATTGGACCAAAGAATGAGAATGTTAAAATCTTTAGACTGTGTAGATGATGTTGTATCCTATGATAAACTTGAGTATGTGACTCAATGTAAAGCAGTTGATGTTGATATTTTTGTGGTTGGAGAAGATTGGGGAGATAAACCTCATAATATTGCAGTAGAAGAGTATTTAAAGTTAAAGGGTGCAAAAATTGTACAGGTAAGCTATAACCCTCAAACTTCATCTACAAAAATAAAACAAAATGTCATAGCACAAACTCATAAAGGCAAGTACTTGGTACATGATGTTGCATAATTGATGAAATAAGAGTGTTTTTTTAGAGGAGAGAAACTACTTGAATTTTTTTACAAGTAGTATACCAAGTCCTACCAAGGCAAATATCACAGCGATGCTTACTGCGATAAATGTAAATGAGACTGGTTCTTCGAAGTTAGGCACTAACTACTTCTTCACAGCGTTTACATGTAGACTCTTCTTTCTCTGCTTGAAATTTCCAACATCGTGGACATTTGTGTGCAGTCGCTTTTGTAATTGTGAAACTGTCTTCATCTACTTTGAATGAACCAAGAATCTCTTCTTCTGCTTTGTCTTCATAAACACCACTAACAACAAACCAATCTTCAGCATCAGTTGGATCAAGATCGAGTGCCACTTTAGATTCAGTGTAGATAACAAGCTCAAGTGTAGATTTTATTATTTTCTCTTTTTTAAGAGTATCTACAACAGAACCAAAACCTTCACGAGCTTTTGTCATATACTCTGCATTAAAGTTTGACTCACCTGTGACTATCGGAGCATATACAAGGTCGAAGATAGACTCAGCATCACCTTTAACAACTGCTGGAGCATGCTCTATGATCTCATCACAAGTGTAAGTAAGAACAGGAGCCATAAGGAGTAAAAGAGATTTTGTTATCATTGCCATTGCACTTTGGCTTGCCATTCTTCGTTTAGAGTTCTTCGCATTACAGTAAAGGCTGTCTTTTGTCATATCGATATACATACCACTTAACTCATTTGCGATGAAGTTGTTGAGTGTGCTCATACCATTTACAAAGTTGTACTCACTAAATGCTTTATGAACTTCAGCAAATACATCAGCACTTACATCTAAAATCCACTTATCAAGTGTACCCATCTCTTCATAAGGAGTAAGTGTCTCTAAGTCATTAATATTTGCAAGCATAATTCTAAATGTATTTCTTAGCTTTCTATAGTTTTCAGAAATTTGTTTGAGTATTCCTTTAGAGATTTTTAAATCCCCTTGGTAATCAGATGAAGCTACCCATAAACGAAGAATTTCACTTCCGTACTCTTTGAGAACTTTCTCAGGAGCGATAACGTTACCCTTAGACTTAGACATTTTTTCGCCCTTGTCATCCACTGTGAAACCGTGAGTTAAAACACCTTTATATGGTGCTTTATGCTCTACTGCACATGAGAGGAAAAGTGAAGATTGGAACCAACCACGGTGTTGGTCAGAACCCTCTACATAAAGGTCTGCTTGGTACTCACCAGCATCATAGTTACGAGACTTGATAACTGAGTTCCAAGTAGAACCTGAGTCAAACCATACATCTAAGATGTCTGTTACTTTTTCTACTTCGTTCGCTTTGTAACCAGCACCAGGGTAGAGTAGGTGTTCTGTTGGTAGTGAGTACCAAGCATCACTTCCTTGCATCTCAAAAATCATCGCTGTATAGTTAAGAACTTTCTCATCGAAAATAACTTCACCCGTCGCTTTCACTCTAAAGAAAGCGATAGGAACACCCCAATCACGTTGGCGAGATATACACCAGTCAGGACGGTTTTCAACCATAGATGTAAGACGTTTACGACCAGTTTCAGGGATGAAAAGAGTTTTTTCTACTTCGCTTAGAGCATTCTCTCTAAGTGTTTCGTTTTGCCCCTCAGGCGTTCCATCTACAGAGATAAACCACTGTCTCGTTGCTCTAAAGATAAGTGGAGTATGAGATCTCCAACAGTGTGGATATGAGTGAGTAAATTTACTTACTTTAAGTACTGCATCTCCCATTAGTTCTATTATATCATCGTTAGATTTAAAGATATGACGACCTAAAAAATCTTCTGCATTTGGAATGAGGTTATCTCTAACAATAGTGTTATCAAAACAACCAGTCTCATCAACAGGCATAACAACCTCTAAGTCATAAAGGAGTCCAACACGGTAATCATCCTCACCATGTCCTGGAGCAGTATGTACACAACCTGTACCACTATCCATAAGAACATGCTCACCTAAGATGATGCGAGATTCACGTTTATTAAGAGGATTTATAGCTTTAGTATTTTCAAAGTCAGTAGCTTTAAAAGTTTGAACAACTTTTCCACTTATAACTTCTTCTTCAATCATAGAGTTAAAAAGCTCTTTAGCTACGATATAACCCGTGTCAGTAAGAACATACTCTTCTTCTGGGTTCATAGATATACCAGTATTTGCTGGAATAGTCCAAGGAGTTGTAGTCCAGATAACAGGAGCTGCTTTTCCTGTTATGTTTAGTTTTGCTTTTGCGTCTGCATCTAACTCAAACGCGATGAATATAGAGTGAGACTCTTTGTCTTCGTACTCCACTTCAGCTTCAGCTAGTGCAGTTCTCTCAGCCCATGACCAAAAAACAGGTTTAGAACGCTCTACTAAAAGACCTTTTTTTGCAACACTTGCAAGTGTACGGTAGATATTTGCTTCAAATTTGTAGTCCATAGTAACATAAGGGTTTTCCCAGTCAGCGATGATACCAAGAGTTTTAAACTCATCTCTTTGAATATCTACAAATTTTGCAGCATGTTCACGACAAAGTTTACGAATCTCTGCAGTCTCAAGAAGCTCTTTTTTCTTTTTCCCACCAAGCTTTTTCTCAACTTGTTGCTCTATTGGTAGACCGTGACAATCCCAACCCGGAGTAAAACGAACAGATTTGCCGTTAAAATAGTTGTGTTTAATGATGATGTCTTTGAGGACTTTGTTGAGTGCATGACCGATGTGAATATGACCATTTGCATAAGGAGGACCATCGTGAAGTGTGAACTTTGGAGCATCCTTACGGTTTGCTTTCATCTTCTCGTAAACTTTCTCTGCATCCCATGTAGCATAACGTTTTGGTTCGTTGTTTATTAAGTTTCCGCGCATTGCAAAACTAGTCGTTGGTAAAAGTAGTGTGTCTTTATAATCCATAAGTACCTCAAAAGTGTATGAAATTTTTTTGGATTATATCTTTAATATATTAAAAAACTGATAAAGCGGTAAATAAAGGCGAAGTTTAGACCTCTATCCCTGTAATTCTTTTTTTGATAATTTGCTTATCTTTATACATGTTTTTATCAGCATCTTCTATAACATCAGCAAGACTATCTCCCTCTTTATATGCCACCCCTCCGATAGAAAAACTTACTTTAAACATGCCATCATGTGCTTTAAGGTTTTTCTTTAAGACATCTTCTCTAATTTTATTGAGAGTTTTGAGTGCATCGTTGAGTGAATGATGAGAATTAAAAACTATGATAAATTCATCACCACCATAACGGATGATATTTTGTCTACTCTTCTTAAGCTCATTCGCTATAAATATAAGAACTTTATCCCCTAATATATGACCGTGGGTGTCATTAATTTGTTTAAAGTAATTTAAATCAATCATAATTAATATACCACTTTTCAAAAAGCTGTTTTCTTCTGTTGCAAGTAGTTTATCATGTAGCCATTTTCTATTGTAAACATGAGTGAGTTCATCTTTATAGACAGCTTCTTTAAGTTTTTCTATTTCGTCTTTTAATGATTGGGTCTCTTTAAGTACTTCATTGAGAAGTGCTTCATCTTTATCTTTTATGGCTGTAAGTGCTTTATTGGTACTATCACTGAGTTGCAGAGCATTTTTAGATGTTTGTGATTGTAAACTAGTAAGTGTTGTACACTCTGTTTGCATAATATCATAAGCAAGTTTTGGTTCATGATCTATATTTTTTCCATGCTCAGTAGCATATTGAGAAAAAATTGAAGCATATATACTAGGTGTAACAATTGGCATCTGGTCAATAGAGCTTTTTGTTTCATTAGAGATAACATGAAGTATTTTTTTATCATCAGTCAAATTAATATCCTTCAATAATTTATATTTGTGCAAATTTTATCTAAATGTAATTTAAAAGAATATTTAGAGGACAATCTCGAAAATCACTACTTAAGCTTAATATGGTTATTATTTTTTAATTTTACATATAAAAGGCTATTAAACTATGAAACTACATCTTATCTTTATTGGCAATAAGTTTATCTATAATGTAGCACTTAAAGAGTATGTCCTTCGTCAAATCGAAAATAATAATGATTTTATAAATTCAGTCACATATTTTAAAAGTAGTGATAACTCTCTGTTTCTTTATATAGAAGAGAGGTTGAATTCGCAAGATAAAATTATTATTATTACTAATAAAAAGAATTTTTCAACTATAGGAAAGCTTATATGTACTGCAACAAGTGATAATCAAGTTCTAAGAGAAGGAAGACTAATTCCCCAAAAAGCAACCCTATTTGAAGAGAGAAGTTATCTCCTAGAGTATAATGACTCTGTAGTAAATGTTCTTCAGATAGATGAAAATGAAGAGATGCCAACACTGTTAATGCCTTCAAAAGAGACAAAAGCATCTATACATGTTTTTGAAGAGGATAGAGATACTCTTGTCAACATACTGAGTTCAATCTCTCAAACATTTGAAGTGAGCTTTGTAGCTACTCAGATTATAGATGGGTGGTTGAGAGTTGACATCTCTTCTAATCGCTATGGAAATATTAGTAAGTTTATTCATACTGCAAAGAAACTCCTTCCTAAAAAACTTATAGCATCTTCTGATATTGTTCCTTATATTATTGAAAAACTTTCAAGTGTCTCAAAAAAAGTGAGTTTTGCTGAGAGTTGCACCGGTGGTCTGCTTACATACTATTTTACAAAACATAATGGAGCTTCTGTTATATTGGATGGTTCTCTTGTTACATACTCCAATGCACTTAAAGAGAATTGGTTAGCAGTAGAGCATAACACCTTAATAAAAAATGGTGCAGTAAGTGCCAATGTTGTCTTAGAGATGAGTGAAGGAGCTATGAATGTGAGTAATGCAGATTATACACTTTCTGTGAGTGGTATAGCAGGAGATAGTGGTGGCACTGATGAAAAACCAGTAGGAACTGTCTATATAAGTGCAAGAACAAAAGAGACACATATAGAGAAGCATTTACACTTTCATGGAGATAGAAACTATGTACAGCATCAGAGTGCTCTTTATGCTATTAAAATGCTCCTTTTAATAGAAAAAGAGACTTTTTTCTAAATTTGTATGAAAACCTCTTGACATATAAAATCTATTTGTCTATAATTTCGACCTCTTAACAATAAGAGGCAAACGTCTTGTTAGCTCAGCTGGTAGAGCACGTCACTTTTAATGATGTGGCCGATGGTTCGAATCCATCACAGGACACCATTTTTAAATTAAAAACAGTATATGCGGTGGTAGTTCAGTTGGTTAGAATAC
>JAMORO010000042.1 GCA_027063505.1 Sulfurimonas sp.
AGTGCCACTTTTGCCCATTTTTGTGTGTTTTCATCTATAAATATCTCATTAATCGGTTCACCATCATCTATAGCTTTGAGAGTAATATAGACATCATAAAGAGTTGTTTCATTCATAGTTGGGCACTCTGGTTTTGTAGAACTTAAAACATATGTATTTTTAGGACGAAGACGATTTACCATGTTAAACTCTGTACCAACTGCTACTTTTTGATCCTCATCTAAATCTGCGATGTATTTAATAAGCTGAGAAGTTGAACCTACAAAGTCAGAAGCATCACAGATAGTAGGATCACACTCAGGATGTGTCGCAATTAAAATTCCTGGAAATTTTTTTCTATAAAATGCGATATCTTCAAGTGTAAAGAGTTGGTGAACAGAACAAAAACCATCAAAACAGATAATATCGGATGATTTAAGATCACTCCCATCCCCAATAATAGAAGATTTTAAGCCCATTTGATTTGCTATGTTTTGCCCCAAGCATCTATCGGGGACAAATAGAATCTTTTTTCCCTCTTCTAATGCAGTTGTAATGATTTTCTTTGCATTTGAGCTTGTACATACCATGCCACCCATCTCACCCACTTTTGCTTTAACCTCTACATCTGAGTTAATATAGGTAATTGGTAAAATATTTTTACTCTCTATACCTGCATCATTAAGTGCTTTAACAGCATTGTCATACATCATTCCGTCTATCATTTTAGCCATGGCACAGCAAGCAACCTTTGGCATAACAACTCGTTTATGAGGAGAGAGAACTTTAACACTTTGCCCCATAAAACCAACACCACAAAAAAGTACAAACTCTGCATCATCGGCCTTTGTTCTCATTGCAAGTTCAAGAGAATCACCTGTAATGTCTCCAACCTCAAAAACTTCATCACGCTGGTAGAAGTGTGCCACAACCGTTACACTCAACTTTGCTTTTAATTCATCAATTTTTACTCTTAATTCTTCATTCGTTAATTGCACAAAAATATCCTGTATGTATTATTGATGTTATTATATCAAAAAAGAGAGATAGTTTTCTTTTTTTAAAAATATTGCATTTTGCCATATATTTTACACTTTTACTGGAAAAAAGGTACTCTTTCAAAATAAACACCACGACAGAGGAAAAATGATGAATGGAACAATAATGGTCACATACAAAATACTATGCAAAGCAGATCTAAACAGAGAGATAAAACTTCAAGAGTTACTAGCAAATGAAAAGATCTTTAAACTTATTAAAAGTGAATTTGCAAAAGGGCACAGAAATATTAATGTTTTAAGTAGTGATGAAGAAGCAAAAGTTAAAATAGAAACTATCAAAGAACTTCAGAGTTTTGAAGTAGATAAAAATGATTTTGCAGATATTTTGGTTTTAGCAGAAGAGGATGCAACTGCTAAAAAACTCATCAAAAAAGATTGTGATAGAGTAGAATTAATAAATATAGAGACTAACTAAAAAAGTCCACTAGCATTTTTTGTAAAAACTCTTTTGAGCGATTCGTTTTTTTAATTTTTACATCAAAAATTTCTTTTGTTGCTGGGTATTTTTCTGAATACTCACGATAAAGATCACACTTCATATCCATATGCTTGTTAAACTCACCAATAACATCTTCCATCTCTTTACGGCTCCCGATAAAACGCATGTAGTGTTGAAACATACGCTCTCTAGTATCCATAACAATATGCTCATCAAGCTCAGCAGCCATACCCTTAATGTCCCAACGAGAGAAGTAAACACCACTCTTAACAGGAGGCATTATCTCTGCATATATTGCACGTACATAGTCAGGATAATCATCAAATGACTCTTGAGGTGTTTCACATTCACCATCTTCACAGTTATCAAAGGCATGCTTTTTCATTGCCTCAAATTCATTTCTAAAATCGCTTACATCATTTTCATTCATAATTAGTCCTTTATAATTTCTTCATATATCATCTGTGCTAGTTCCTCTTTAGAACTTACATCATTTTTTTCTAGTAGAAAGCCTCGTAGTTTTTCACCCTCTTTTATAACAAAATCACAACGATTGTAAACTTCTACTATCTCATCTTTATAATCAAGAAGATCAAGAACAGCACTCTGAAACTCCTCTTCTATATAAGCACCATCGACATGAGATTTTTTCATATTTGCTACTGTAAAATAGAAATCATCTTCGCGAATATTCATTGGAATTATCATGGCATCTACACTATTTGCTTTTATGAGTCTGTTAATCATTGCAAAAAGATTGTTTGTTCCTGCTTTTTCGCCAATGAGACCAAACAGTTTTGTCTTTTTTGAGATGATATTCTCTGCATTCATTGTATCGACAGCTTGCATTGTTTCACTCACTATTTTATCCCCCACAAGGTATTTGCTTCTTCTTCTTCAATGCGACAACGAGTACACATAACTTCGCCACCACGGTACACAAAAGGCATACCACACTCATCACACCGTTTTACACTAAACTTTACAAGTATCTCTTGCTTTGCTTCAAAAAGCTCTTTGAGATTAAATGTCGGTTTTATTGTCAGTGAATTTGGTTCACACACATCATGACACGATGTACACTTTATACAGCTAAATGCATCAAATGCTATAAATCCGCCATACTTATCGGAGCTAAGTGCGCCCGTTGGACAGATGCGGTAACACATCTGGCAGTTTGTACAGCTCTCTTCATCTAAAACTTTTTGAGAGATAAAAGAGATATCTTCAGCCTCTATAATATGAAAATTCTCAGGTACTCCTGCTCTTTTCATCGCCATTTTAAGAAGCTTTCTTCTATCTGGAACCACTTTATTTCTTATACTTTGTATATCTTCTACACTTGGAGTATGCTCTTTTAACTCTTCATCTAGTGCTTCTACGCTATTGTCAAATTTATGCTTTGCTTTTGCAGCTTCTTTGAGTGAAGCTTTTGAAAGAAAATCTCTACGAGTCGACTCATCTAAAGAGTTTATATCTTCATCTGTAGCTATCTCTTCAAACTTCACTCTCTTTTGAACTTCCATAGCCTCGAGTAGAAAGTTAACCTCTTCGACTCTAGTTTCTATAATCGCTAAATTTATTTTAGCAATCTCACACTCACTACAGTGTCCCTTATCAAAAAGAATCTCTTTTGAAGTAAGCAGAGACATACTTAAAATCTCTTCCACATTTAAAGCTGCAAGACAAGGAATTTCATCCTTTTTACAAGAGATACTCTCTTTCTCTGATTCTAAATATGAAAACATAAAATTTATAGCATTAAAGTCATCAAGTTTGTAAGCACTACTTGGACAAGCAGCTAAACATCCTCCACACCCAACACAGTCGTTTGGTACAAAAGAAGGCAGTTGCTCATCTATCTTAATAGTTGCAACAGGACAAGCGCTAACACACTCGACACACTCAGAAAACTTATTTGTAGTTCTTACACACTTTGCTATATCTAGGGTTAAAAGGCTCATGCTTCGTAGTTACATTTCCCATCTTGAATAAATTCACATAAATACTCATAATCACTCATCATAAACTCTAAAGCTAAATCAGCAAGATCAAAATAGAATGCTGTCCCAGCTTCACTTTTAACATTGAGTAAGAACATTGGAGCCCACTCTAAAAGATGTTCTTTTAAAAACTTTTGCTGAATCTTTGCTATTTCACAAGCAGTCTCGTTATTGCCATCTAGTAGTGCTTTTTTTTCAGCATCGCAGAGCATATACATAAACTCAAACTCTATTCCAATATGGTCAACACTTACAGCTCTCGCTTTTCCAAGGTCAACTCTAAAGTCATGATCATTAAAGACTTGAAGAACAGGATTTTCCCCTGCTGTTTCCATCATCTGGTCTTCTCTACAGTAAAAAGACTCATAAGGTGTCATATGAAGTAAAAAAAGATTTGTAAAATCTACATTAAGATAACTCTCAATAAGTGATTTATGATCCATCTCATCACGACGTCCCCATTTTGCATAACTAGGGAAAAAGGCCATTATATTTTCATCATTTTCTATGGTCTTTAAAAGTTCTTCATCAACTTCATTCATCAGTAAACGTGAAAGAAGTGCATAAATATTTATACGTGCATCTTGGTTTGTTAGTACATCTTGCATTAAAAAAATTCCTTTGGATTATCTATAACTATTTGAGTAATTTATATTAAAAAAATGATAAATTAAGCAATGAGTTATTTTTGAAGGAGTATATCGAAGCACCCCTAAAAGAGTGCTTACAATATAGACTTAAGCGTCTTTAATTTCTACTGCATAAGCTTTGTTAGAAAGCGGAACAGCTGGACGTTTAATATGTTGTGGACGACGTAGAACATCACCCGTTTCAAGTGGACGAGTCAGTTTATCTCTCCAAGCTTGATACGTTTTAAAGTTATTTTCATAGTTCACTGAAATATCACCGATTTTATCATCAGGACCAGCTTTCTCTATAATAACTTTTTGGTGCCATGCATGGTTACCTGCAATAGGGTCAGCATGTGTTGGAGCCACAGCATTTTGCCATGAACCTGAAAGTCCATCCCACCAGATATTATCGAGATCTTTATTGAACTCTTTAAATCTCCAAATATCATGACGAGGATGAATACCTTTCGTTGGTTTAAGTGTTCCCACTTTACCATCCATTTTCATCTCATAAGTTGGTGAACCAATACCCATTACACCAAGTTTATGCTCAAATCCTGGAATATTTACAGACTCAACAAGTTTCCAACGACCAGCATGGTGAGAGTTCGCAAGAACACCCGGCATAGTAGCTTCAGTTGGAACAGCCATAGCGATGAAATACCCTGAATCAAGGTTAGATACAGTATCTGTAATCTTCACTTTAATAGCATCACCACGTTTGATTCCTAAACGATCAGCATCTACAGTATTAATCCACACTGGATTATGATTCTGAGAGATTTCCATAAGGTGCTTAGAGTTCACAGAACGAGTATGAATGTTATACGGTAGTCTAAATACTGTATTTAAAGCAAATTCATTGTCGTTTTGCATAAAGTCATGGTGAACCTGAGTTACAAGGTGAACCATTTTCTTACGCTCTTGGGCATTTCTTGGGTAGATAGGAATAGCATACTCTGGCCATTTCCACTCAGCAAACCACTCAGAGTAGAACTCAAGTTTTTTACTTAAAGTGTGGAAACCTTCGTGGAATTTACCATCGATTTCAACACCAATAGAGTGTTTACGTCCATCATGTTCTATCCATAATGCACCATACTCATCTTGAGTAACTTCTCTACGAGGATACTTTTTACCGTGAGCATAAACAAAATCACGATCAATTTTAAGTTCTTCCTCTTGAGGTTTATAAACATTTTTCTTCTCTGTCCATGCACCATGTACACTCATGTAATCATATACTGGGAATTCAGCATCTGGGTACATAGCTTTTGCTTCTTTGAAAAGGTTTGGTAAAAGACTCATAGCAGCATCAAACCACTCAGGTACTGTTACAGCACGAGATGGATCTTTTTTACTTGCCCAGTATTTTCTTATACCTAAATCACCTTTTGGATCAATATGATGAACCATGATGTTTGGCCAGAATTCTGACTCTTCCCAAACTTCACCAAGACCAAATTTCATGTGTGCTTCAAGTGTAGCACGAGTTGGATCTTTTGCTTTCCATCCCATTCTCTCAGCTGCAACACGAACAACTGCTTGACGGAATTCTATACGTTGTTCTGGTTTAGATGGAGTTGATTGTTGATCATTTCTCTCACCGGCAAGTCCAACTGGAAGAATGTAATCACAGTACCAGTTAGTTTCAGACCAAGTTGGAGAAAGATTAAAC
>JAMORO010000043.1 GCA_027063505.1 Sulfurimonas sp.
ACTACCTTTACTTACATCGAAGAACTCTATTACTACTCCCTCGTTCGCTACTGGTAAGTTTGTTGTATTATCCTCTAAATATACCTCTAACACTGACTCTTGTGAGTTCGCTGTTATTGATACATTACTCTCTGGATATACACTTAATACATAGTTGTCATATTTTGGATCGCTTACTACTGTTGTATCAACAAGAAGTGTTATATTTACATCTTTTTGTTGATTATTATCCATCTTAAAAGTCAATATAGTACTATTATTATCAATAGTAGATAAGTCACTTGGTGAAGTATAATTAAAAGTAGCATGTCCTGTACTATCTGTAATCGCACTAAATGAGCTTATACTACCTACAGAACCATTGAAAAAATCTAAAAGGATTGTCTCATTTTCAGCAGGTCTATTTTCATCACCTTGTAGATAGATATCTATCACATGAGACTCTAATCCACTACGAATAGTAATGTTACTATCAAGTGTAGTAATATCATAATTAGTATAATTAATATCATCTACTCTCTGAATAAAATTCACTTTTACAGGAGCAGTAATATTTTTATCATTTTGCATAGTAATATTAAAATCAAATGCTGTATTTTCTAGACCTGAAATATTATCAGGAGCTATATATGTAAAGGTTGCATAATTCGTAAAATAACTTGTAGATATCGCATAATAATCTGCCATACTTCCTTTTTTTGTGTCAAAGAAGTCTGCTACAAGCTGTTCATTAACAATGATATCACCATTTGCATCTAAGATATATACTTTAAACTCTTTTGAGTCATTCTCTTTTTTCACAATAAAGTCATTTGGAATAACTTTTAATGAATATCCTGTATAGTTATTATCAGCAGGAAAGGTTACTGTTACTGTTTCATAAATATTTTCTGTTGCTTCTAAAGCAATTCTAAAAGTATGTGTTGTTCCTTTTAAGGTTTTCAAGTCAGCAAGTTTTTCCGGAGCAGTATATACTAGTAAATTATGATTTAATCCACTAATCTCATAAGAACCAATTGAAGTGTTAAAATCAACGACAGCGATACTTGGTGTAGCACTAATTACATTATGTGCTTCATCATAAAGTGTTGTATCTATTGATACTGATTCTCCTGCATTTGTTATACTAAAAGCATTATTACTAAGAACAAGGCGTTTTCCTGTATAAGCAAGCACAGCTTCGATTGCTATACCTATTTTTCCACTGCTAGTTTCTGCATTTGCTGCTATATAAACCTTCTCACCACGAAGAGCAGGATCATAAACAACTTTAAATCTTAGGTTACCATTTGCATCAGTTTCATAAACACCATCAATTGCTTGAACATTTGCAACAGCTATACTATCTGTACCATTGTTGGTAAAAACTCTCTTTTCATTTCCGATAACATATTTTAGACTAATTGATGAGTTATCATCTAACTCATCAGTAAGATTTAAATCTACACCAACTGACTCTATTTCCCAGTTTCCAAAAAAGTATTTATTTGTTTGATTTTGAGATGCTAAAACGATAAGTCTATCTGAAGAAGCTTCAACATCTGAGAAGTTTTGTGTTGCATCTGCAAATGTTGCATTTGCTCCACTTACTAGTTCACCTGTTCCATTTACGTCTGTTAACGATGAGTGTTTGATACCATTTACTAATGTTGGATGAATTACAGTACCTGTATTTACAGGGTTACCAAACTTATCTACAGCATGCACAGTATAATAATCTGTATATGTGTTAAGTACAGGATCATTCTCTGTACTTGCAAAAAACATTGAGATAGATGAAAGTTCACCAGAGTTAATAACTACCGGAAAACTATTTGTAATGGTTACATTATTTTCACCATCAAAAATATTAGCAGTAACATCTAACACTACAACTGAAGCTTGTTGTTTAGTGTATATAGAGAAACCTTGTTCTGCAGTTTGCTGGAAAGTTATACTATCTGCATTTTTATCATTTGCATCAAAATAAATTTTATCACCATAACGAGTAGTTACATTTACATCATATACATACCAACTTTTTATAAGTTCAGTTGGTGTTTTTGACTTAAAGATAGAGAGGTATGCTTGTCCTGAACTCTCAACAGCGATATCATCATCTTGTGTTAAACCTATTTCATATAAATCACTATTTAAATTTAAGCTTTTTTCATAAGAAATCGTTAAATTATGCTCTTGGAGTGTGTTAATATCTCGAAAAAGGATTGTTCTGTTGTCTAGGTTATCAATATTTGCTGGTGATGTAAAGTTTACATCTGCATATCCATCTTCATTTGTAGTAAGTTTTAGGGTATTAAATGAACCGTAATCTATACCGTCTTTACTTGGTTGTTCTATTACTATTTCAGTAGAAACACCAATTCTATTTGCATCAAGAGTCAATATCTTTATAATATTATTCTGATCTGACTTTAGAACTTTAATAGTATCTGGAAGTAATGAAATTTCATGTAATACACCTGTAGTATCTTGTAATACTGTAAATGATATATCTGATGGTAAATCAGTTCCATTAATACTTATAGTAACATTATAGTCAGAACCATCAGCGAGCAGTGTCTCAGGAGCTGTGTAAATAAAACTCGCATGTCCATTTTCATCTGTAACAGCGGAAAATTTATCCATTGTCCCATTTGATCCAGAGAAATATTTAACTAGTAAAGTTTCCCCTTCTGCTGGACGAGAACTGTTGTTTTCCACATAAACATCTATAATCTTTTCTTGAAGAGGACGTGTTATATTTGCATTTTTAGGAATAGTAGAGAGTGAATATCCGGTGTAATCTTTCGTTGTTCCATTTAAATTAAAACTAACAGGTCTATATTTTACATTATTTATATCACCACGTAATTTAAATGTCATATTAAAATCATCTGAAGCTGTAATATCCGCTGGTGCTTTATAGTTAAATACAATGTGACCATTTACATCAGTTAATCCACTAAAACTATTTATAGTCCCTTCACTTGAATCAAAGAACTCGATGAATACACTTTCGGATGCTACAGGTAATCCTGTACTATTGTTTTCTAAGAAAACTTCAAGAACAACTTCTTGTTCATTTGCAATTATTGATATATTATTTTCTGGAAATATATTTAATTCATAGTTATTATATTTTGGATCAACAGCATGTGGTGTCTCAAAGTTTAAATTAAGATCTACATTCGCCCCTGTTTTTGCATCATAAATATTTACTTTAATTGGATTTGCAATACCTTTTGCATTAAGTGCAGCAATCGTTGCTTCAATATCAGGAACACCCTGATAATTAAAAGTAACTATTCCTTTTTGTACATCTAATGTTGCAGGAAGAATACCTATATTAATATTATTGTCTAAAATATCTTGAGGATATTTTATATTTAGTTCTACATCTATATCAGTTGTACTTTGGTCAGTGTAAGCTTGAAGTATTAAGTTTTCAACTTGAGAAGAGCTATTAATAGTTAAATTAGCATCTGAAAGTGTTAATGTTTTCAATACAGGATCAGTTGAAACATAATCTCCTGTTAAATTGAAGTCTATATAGAGACTAACATTAGCATCAGCATTTTTTGTATCATAAAATCGAAACTCTACCCGTGTTCCATTGATATCCGTAATATCATTAGGAGCTGTATATACGAAATGTACTCGCCCATCAACTATTGTTGCTGTGCCTGGGTCCATAGAACCATAAAAAACATTATTATTTATAAATTCTACTGGATATTGAAAAGTAATTGATCCTTCAGTATTAGTCGAATTACTTGAATTAAATGCCATGATAAAAATATCTTTAGTTGAACCACTTCCAGTAACTGTTATAACATTCCCGTTTACGATTGCCAACTTTTTAGTATCAGTAGTTGCATTAATATCAATAGGAGGAAGTGTTGTGTTTTCATCAGGATTTGTGTTATCTACCGGTGCATCACTATTGTTCCCCTGACAACCACTAAAAGTAAATGACAGTATTAGAAAAAAACTGAATAGAAGTAACTTAAAAATTTGCATAATAATCCTTATATGTAATACATGAATCTATAATTATAGCTATAACCATTTAAAGTTATCTTTAATTATAAACTATTTGATGGCTTTTGCACAGACATAGGCACTAGAAAAGGCCCATTGAAAGTTATATCCACCTAGTTCTCCCGTAATATCGACCACTTCACCAATAAAGTAAAGCCCTTTTACTTTTTTTACCTCTAAAGTCTCAGAGAGTAACTCCTCACTTACTACACCACCTCTACTCACTTCAGCTTTTGTAAAACCAAAATTTCCAGCGGGAGAAAAAGAGTAGTTTTGTAGTTGTTTTAGTTTTATTAAATCTTCATTTTGAAGTTTCTTTCCTACTTTATCTTCTAAATTTACAGCGACTAACAGAGCTTTCGCTAAACGTTTAGGTAATTTTAAAAGTGTTGAGAGTTGTTTAGCACTACTTTTTAGTTCTCCAAAACTACCTAGATTTGGAATAAAATCTATACTTATCAAACCTTTTTTCCAGTATAGTGAGGCAGAAAGAACAGCTGGGCCACTTATACCCTTATGTGTAAAAAGCATCTCTTCTTTAAGTAGTTTTTCTCCTACTGTTATATGTACATAACAGCTTAATCCACTAAGCTCTTTCATCCAAAACTGCTCTTTTTGAACAGTTAAACCAACGAGTGCAGGAGTAAACTCTTTCACTTTAAGCGCAAAGCTTTTAGCTATATCTAGTCCTATCTCACTAGCACCAATATTTGTAAAACTTTTACCCCCTGTTGCAATTACAACTTTTTCTGCATAAAACTCTCCGTTTGATGTCTCAACACAAAAAAGTTCATCATTTTTATCTACTTTTAGAACTTTTGTTTGTAATAAAAGTTCTGCATGCTTAGATGCCCTTTTAAGTAGTTCAATAATATCTTCAGCACTATTCTCACAAAAGTAGTAACGGCCTTTTCTTATCTCCAAAGGTACTCTACTCCGTTCTAAAAAATTTAAAAGTGACTCTTTTGAAAATCGTTTTAAAACACTATTTACTAAAGTACTATCCCCATCAAAATTTTCTGAATCCACTGAAACATTCGTAATATTACACTTACCACCACCTGATATCTGCAGTTTACGAGCAACCTTATCATTTGCATCAATAATTAATACACTCTTTTTCTTTCCTAAATTACTTGCACACATAAGCCCACTAGCCCCTGCACCAAGGATAATAACATCATATTTTTTCATGAGAGAAGTATAGCTATATTTATATCAAAAAGGAGTAAAGGAAAGGTATTACAGAATTTTAAAAACTAAAGATTTTTTAGGAGAGAGCTTACATAAGCCAAGTGACTGAGTAAATCATCCGAAGATGTATGGCACTAAATGCCAATACCCCCTCGCTCTAGGTACCCCTTGAGGGTAAAAGCGAAAGTGGGGTATAAGAAAAACTAGTTTTTAGATGTGTCTACTATTTTACCTGCAGAGATCCACGGCATCATTTCACGAAGTTTGTTACCTGTAACAGTAATTAACTTAGTTTTGTCATTTGTACGCTCAGCATTCATACGAGGGTAACCTGCTTGACCTTCTAAGATAAAGTCTTTTGCAAAACGACCATCTTGAATTTCAGTAAGGATATCACGCATAGCTTGTTTAGACTCAGCATTGATAACACGTTTACCAGAAACATAGTCACCATACTCAGCAGTGTTAGAGATAGAGTATCTCATATCAGCGATACCACCCTCAAACATTAAGTCAACGATTAGTTTAAGTTCGTGAAGACACTCAAAGTAAGCTAACTCTGGTGCATAACCAGCTTCAGTCAGTGTTTCAAAACCAGCTTGAACTAGTGCAGTTGCACCACCACAAAGTACTGCTTGCTCACCAAAAAGGTCAGTTTCAGTTTCATCTTTGAAAGTTGTCTCGATGATAGCAGTACGACCACCACCAATAGCAGAAGCATAAGAAAGAGCTAACTCTTTAGTTGTTCCTGAAGGATTTTGACCAACAGCGATAAGGTCAGGGATACCACCACCACGAACAAACTCAGAACGAACAGTGTGACCTGGAGCTTTTGGAGCAATCATAGTAACATTGATGTTAGCAGCTGGTTGAATACGACCATAGTGAATGTTAAAACCGTGACCAAAAGCGATAGTTGCACCATCTTTAAGGTTTGGAGCGATTTCATTGTTATAAATTTCAGACTGATTTTCATCTGGAAGAAGAATCATTACTACGTCAGCTTTAGCTGTAGCTTCTGCAACTGTAAGTGTTTCAAAGTTTTTAGCTTCAGCTTTCGCCCATGAAGAACCATTCTTACGAAGACCAACAACAACATTAACTCCACTATCTCTTAAGTTTTCTGCGTGTGCGTGTCCTTGAGAACCAAAACCGATCATTGCAACTGTTTTGCTTTTGATTAGGTCTAAACTAGTGTCTTTATCATAATAAACATTTAATGCCATTGTATTTCCTTGAGTAATATTAAGAGTTTTCTCTTAAAAAATTTGTGGCATTATACTCAATTTTTGGTAAAACTTTTATTAGTTTTAGCTTATATCATTCATAAAACTTATTAGTTTAAACTCATACTCTGTATAATACGACTATTAAACTATAAATATAGAGGAACTAATATGAAAAAATTCAACCTTTTTAAAGAGATAATCACTGCAAAAAAACCAGAAGTGATTCAAGCGATAAACTCGGGAAAAACATTTGCTATAAACTATAAAGGTGAGATTAAAAACCCTCCTTATGCTGACAAAGAGATCCTAATATTTGAAGGAAAACACACTTCTAAACCAGTAAGTGCTCTCATTCCACCGACTCCTATCAAAATAGCTGATGTGTTTGGTAAAAACTACCAAATCGTAGAAGATGATGAACGTGTACTTATAAAAGCATTTTCAAACTGGCAAGAGCTCATTGGCCTTAATACTCCAAGATCTTCATATGATGACACAACAGCAGATGGTGTTGCAGAATTTTCTAATAAAGAGTTGGAGAACATTGGTTGGCTTGCAACTGAATTTAATATAAACTATAGAAACATTGTAGAAGAGCTTGAAGCTAAATGTGAAGGTATCACACTCTGTATCGAGCAAGAAGAGCCACAGTATCAGTTTAGTGGTTTAGGTTTTATCTTTGATGATGAAGAGGCACAAAAAGTTATCTTTGAATTTGCTAAAAAGCATGTAGCCCATATGATAGAGACACATGAAGACTTCAAAAAAGATCTTTTAACAGATGATGAAAAAGAAGCTGCCCAATTTTTTGGTCTCTTATAAGGTTATAAGTTGTCCATCAACAAACAAAAAATAAGTATAGAGCATAAGTATAGGGGGAGTATAGAACTTCCAGATAATGTTGAAGCAAAAAATGTTTTTTTCCGTGCAAAACAGGCCTATGCAAATCATGAGAAGATGAGTGTAAAAATTGTCTTTACAAATGCAAAACTGCAAAAACTTAAAAAATATCAAAAAGGCTCTTCCGAGGATGAGTTAGAAAATCTCAATCTCTATATAGAGATGGGAGAGATTTTAAACTTTAATGTCACTGATGCTATAAAACTAAAAGACTCTATTCTTTTTATAAATGACCATGCACATACTAGTTTTAACATCACAAAACGACTTAAACTCATAAATAAAAAGCATAAAACAAAAGCAGATAAAAGCTACCTTTTTTGGGATATAGAAAACTTTTCAAGTATCAGTTCTATCTTTAGTGACATAATTGATAAATATGAGATTGAAGATGAAGATATTGTATTAGCAGCAAATCCTGACTCACTCTATCTCAAACGTGCAGAATGGGAAGCGAACCTTTATGACTATGGTAAAACACTCAACTCTTTTGACTTTATTAAATGTAACCATGGGAAAAATGTAGCAGATGATGTACTCTTAAATAAGTTTATCGATGCAAAGCTTACCAATGCAAATGTATTTATTTTAACCTTTGACCGTGAACTCAAAGAACGTTTTACTGATGTCACACATCAAACGAACAACCTTTTTATAATGGGAAAATAAGACTATGAGAGAAGTGTTTCCTCTGGCTTGCCAAGGTAGTATCCTTGGGCATAGTCAATGCCCAACTCCTTAACAATCTTAAAAATCTCTTCTGAGTGAACAAATTCTGCAACTGTCTCTTTACCTAACTTTCTTGCAAAAATAATAATTGTTTCAACAACGAGTCTAGCATTTTTGTCTGTATCAATATTTTTAATTAAACTTCCATCTATTTTCATAATACTCGAGCGCATCGTTGTCATATGCTGAAAATTTGCAAAACCTGATCCAAAATCATCAATGGCAATACAAGCACCAACAGAATAGACCTCTTCAATAAAATCATACACTTGTTGCGAATCATCATTCTCTTGTGTCTCTAAAATTTCTATGGTAAGTTGTGAGGCAATTTTATACTCTTTAATTTTAGTAAAAAGATACTCTCTTGTCTTCTCATCTAAAATATCACTAAATTCAAGATTAATACTGAAATTAATTCTATTTTTTCTAAAAAATGAAAATGTTTTGTCAATCATAATTTTAGTGATATGAGAATAGAGTTTTATCTTATGACTAATCTCTAAAAATTGAAAAGGAGAAAGAACATCATTCCCTTTTTTCAATCTTACTAGTGCCTCATATTTAACAACATCACCTGTTTTCAGATTCACCATTGGCTGAAAGTAAGGAACTATATTATCATTATTAATTGCATTTTTAATAGTATTAGCCATATGTATATTTGCCTCATATTTTTTTGCTAACTTTAGGTCTTCAGTAAATATCATAAAGTTTTTACCAGCCCGCTTTGCAAGTTTAAGAGTCATATCCGCATTAGCTAAACCTGTTTGTTGCTCATTGATTAAAGCTGCTGCAATAGTTACAGATACATGAGCATGGTGCTCTTTATTTACTACAAACTCTGCAGCTTCAATAAAATCTATATATTTTTTAAGCTGTTCTTCTATCATAAAGCCTATAGGATTTTCTATGATAATTGCAAATTCATCAGACGGAAGTTTAAACACTTCAGCAGACTTATGTAGAGTTAATGATATAAGAACCTCTGAGAGTTTTATTAATACTTTATCCCCTATTTCATGACCATAAAAATCATTAATAGTTGTAAAATCATCTATATTTATCAGAAGGATCACTTTACCAAGACTCTTTGGTATACGCTGCATAAGGCTAAGTCTATTAGGTAAACTAGTAAGCTTATCATAGTATGCTTGCTGATATATAAACTTAGAACTTTCCTCAATCCTTTTTTCAAGATTTTGGTTCAACTCTTCTAGCTCAAGGGAGACCTTATTCGCGAGATGTGCAATTACATGTTCAGAATCAACACCTATATGCTGTGCACTAAGAGTACTAACATTATCAATATCACTCACAAGTTGTTCTTTATTCTCACTCATAGCAAGAAGTGTCATGGTCTCATTTAAAAGTTGGTTCTCCCCTTGAGAATGAAAAAACTCCCCATAAGTAAAAAATCCAGAAACCATCCCTATATGAGAAAGCATCGCCAACTCTTCACTCATATACTCATTCATAAATCTTCTCCGTGCCATACAAGAGTAAACAAAAACTGCTTCTGATTTATACTTCATTCTATCAAGCATTTTTCTTACATGATAATCACTATTTTTTAAAATTGTCTCAATACTACCAACTCCGAAGCGAACACGATCACCCTCATTAATATTACCTGCGAAGGTTAATGAACCATCTTCATGCTTATGTAGAACTGCTCGTCCAACAGAGATACCAGCTCTCTCAAATATAAGAGGAAACTCTATACCAACTTGAGGTAGTTGTGCTGCTAATTCATTTCCCATATATTTTGCATAAATGTCTACAGCTGTCATACCATCTATCTCGTAAACTCTGTTTTTTACAGACTTTGTAATAGACATCTCTTTACCAATAGGCATCCAATCAAAAGTATAATTAGTAGCAACATTTAAATTTTTACTATTTAAAGAGACACCTACAGCACCTTGTGAAGTACATAAATGAGCATTAAAAACAAATGTTTCTGTAAGTTCTCCATTATCAGCAGCTAATCCTCCTGCTAACACCACATCATCTGAAACATATGTAATACCCTTTACAAACTCTTCTCCATTTGTATATATACCATCAGCAAAACTGATTATTGCTTGAGTATCATTTTGTAGAAGATTTTTAGCTAATAGTTCCCCTGTTTTAAAACTATCATTAAAACATTCTACATGCTTAATAAAAGTACTTTTTAATGTAGTATCTTCAAAAAGTGTAAAGCTAACTACATTTTTACTGTTAATATAAACTTTTTCACCATCAATTATTCCATCTGTTGTCGTCCCAATCATTACTGATTGTGGAAAGTACTCTTTAAAATAGCTTTGTATCTCTTCTATTTTTTTAATTTCTGAACTCGCACTAAAAACCTGTATAAGTGTTTTTGGAGTATCTTTAACAGTTGAAGGGAGCATCTCTTGAAGTTCATCAAGGGAACTGAAACTAAATGTAAAATTTTTCATGTTGATTATTTTAGCACAGTTCTATCAATCCTTTTCTTAAACAGAAAAATACAGACTATTAAAGATGAAAAAAATAGAAAATAGTATAGGTTGATGTATTAAATATATCACTAAAGAGTGTTTTCCTAGATAAGAAAAAAATCTATTTACTACTGTTTTCCTCTGAAATATTTCCCGATCAAAGAGTTTTATCTCTAAATGAAAAGAGGCAAAAGATATACCTAAAAGAAAAACACCAAACCAAGGAATAATATTTGCTAAGTCTTCTGTATATGCAACTGGTAAATGAAGGGGAATGTATAAAAGATTAAAAAGCCAATGCATATTTAAAAAAGAGAAGTTAAACCCTAGTAATATGATTACTCCAATAAAAAGAGAAATATATTTATGTCTAATAAAAAGCAATCCTACTATTGAAGAAAATAGAAAGAAATGAAGTATTCCAAAGTAGATCCATGTATTTGGGAACTGTGAATAACTCCCTATACTTACAAGAGAAGAAGCAAGTGCTAAGGTAAATACTCTTTTAACTACTTTTTTCCAATTAATCTGCTCTTTATTTAATAAGTATAGACTTATACCAGCAGTAAAAACGAACATACTAACAATAACATAACGAAAATATTTCCAGAAGTCACCATGTTTCAAATCAAGACTGAGATAGTTAAAGTTGTTTAAATCAAAACTTAAATGAAAAACTACCATTAAAACGATAGCATATCCACGAAAGATATCTAAACCTTGAAGTCTCATTTATTCTGTTTTTGTTTATACAGATAACGCTGTAAGATAATCATAGCTGAGATAGAGTCTATACGACCATCTCTTACATACTTTATCTCACCTTTCATTAAGCTCTCAGCTTCTAGTGAACTTCCTGCTTCATCTTGATAAAAAAGTTTTCCATCAAAGTCTACAAGATTCATAAAGTGAGCGATACGGCGTTTCATCTCCCCTTCACTACTTCCACCAAGAGGTACACCGATAACTACTGCATCCACTTCCCACTCTTTTAAAACTTTTTTTACTTCAGCTGAAGCCTGATCACGATTCTTTCTTATAACAGCAGGAAGTGGTGTTACAAGGTCTTTATGTGCTGAATAAGCGAGTCCTATACGTTTAAGTCCTAAGTCAATAGCAATATATTTCATAATCTTTTTACTTCCCTAAACAGAAAGAGCCAAACATCTTGTCTAGCATCTCATCATTTTCAAAAGGCCGTGTAATACTTGCCATCTCTTTTACCGCCTCGTTTAAGTGAAATGAAAATATCTCTAACTCTTGATCTTCCAGTGGGATAAAAGAGTCTTCTATATTTTTCATAGTCTCTGATACTGCTTGAATCTGTCTTGTAGATATTAGCATAATTTCATCACTACTATTACTTCTATCCATGATACTTTCTAAGGCTCTAACAAGTGGGAAAACATCATCTTTAGAGTTAAGTTCTATATCAAAATCAAGATTTTCTAAAGAGAATTTTTCCTCTAAATCTATCTTGTTTTTTATAACAATTACCTCTTTGTCTTCTTTAACTGCATTTACAAGGCGTACTATCTCTAAGTCCTCTTCATCTGCCTCTCGAGAACTATCAAAAAGAGCAACTACTATATCACTCTGTTCTATAGCTTCAAGACTTCGCTCAATTCCTATACGTTCTATCTCATCATTCGCTTCACGAATTCCAGCTGTATCAACCATACGAATAAGATGTGTTCCAATCTTTACTTGCTCTTCGATAGTATCACGTGTAGTTCCTGCAATATCACTCACAATAGCTCTATCGAAATTGAGTAAAGCATTGAGAAGTGAAGACTTGCCAACATTAGGTTTTCCAACTATAGCAACACGAAAACCTTGCATTAATCCTTCTCGAGATTTAGAAGCTTGTAGTGTTTTGTTTAAAAGTCTGTAGAGTTCATCTAGCTTTGTCTTTATCTGCATAACCAGATCCTCAGGCAGATCCTCTTCAGCATAATCAATACTAACTTCACTAAAGGCTAAGATATGAATAATCTCATCTCGTACATCTTCAATGAAATGTTTTAAAGAACCTTTCATCTGTGATGCCAGAATTTTTGCAGCATCTTCACTTTTTGCTTCTATAAGTTGTGCTATAGCTTCTGCTTCAGAAAGATCGATACGGCCATTAAAAAATGCTCGCTTTGAAAACTCACCTGCATTTGCTAGTCTCGCTCCTGCTTCAAGTGTCGCTTTAAGTATACTTTGAGCAACTATAAAACCACCATGACACTGTATCTCAACTACATGCTCAGCAGTAAAAGAGTATGGTGCTTTAAAATAGATAACAATTGCTTCATCAATAAGTTCATTATTAGTATTATAAATATTTGAGAGGGTTGCATAGCGAGTTTTCAGAGACTCTTTTTTTGTTAGTGTTTTTGCGATCTCTAAAGCTTTATCACCACTTAAACGGATGATAGCAATAGAGCCAATGCCATTTGCAGTTGCAATGGCAGTAATAGTATCTGTCATAATACTAGTAGTTATTATATTCGTTTACGATAATGAACTTTAATCCATCTCTTGTTGAACGAATTGCTACATACTTGTTAGGGTATCTCTCTCTTAGTTCACGAAGTGCAATTTGTACTAAAACGCCATCTAGTATTTTAGTTTGTGCACGACCATCTCTGTCTATATTTTCGCATACTGCTGTAAGATAACGACTGATTGTCTCCTCTTGATTTTTCAAAAACTCAGCTATCTCAAGACGTAGTTGTACTTCATACTTTGAGTTAATCCAGTTAAAAATCATATAAGAGAGAGCCTTATATCTATAGCCCTCTTTTCCAATAAGGAGTGCAGCATCATCACCCTTAAACTCAACAAGAATTGTCTCTGCGTCATAAGCGGTAACTTCTATTTTTTCTATACTAAAGCATGTAAATTTAAAAAGAGTGTTAATCTCTTCTTGAATTTCAGAAGCTATAGTATTAATATCTACAGATGTCTCTTCTATATCTTCATGAGTCTCATTCTGTTCATCATAAGCATCATCATAATCAGCAGTATAGTCAAGTCCACTCGCTAAATCTTCATCTTCATCATCTTGATCACTTACAAAAGAAGCGGGCATAATAGTGTCATTGAGAATTGTGTGTGTCTCTTTTTTCTTAGAAACTTTTTTCTCTTTTTCTACTTTTTTAACTTCCGTTTTTTTTACTTGTGCTTGTTTTGCTCTCTCTTTTACTTGTTTCTCTTTTACTGGAGTAGTTAGCTCGGGTACTACAACTTGACTCTCTTTCTTCACAGCAACAATAATTGCACTTTTTTTGAAAAAGCCCAAAAAACCACTTGTGGGTGCTTGCACTACTTCTATAGTTAGCTCAGTAATGGAACAATCAAATTTTGTTGCAGCATCTTGATACGCTTGTTCAAGTGTTATAGCTTCAATTTTTATCATAACTATTTCTCTTCTTTGGCTGCTTTAATTGCATCTTTTGCATTTTTTGCATTTTTAAACTGTTGGTTTACTATAAACTGTTGTGCAATTGAGAAAAGATTGTTTACAAACCAGTAAAGAACAAGTCCTGAAGGGAATGTTATAAAGAAAAAAGTAAAAATCACTGGTAAATACTTCATAATTTTCTCTTGCATTGGATCTGTAAAGTTATTTGGTGTCATACGTTGTTGTAAGAACATTGATGCACCCATAAGAATAGGAAGTACATAGTAACCATCCATACGAGAGAGGTCATGTATCCATAAAATCCAGTCAGCACCTTGAAGTTCAACAGCGTTTAGTAAAACACGATATATCGCGAAAAACACAGGAATCTGAAGAAGCATAGGTAAACAACCACCAAGTGGGTTTGCCCCATGTTTCTTATACATATCCATTGTTGCTTGGTTTAAACGCTGTGGATCACCTTTATAACGCTCTTTAAGCTCTTTCATTTTAGGTGCAAGGTCTTTCATCTTCTGCATAGAAACCATACCCTTATATGTTAAAGGGTAAAGAACAAGTCTAATAATTGCAGTAAGACCAATAATAGCCCAACCCCAGTTTCCAAAAATACCGTGTAACCAAGTTAAAAGTGCAAAAAGTGGTTTGGATGCAAATGTAAACCAACCATACTCTATAGCATTTGTTAGTACAGGGTTTATAGCTTTAAGTGTTTTATACTCTTTAGCACCTACATATCCACTAAATTTCATACTTTGAATACCATCAAAATATGTTACAGGATTACTCTCACGGTCACGCTCAACGATGATATTTCTATCTTTTGAAAAACCATACATAATTGTTGCTGTGTATTGATCAAAAGCAGAAATAAGTTCTACCCCAGTAAATGATTTACGCCCTTCAGCATCACCATCAGCAATAATAGTTACAATATCATCATCAGTATAAACCATATCACCAACAACCGTCATCATCTGTTCTTTGTCATTTACACGAGGACGTTGTCCGAGGTATACGAAATAACGTTTATCTTGACTTAAAGATATAGCAACATCGTAATGTCCATCAGCATAAAATGTTAATGTTTTTGTAACTATAACAGATGAAAGTTTTTGAGTAAGTGTTACTGTTTGTGCTGATGCATTCACAGTAACTTCATTTACACTTGCCACATACGGAACTGTCGCCGCTTCTTTGTTTAAATTTTCATCCATAAAACGAAGATACAGAGGCTTAGTCCCACTAGATGGAATTAACTGTGCATGATTATCTTCTTTATCTCTGAACTTATCTTCAAGTAACTCTTTAGAAGAGATACGGCCAAGTGTATCCATCTTTAAAATAAATTTTTCATTTTTTACAGTTAAGATAGTATTTTGATGACTCATCTCGGAAGATACTATGGCATGACCTGCGGCATTTGCGACATCTACACTCTGTTTGCTAGTTGTCGACTCACCCTTTAAAGCTACTGCTTCTGTTGTTTTAGCCTCTTGTGCTACCTCTGGTTGTACTGGTGGAAAAATCGCTGTATAGCCTACGAAAAAAATTATAGATAACAGTACAGCAACTGCTAATCTTTGATTTGGTGACATTTTATCTAACACAAATTACCCTTTATATGAAAAATTTTTTATTATGTAATAACGGTTCTTTTTATCTGGAACCAGCCAATATTTTATAGTTTCAACCCTTAAGTTTACAGGTCTACATTGGAGTTTATCAAGCAAAGGATGCTCAATCCCTCCATCAAATAATTGATTACAACGTAGTATTCTAGTAAAAGAGTGGTAAAAAGCACTTGAAAGTGAATTATTTTCAAAATTTAACCGTGCATACTCACTACAAGTTGGGTAATATCGACACGAACCGAAGCCAATGAGTGTAAAAAATTTCTGATAAAGCCAGAGAAGTTTAAGTAAAAGTTTTCGCATTTTTCAGTACTTTCAAAAAATCATTTTGAAATTTTTCATGTGAAGAGTCAAAGAGTCCTACTTTTGCGACAAATATATAAGAGCCATCTTTGAGAGTGTTGGAGTGTTCACGAAATAGTGCACGCATTCTGCGTTTTGCTCGATTGCGTTTTACTGCATTACCTAACTTTTTTGTTGCGGTAAAGCCTACTTTGTGAATTCCATTTTGAGGAAGAAAAAAAAGAACAACACTACCAGAGTGCTGATTTTTTCCTTTATTGTAGATATACTGAAACTCTTTATGTTGTTTCAGTGTTGAAAATCCGCCTAAACTGTTAATCTTTTACGACCCTTAGCTCTACGACGATTTAATACTCTACGACCATTTTTAGTAGCCATACGTGCTCTAAAACCATGAGTTCTTTTTCTTGGTGTACTGTGTGGTTGGTATGTTCTTTTCACGACATATCCTTTATTAAAATTAAGTCCGAAATAATACTAAATTATTACTTAAAAGATGGTTAATGCATCTAAAACATTTTTTTGTGATAAATTTTATTGATAGAATAAATTATTTTTATCATATTTAGACTCTTCATTAATACTTATTTAACATTTACTTCTATATACTAATCTCCAGAATAGAATAAGTGCAATTAAATCTTCATAAGGAATTTAAAGTATATGACATTTATAATAAAACCTATTATACTACTTTGTCTATGTTTATCTATTACAGATGCCTTAGAAATAGAAGAAGTTGCTAAAAAACTCAATCTTAAAGCAGGAACAAAAGCCTCAGTCCAATGGAAGCGTGTTTTTTCATCTCCTAGACACATGAAACGCTATAAAGTTGACACCCTTGACCAGATAACAAGAGATTTATTACAAAGCTACCTTATCCAACATGCTGCTGACTCTGATCAACCCATAGTACCAGGACTCTAAAATGAAAAAAATACTTCTTTCCCTTTTTCCCATTTTTTTAATGGCTTCACAAACTGATATAAATAGACAGATAGTCCAACTACAAGAAGATATAAAATCACTTCAAAAAGAGATTAAGTATCATCAAGAAGATTTAGATGAACGAATTCCTATTATTGAGTCAGTTGAAAAAAAATCTATCTTAGACAAAATTAATCTCTCACCAGAACTCCTTTTGCGCTTTGACAAATTTGATTATAGAAATGGCACAATAGAGGGGGAAAATACAAAAATTGAAGACCCTCAACATCCTATGTATAAGGAGCAGAGACGAGATGAGTTTTCTAAACACTATGATATTGCCTCCTCTATTAGATTTCGACTGAATATGGAAGCAGACTTCGATGATATAAAGTTTCACGGTAGAATGCTCTATATGAATGCTTCTCAGTCAAACCAACGCATATGTATACTATCCCGTGATATTAAAACAGGTACTGCGGGAAGTGCATTTGATATTGACCGTGCTTATGTGGACTACACCATAAACAAGTCATCACCTTATGCTTTTACTTTTTCATTTGGTATCTTGCCAACTACAGGTGGCACACCTATGCAGTATGCACAGGATAAACAGAGAAATTCACTTTTCCCTGCCCTAGTCTTTGATATGAATACCTATGGGATAATTGGGACACAAAAACTTGGAGACGCTACCTTTGCACGAATAATTCTTGCAAAACCTTACACACTTAGAGCAAATTTCTACCCTTATCAGTGTAATAGAGAAAATATTGACAATGCAAATATAGTTGGCTTATATGCAGATACAAAATTTCACCTTTTCGGTAACTCTCTCCTATCTTTTGGTGTTAATATGCTTCATGATTTTAAAGCACACCCGTATCTAGGACCAGATGTTTCCTCTTCCGATGCACATACCCTTGGAACTATGCTTACCTTTGGTTTAGGTTTAGATATAGAAAAATTTGCAGACACAAATAGTATACTTTTCTTTCATACTGCGATTTCAAGTCCCCATGGTAATGGGGAGAAAGATGATTACAAAATCACTCATTATGATGCTTCAGATATAGGACACACAGTAAACCATAAAGTTGGCTTCACCGAAGCTGACTATGCCAGTGGTCCTATGTTAAGCGAAGAGGGATACTCTATTTATCTAGGAACTAAGTACGATTTTAGTTCACAGTTTCATATAGGTGCAGAGTATAACTATGGAAGTAAATACTGGTTTAGTGCAACACAGGGTGCAGAAGATATGTTTAACAAACTAGCGATAAGAGGAAATGCCTACGAGGTTTATGGAACTTGGAATTTTAATAAATACCTCAATACAAAACTTTCATACTTAGATATCCATGAAAACTATACAGGAAGCGGTTGGCACTTTGGTGAACCTGCAAAAAAAGATGCCGATCAAACAATCATTTCACTCTCACTTGAAGCAAAATTCTAAAGAAATATGATGAATATCAAAAGAATTTATACCATCTTAATCTCTAGTTTTGTTATTCTCCTTTTTTCCCTTTTCTTGAGTTACAACAACATTCAAAAAAACTCTTCAATGTTAAAATATTTAGAGAGAGATCAAATAAAACTATCCTTTTATGTAAATCAGCTCAACTATAATGTTAAAAAAAATCAAGCAACAATTTTACAAGCAAGGCTAAGAGGTGATGCTTTTTCAGAGAATGAACAACATAATGCTTTTTCAGATATTACTCATGATATTCATAAACTAGATGAGTTTGTTCTAAAACACCCCTCTCTTAGTAAAGAGTTTAAAGATAGACTTCTCATTATTAAAAAACGTGTTATTTCCTATGCTCTTGTCCAACAGTCTCTTCTTGAAGCTATAAAATTAAATGATTTAGAAGATATAGACGATGCCTTTGTGGGGTTTAATGATATAACTATCAAGTTTTCTAAAGATACAGACTTACTTATTGAGTTCTCAAATGCACAACTCTATGGAAAAATTTTGATTTTAGAATCAAATAATGCCTATAGTGCAAGAGTCTTACTTTTTTCATTTTTTATTGCCCTTTTACTTATTATATTCTCTGTATACAAATTTAATTTTCTTCATAAAAAGCTTAAAAAGCAACTAGAGAGAGCTAAGAATGCTGAGAGAGATCTAAAGTATGCCCAGACACAACTCTTAAAGTATAATGATGATCTTGAAGATGAGATAGCAAAAAAGACAAGTGAACTACATGAAAAAATATATACAAATTTTTTAAGTGGTTTGCCAAATAGAAATAAACTTTTAGAAGATGTAAATAAATACACTTTTACAAAAATAGCCATTCTAAATATAGACAAGTTCCAGTCTTTCAATGATGTATATGGTGAAGAGATAGGGAATATTGCACTGTCAATGAGTGCGGAGTTCTTAAAAGAGCAAATTGTGGGAACACATCTCTCTCTTTATCATATTAGTGGAGATGAGTTTGTTCTAGTCTGTCAAAATAATGACAAGCCTGAAGATTATTTCATCTCAAAGATAGAAAAGATTTTAGCAAGTTTCAAATCTGAAAAATTCCTCTATGAAGATAAAATTTTTCAATTTATGATGAGTGCAGGAATAGCATATGGCAAGAAAAAACGACTGCTTGCTTATGCTGATATGGCACTAAAAGATGCAAAAAAGAGAAATATTCAACTCTCAGTCTATGATGAAGAGGAGGCTCTTGAAAAAATTCATAAAGACGACATAGAGTGTCATAAAAAACTAACTCTAGCTATAGATGAGAATGAAGTACTCTCCTTTTTTCAACCTATTGTTCCTATACAAGATAATAACTTACCAATGAAGTATGAATCACTTGTAAGAATTAGACATGATGGAACTATTATCCCACCATTTCTTTTTATTGATGTTGCTAAAGCAAATCGTATTTATCATAAGCTTACTCGAGCTGTCATCAGAAACACATTAGAAGTTATCTCAAAATATCATATAGCTTGTTCTCTTAATATCTCTCTTGTAGATATTTCAAATGAGAGAACGATGTCACATTTTTTTGGTATTCTAGAAAATTATGAATATAATGAACTTCTAACGGTAGAGCTTCTTGAAACTGAAGATTTTAAAAACTATGACGAAGTTTATAAGTTTTGTGTTAAAGTCCGCTCTTATGGTATTAAGGTAGCACTTGATGACTTTGGAAGTGGTTACTCCAACTTCTCACATATCCTGCATTTACCAGTTGATTATATTAAGATTGATGCTTCGCTTATCTCAAATATTGATAGAGATTTAAACTCCCGTTTAATGGTTGAAACTATCGTAGACTTAGCAAAAAAACTACATATTTTAACTATTGCAGAGTTTGTTTCATCTAAGGGGATTTTAGATGTGATTAAAACTTTAGGAGTCGACTATGCTCAAGGTTTCTATCTTGGGAAACCTGAGCCTATCGAAAATCACTTGGAGAAAAAATAGGTTTTAGCTTATGAAACTAAAACTTTTATCTCCTCTCCTTGCATTATGAATTCAACCGAAGAACCTTCACTTACCTCACCACTAAGAATTAGGTCAGCAAGTCTATCCTCTACTATCTCATAGAGAGCTCGTTTAAGAGGTCTAGCACCATAAACAGGATCAAATCCAGCCTCTGCTATATGTGCTTTAGCTTCAGGGCTTAAGGTAAGTGTAATATCTCTATCTTTTACTTTTTTTGCAATATCTTCAAAGAAAATATCTACAATATTAACAATCTCCTCTTGACCTAGAGCATTAAAGATAACAACATCATCAAGTCTGTTTAAAAACTCTGGTTTAAATGCCTGTTTTAGTTCACCCATAACCATCTCATCGAGTTCATCACTTGGCTCATTGCTGATGATTTTATCACTTGCAATATTTGATGT
This sequence comes from Sulfurimonas sp., assembly GCA_027063505.1. GTDB lineage: Bacteria > Campylobacterota > Campylobacteria > Campylobacterales > Sulfurimonadaceae > Sulfurimonas. Next base: position 20,693 of record JAMORO010000043.1, read on the forward strand.
TAAGATAATAATAGTGTTAGAAAAATCTACTGTCACCCCTTTGTTATCTGTTAAACGACCATCATCAAGGACTTGAAGAAGCATATTAAAAACATCTGGATGCGCTTTTTCCACCTCATCAAAAAGAACTACTGAGTATGGTTTTCTTCTTACTGCCTCAGTAAGTTGTCCACCCTCTTCATAGCCTACATAACCTGGTGCGGCTCCAACTAGACGAGAAACAGCATGTTTTTCCATATACTCACTCATGTCTATTCTTATAAGTGACTCTTCACTATCAAAGAGAAACTTTGCCAGTGTTTTAGCCGTCTGTGTTTTACCAACACCTGTTGGTCCTAGGAAAAGAAAACTTCCTATCGGAGAGTTAGCATCACTAAGCCCTGCTTTATTTCGTTTAATAGCACGTGCAACAGCATGAGTCGCTTTTCCTTGACCAATTACTGTTTTGTTTAACTCATCTTCAACGTGTAGTATTTTAGTTTGCTCAGTTTGAAGCATTTTGTTTACTGGAATATGTGTCCAACGAGAAACAACAGATGCTATAGAGTCTTCATCTACACTATTTTTAAGTAGAGTTCCCTCAGCTTGAAGTCTATCCCAGTTCTCATTGATAGTTTTTTCCTCTTCAAGAAGTTTAGGAATATCTCCATACTCTATCTCTGCTGCTTTGTTAAAGTCACTCGCACTTTTCGCTTGAGTTGCTTCACGACGTTTATTCTCTATCTCACCTTTAATAGCAGATATTTTCTCAAATACCTCTTTTTCAGTCTCAAACTGTGAAGTAAGTTTTCTTACCTCTTCATCTACATCAGCAAGCTCTTTTTCTATCTCTGTAAGACGTTTCTCATTTGCAGGAGTTTTCTCCATTTTAAGAGCCTCTTTCTCCACCATTAACTCTGAGAGCTGGCGTTTTGCACGACTGAGTACGGTAGGTTCAGACTCTATCTGCATTTTAAGTTCAGCTGCGGCTTCATCAATAAGATCTATCGCCTTATCTGGTAAAAATCTATCGGCAATATATCTATCTGAAAGACGAGCCGCTGCAACTAAAGCACTATCTGTAATCGTTACATTATGGTGTGTCTCTAAACGCTCTTTAATCCCACGAAGGATTTGAAGAGATTGATTTACAGTCGGCTCATCTAAGTTAATAGGTAAGAAACGACGTTGTAGTGCTGTATCTTTTTCAAAGTACTTTCTATACTCTTTGAGTGTAGTCGCACCAATAGTATGTAACTCACCTCGTGCAAGTGCAGGTTTTAAGATGTTTGCCGCATCCATACTTCCCTCACTCGCTCCCGCTCCAACGATAGTGTGAATCTCATCAATAAAGAGAATGATTTTTCCATTCTCTTTTACTTCATCAATAACAGCTTTAAGTCTATCTTCAAACTCTCCACGATATTTTGCACCTGCAATAAGAGAACTCATATCAAGTGCTACAACTCGTTTGTTTTGCAGTGAAGTTGGGACATCTCCTGCCTGTATTTTCTGTGCTAAGCCTTCCACTAATGCAGTTTTACCAACTCCAGGTTCACCTAAAAGCATAGGATTGTTTTTCGTTTTACGGATAAGAATCTGCATCATACGAGTAATCTCTTCATCACGACCAATTACAGGAGAGAGTTTCCCCTCCGCTGCCTCCGCTGTTAAATCTATACCATACTTTGAGAGAGAGTCAAGCGTTTCATCTGCACTTTGAGAGTCTATTTTACCACCTCCACGAGCAGCTTCTATATTTTTACTGAGTTCTAGCATATCTATATACTTTGGCAATATCGTAGAGTATGGTTCAGAGTTTAAGTTTGCAAGTATATATGTATCAACTGCTAAAAAACTATCCCCATTCTGTGCCATTAACCCAGCACCTTTTTCTAAAGTGTCTACAAAATTTTTAGAGAGTCTTATACTCTCTTTTGTAACACTTGAAGATTTTGGTAGTTTTTCAGTCAGACTCTTAACATCTAACTCCATCGCTATCTTATCTACATTCATCTTTCTTAGCATCTGATTTAATACAGAGTCAGAGTTTGTAAGCAGTGCCCACAAAAAATGTTCACTTTGAACCTCTTGGTTTTTGTTATGTAGTGCTAAAGATATTGCACTCTCTATTGATTGTGTTAAGTTATGCGTTAGTTTTTCAAAAATATTATTTGGATTATTCATTTTAAACTCCTTAAAAGTTCTTCGTTTTTATGGTGTAAGTATAGTACAAATGAGATTTATCTTTTGCTACTTAAGTAGCGTTATTTTGAATTTTAGAATAAACTTAATAATATTTTTGTATAATTGCACCAAAGGATTACAACTATGCCAACAGTATTAGAAGCTTTACAAAATCGCTCATCAAAAAGAGCCTACACAGATGAAAAAATACCCAAAGAGACTTTAGAAAAGATTCTTATAGCAGCAGGAATGACACCAAGTGGTGCGAATATGCAGCCATGGGTTACATATGCCATTTCTAATGAAGATACACTCTCAAATATAGGAGATGCTATCATCGCAAAAATGGATGAGGGAATTGAAAACGATCAGTTTATCCAGTACTATCCAAAGAAATGGGTAAATCCATATAAAAAACGCCGTATCGTTACAGGTGCAGGTCTTTATAAACTCTTAGAGGTTGATCGTAAAGATAATGAAACTCGTATTGAGATGTGGAAAGATAACTTTAGATGGTTTGGTGCAGGAACTGTTATATTTGTTTTTACAGATAAAGCAAATATTGATGGTGCGGAAGGTGTTCTTTTAGATTGTGGTGCTTATATGCAGAGCATTATGCTTGCAGCACAAGAGTTTGGCATAGACTCTTGTCCACAAGGAAGTACAACAGAGTTTGGTAAAGTTGTAGCAGAGGTACTTCAAACACCTGAAAACTTAGCACTTCTTTATAGTGTTGTTTTAGGCTATGAAGATAAAACAGCGAAGATAAATACATACCAACCAGCACGTGTTAAACTCGAAGATACTGTTACTTTTATAGACTAAAAAACCTCTTTTACTGTGTGGGACTTAGCTCCCATACTTTTTCTTATAACGCTCTAACATACTCTCATTTCCACTTACTCCACCACTATGAACATAAAGTATCCTATCATCAGTCTGCTCTAAAAGAGCCTGCCACATAGAGGGTGCATAGAGAAGATCAAAAACAACCCCTGCCTCTTTTGTTTTTTTATACATCTCTAAAAAAACGGGATAAAGTTTTGCAAAATGGTACTTTTTCTTAGGTTCTAGGATAATGAGATTTTGAGGTAACTCAGAATGAAGTGCAAGCATCTGCTCTTTTAAATAAGCAGAATTTCCAACACAAGGTGTTGTATAAACTTTTAAATTAGGAAGAGCAAGTGCCAAAAAAAGTGCTGTTGTTCCTGTTCCTGATGGTGTTGCAACTGCATCTATCTGTAACTTAGCTTCTAGAATTTCATCTGCTAAAACTGATAATCCCTCTCTCGCACTACTATCTGCCCCACCCTGATCTATAACATACACTTTTTCATCTAAAGATAAACGCTGTGAGCCTATAAAATCTCTATAAAGATTCTCTTCTAGTTCATGATGCTTCATTCCTAACTCTGTAGCATGATAAAAATTACCACTTTTTTGAGACTTCATAATAGCATTAAGGGGTTTAGTATAGTAAAGGAACTCCCACTCTTTTTGCTTACATAGGGCTGCTATTGCCAACATAGCGTTTGATTGTGTACCACCATAGGAGATAATAGTTTGAAGATGTTCTTTTGGTGTATTTATGAGACTGTAAAGTTTACGGTATTTATTTCCCGCTAAATGGGGGTCAATGAGGTCATCACGTTTAATAAGAAACTCCCTACCCTCTAAAATAATTTTAGAGATAGGAGGATTTTTTAACATTTTTTAAGAACTATTTAATTACAGCTTTTTTCTGTAGTACATCCATCTTTTTCTTCATTACAGATTTGAATTTTTCCATTTTTAAACGCTGTTCAATAAATGGTTTTACCTCTTTAAGAGCTCTTGTCGCTGCGGCTTTTTTCTCTTCAAGATAAATTACATGAAAACCAAACTGTGTTTTTACTGGAGTCATTGTAATACTACCAACTTTCATATTAAATACTTTATCATTAAAAGCAGGTACCATTTGCCCCTGTGTAAAGAAACCTAAATCTCCACCTTTTGGTCCACTAGGCCCTGTAGATTTCTCTTTTGCAAGTGCTTCGAATTTAGCTTTTAGCTTCGCACCACTAAGAGGTTTTAGCTCTGCAATAATTGCCTTTGCCTCAGCTTCGTCTTTAACTAGGATATGACGAGCATGTACAGACTCTTTTTCATTAAACTCTTCTTTATTAGCATTATAATACTCTTTGAGTTCTTTATCAGAAACTTTTACGCTATCAAGCTGCTTTTTCTGCCATACTTGGATAGCTAGCTCTTTTTTCATACGAAGTTCAAGTTTTTTATACTCTTCTTTATACTCTTTAGAATTTAAAACACCTGTCTTCTTTGCATCAGCAAAAATAAGTTCTTTACCTATTAACTGCTGAAGTACTTGTTGTCTAAACTGTGCTTGTTTATCAGCAGGTACTTGATTAAAACGTCCTTGAGTCGCATTCATAAGTTCGCTATCTACTTCTTGTTGTGTGATCGCTGTTCCGTTCACTGTAACAAGTGTATTTGCTGAGGCCATAACACCTGTTAAAAGAAGAGCAGATAAAAGTTTAGTTGCTAGTTTCATAAAAAATCCTTAGTAAATTATTAAGGAAATTTTAATAGAATTTAACTAATAGTTATTAAACAACTATGCTTCTATAGCGACTTTAAGGTACTTTTGAAGAATCTCTTCAAGACGATCCCTATGGAGCGGTTTTGCAAGGTAGTTATCAAGCCCTTTTTCTAAAAGCATTTCTCTATCTCCCTCCATTGCCATTGCTGTTAAAGCGACAATTGGGGTATGTTTATTCTGATTCATACCCTCTTTTATCTCATTAGTCGCTTCTATACCATTTTTTCCTGGCATATCTATATCCATAAAAATAATATCATATTTTTTATTTTCAGTCATAGTAATCGCTTCATTACCATTTCCCGCAGTAGAAACATTAATGTTGTAACCTTGTAATATGATCTGAATTAATCTCTGGTTTATAAGGTTATCTTCAACAACTAAAGCATTTATACTTTTGTTGATTTTTACAGGTTCTACTCTCTTTTTCACTAATGATGTTTCAGTAGTTGCATAGAGATGTTTTGCAATAAAACTTGGAAGTAAAGGTTTTCTAATAACTTCATCAACAATATGTGTAAGTTTTGTTTGAAGTTTTTCATCTCCATCAAGTAGAAGAATAAGCGGTGCTTTTTTAGAGTATGTTCCAAGTTCTAACATCCATGAAGAGTCATTCTGATTAGCTACAACATAGAGAGCTTCTACTCCATTATAAACATTTGCATCTAGTACATTTGATTTGACAACATCTATTGCAAAAGATCGGAGATAGATAGTTAAGAAATTCGCTTCATCTACCTTTGTCTGGTCAAGGAGAAGAACTTTCACTTTTTTCTTCGGTATCATTTTGTAATTTTGTCCAAGACTGCCTTTAAAATCTAAAACAAAGTTTACATAGGTACCAGACTCCTCTTGAGACTGTATCTTTAACTCTGAACCTAAAAGATCTACTAGTCCATGAGAGAGAGCAAGACCAACACCTAGTCTCTCATCTGCATTATTTCCAGAAGTAAAAGGTTCATTAATCGCAGCTATCTGCTCGTGAGAGATACCTTTTCCGTTATCTCTCACACCAAAGCCAATACTACAGTCACCATTCTTTTGACGCTTAAGAAGTTTCACTTCTATAATCACTCTACCACCACGAGGTGTATACTTGATAGCGTTTTGAGAGAGTGCTGACATAACTTTAGTGATTTTTTTCAGATCACCATATAACTCTTGAGGAAGTTTTGGGTCTATAAAGGTAAGAACCTTTATTCCCTTTTGTGATCCTAAAACACAGTAGTTGTATGCTAGTTTTTCCATCTCAGGAAGAATATTAAACTCACTAGCATGAAGATCTAGTCTACCCCCTTGAAGCTGAGAAAGATCAAGAAGAGTCTCTATGTTTGTCATCAGATTTCTCGAGGAGTGATTAATCATATTTAAATACTCCTCTTGATGTTTGTCAAGAGGAGTCTGTTTGAGTAACTCCACAAAACCTAAAATACCATTCATCGGTGTTCTAAATTCATGCCCAATATTTGCAAGAAATTTTGTTTTGAGTTGTTCTATTTCTCGTGTTTTAACTTGAGCGTTATATAGCTCAGTAATATCTTTTAGTTCTAATATATAAAAATTCTTATTTTTTGAGAAAGTGTGACATTTTGCCTCTATTTGTATCACATTATTATCATGGTCAAGCATCGAGACTCTATAACCATCTGGCTTATACTTTTTTATATAATCGAGCCAAGACTTATCAGACTCAGTAAATATCTCTTCACTTTCACTTAAAAAAATATCTCTTACACTCTCATTTTTAGCGATAAACTCTTCAATATTTTTAAAGTCTAATACTTTAAAAAATGTTCTGTTCGCCCCTATCCAACCATCGCCTTGAAAAAAGTAGAGCATCATAGAGTCTGAACTGTCAATAATTTCTGAAAAGAAATCACGATCTAAATATTTACCATAATCAACTGTATGACCATGAACTATATCGTTCTCTACTGTTTTATGAGATGAAAAAAGTGAAAAAAATCCCATTTTAATTCCCCTGTGAAAATTTATTACTTTGATTATATCATAAAGAATGGTAAAATATCTTTATGATTAAAAAAGTAAAAAAAGCGACTAAAAAAGAGATCGCAGAGATACATGAACTTTTTATAGAGAGATATGATGATGCAGTAACTGAACTTACTTACAAAAATGCTTATGAACTAGTAATAGCCGTTGCACTCTCTGCTCAGTGTACAGACAAACGTGTAAATATCCTCACTCCACCCCTCTTTGAACGATACCCATCTACAAAAGAGTTAGCTATGGCTAATCTTGATGAAGTAAAAAGTTTTATCAACTCATGTTCATTTTTTAATAATAAAGCAAAAAATATAATCCTAATGGCACAAAGAGTAGAAGAGGTCTATAATGGTGAAATTCCTATGGATGAAAAAGAGCTTCAGACACTTGCCGGTGTTGGGCAAAAGACTGCGAATGTAGTTATGATTGAGTATACTGGAGCAAATCTTATGGCTGTAGATACCCATGTTTTTCGAGTAGCACACCGTTTAGGTCTCAGTGATGATAAAACAGCTATAGCTACAGAAGCAACACTTGTTAAAAAGTTTAAAAACAACTTACATGCCTTACACCAAGGTATGGTACTCTTTGGTCGCTACATCTGTAAAGCAAAAAATCCCGATTGTGAAAAGTGCTTTTTAACCCAGTACTGTAAAACAAAAGAGACCTTCAAGGTTTAGGTATAAAATGTGCTTTAACAAAACTATGATAAAACTAACACTATTTTTCTCTCTACTTATATTCACCTTTTCAGGCTGTGTAAATAAACATGGTATTTCAGCAAAATACTATAGCGACTGCCAAGAGTACTATGATTTACAAGGTTACTACCATAAAGAGTGTGGTAAAGATGACATTATTACTTACAAAGAGATGGGTGAGGCCTTAAAGAAAAAAGAGAAACCACCAGAAGGTAATGTTTGGTAGTTACCGTTCTAAAAGAGCTTACCATTATCTTCTCTCTCTATTTTTTAGGAAAATATATCTCAGATATTTTAGGATTAAAACATTTTGGTGGGCTCTTTGGTATGGCGTTTTTATTTATTTTACTTCATCTGAAAATTCTTACTATAAAGAGTATTGAAAAGAGTACACGATTTCTCCTCAAAAATATGGCTTTCTTTTTTATCCCTGCAGGAGTCAGTATCTTAGCCACATATACCCTTCTCAAAGGATTTTATATCCAGAGCTTTCTACTCTTAAGTGTTACAACACTTTTAGTTATGCTCACTACCGGAGTAAGTGTCAGCTACCTTGTAAAAAAAGCGATAAGAGATAAAAATGATAATATCACTTACCGATAATGCTCTCTTTGGCATCGTACTTACTCTTCTTGTTGCCTATGGTGTCACTCTTTTAAAACGCCACTACAGGTC
>JAMORO010000044.1 GCA_027063505.1 Sulfurimonas sp.
GATTTTAGATTTTTTAGAAAAGTTCTCCTAAATCTGGAGAAGCTCTCTTACCACTTCTCTATCATCAAATGGTAGTTTTTTATCATAAATAATCTGATAATTTTCATCACCTTTTCCAAGGATCACAACGACTTCTTCACCCTCTTGATCATCTAAGGCCATCTCTATAGCTCTTTTTCTATTGAGCTCAATAACAACATTTTGTTTATCTTCTATACCCTCTAAAATATCATCAATAATAGCTTCAGGATCCTCATGACGAGGATTATCTGTTGTAATATAGACTTTTTTAGCTAATGTTGCAGCAACTCTACCCATTAAAGGACGCTTTGTTGTATCACGATCACCTCCTGCACCAAACACAACAAGCAACTCTTTCTCTTTAAGTGCATTTAAAACCTGTTGCATACCATCTGGAGTATGTGCAAAATCAACAATTACATTAGGAGCAGCACAAACCTGTTCCATTCTTCCGCTAACACCTGCAAAATTATCTACCACATCACACACCTCTTCAAGTGTTTTGTCTGTAATAAGATCTGTTGCAGATATTGCAGCCATAAGATTATAAAGATTAAAAAAACCATGCAGTGATGCAGTAAATGGAACTATCTCTTGAAAGTGTTGAATAATTCCACTACTACCGTCATTAAGCGAGTATGCCATCAGTCTATATGTTGCAGGATTTTCTATACCGTATGTATAGGTATTTTTAAAATTAAAACGGGCCTTTGGTTCATCTTTGTTGATAAGTTTTTTTCCCTCATCTCGAAAAAATGAGTTCTTTACAGCAATGTATTCCTCTAAGGTTTTATGATAATCAAGATGGTCCTGTGTAATGTTGGTTAACACCTTAAGTTCAAATGTCAGTCCCTCTATTCGTTTCTGGACAATGGCATGAGAACTCACCTCCATGATAAAGTACTCACAACCGGCAGCAACTGCCTGATAGATATGTCGGTAGGTATTAAGTACTGAGGGCGTAGTAAGCGTTTTTCCCTCTACAACTTCATCATTCATAAAAAGACCTCTAGTACCCTGCATCGCAACTTTATACCCTAGATCAAGTAAAAAAGAGTAGATAGCACTTGCTGTGGTTGTCTTTCCATTTGTCCCGGTAATACCTATAATTTTAATTTTATTAACTCCAAAAAGTGCTGCAATATCTTTGATCTTAATGATAGAATGTGCACTGTTTGCTTTTGCATCATCCAAATATTTTTCATTTTGTGTTGTTAAAACAAAAGCAGTTTGGGGATCACACTCTTGTGAATTTTCAGTTACATATCTATAGGCTTGGTTTGGTAGTTCAATTTTCAATAGTTTTACCTTCGGCAAGTTTTTTTAATAAATGAATCAGAAGTTTATCCGTAGGATAAATTGCAAGAGCATTTTCAAGATATGTCAAAGCCATCTCTTCAAATCCATGTTCGATCAATTTATCCAAGAAATCAATAAAATCCTCTTTCTCCGTTATAATAACTTTTGTAGAAAACATAATATTTTCAAAAGTCTCTTTAAAATCAGCACCTTCATCAAGCAATTTTTTAAAGTCACTGTAAAGAATTCCATCTTCAAACTCTATACGTTCACGAAGCGGCTGAGCAAAGATCTCACCTATTTTATCAATGGCTCCATCCATATTTTGCAGTATCTCTTCCATCACTGCATCAGCCTCTTCTTTATCCTCTTCCTGAAGTACTGCATAATAATCAAAGAGTGCCTCTGCCCCTGTCTCACCGCTCATAGCCATCTCTGAAAGAATCACACCGTTATAAGCCTCTTTTGAGTTGGGATAGTTTTGTAATACCTCTGCAAATTTTTCCAATGCACTTTTATAATCTGCTTTGGAAAAGCTCTCTTTAGCTTGTGATAAAATCTTATATTTACTAATTGTTCCCATCATCTTCTTTACTGTTTATAAATTATCTATATCGTTTTCCATACCAAAAGGTACATTAACAACACATAACTCCGGATGAATATCCATTCTCAGTTGTCTCTCAACTCCATATTTGAGTGTTGAGCCACTGCTGGCACATCCAATACACGCCCCTTTTAGCTGTACATAGACATTACCGTTTTTTACAGTAATGAAATCAATATCTCCACCATCTAAAGCTAAAGATGGACGAACTTTGTCTATAACATGTTTTACCGGCTCTATAAGCTCTTCATCACTAAATGGAATCATTTTTACCTATCCTTCAAATTTTGCAAAATTTATTTTATATTATAGTCATAAAATATGACAAAATCCCTTAACAAGTGATAAAAAATAAATTTACCTAGCTTTTTAAAGACATTACTTCTTCAACATAGGTAGGTTTTCTCATACCTACTACAATATAATCTATATCTTCAAGAGATAAAAGATACTCAAGCGCACACTCCTGCATCTTTTTATTGCACCCTGTAAAATACTCTTTTAAAGCAGTTTTTGTTGTTTTTGAAGATTCATAGGCAACCATATCTCTATATTCTCGTAAAAATCTATCGATATACTCTAACAATACATCTAAAACCTCTTGCGATATATTTTCTATAGCCTTTTTAATATGTGGGAGGATCTGCGTTACTAAAAAGGTATCATACTCTCCAATAAAGCCAAACTTATGCTTGTTCATATCCATCTGATCTATAAGATTATAGAGTGATTGCAGTTGATCATTCTCACAAATCTCTAAAAGATCATTCAATGTATGATAATAGTTTTTTGGCTCTTCATACTCTGCAAGCCTATACATCAAACCATCTTTTTGGGCGTTTAACGGTCTGCTTATAAGCACTTGCAGTCCATTTTTCTTTGCCCATGCTGCACACTTCAAACCTTCACGCTCTAAAAGATTTATGGGCAACTCAACAGTTGTAAAACTATGTTTTTTATTTCCCACTTCAGCCGCTGCTTTTTGTGCAAGTGTTATTAAATCTTCATATGGTAAAAATTCAGGATCTTTGGAGTTTTTTGCAAAAGAGTTTGAACTAATTCCATAACTCTTGATTCGACCATCTTTTACTTCTTCTTCCAAAGCTACAAAAGCTTTATAGATTCTTGCAAACATCTCATCTAACATTGTATCTTTGGGCATCTTCTTCTTTAATGCTTCGTAAATAAAATACTCAGGGTTATGAATAAGATAACACTCAAGTGAGTTTAACTGTAATCTTTCTAAAGATGCACTTAGCTCATCATGCAAAAATGAAGGTGCTATAGAGTGATAACAGCTTGGTGAAAATTCTACAACATCTTCAAAAGGCTTCTCTTTATGTTCAAGCAGTTTTGAACCCTGTATATAGCCAAATTTTGAGACTATTTTTATCTCATCTCTTATCTCATCTTCAAAAAAGCCCATCACTCTGGCAATAGCACGTTCTGCACCGCCATCACTGTAATTTGTTGCTGTATCGATTAAACGAACACCCATCTCAATAGCCTCTTTGAGCGCTTCAATATGAAGAAGGTTCTCATCACTGACTCTATATGTTCCAAATGCGAAAGTACTCATATATTTATTCCTAGATTGTTAAAGTATTTTAGAATGTGGAAAGTTTAGAGTTAAGCTCTAAAGTAGAAGTTTATCAAGGCATATGCCCTGATAAATAGAATTAAATTATACTAATTCAATAAACGCCATTGGTGTTGCATCACCACGACGAATACGTGTTCTAGTAATTCTAGTATATCCACCTTGACGCTCAGCGTATTGTGGTGCTACTTCATTTACTAGTTTTTTTGTTGCTTCTTTATTTTGAAGCGCAGCAAATACTGCTCTGTGAGCATTCGAGTCACCCTTAGTTGCAGTAGTAATTAACTTCTCAACATAAGAGCGAAGCTCTTTAGCTTTAACAGCAGTAGTCTCAATTTTACCATGTTCAATTAACGAAATACTAAGATTTGCTAAAAGTGCCTTTCTGTGAGCACTTGTACGACCTAGTTTACGATATCCATGACGGTGTCTCATATCTTTTCCTCTTTATTTAGCGTACTCTAAGAAGCCGCTTCAATTTTCTTTTTTAGTGCAGTTACTACATCATCATCTAGATCGGCACCAACTGTAAAACCAAACTCTTGTACTTTTTCTACGATCTCGTCGTAAGATTTTTTACCAAGATTTTTCACATTTTTAAGATCATTTGTACTCATAAGTACAATTTCACCAATTAGTTTAATATCTGAGCGATCAAGACAGTTAAAACTACGAGCACTTAAACCAAGACTATCTATGTTCATAGTTAGTTTCTTAAGGTCTGGTGACTCTTCAACTCTCTCAATAGTTGTTGGAGCTTTAATACTAATCTCTGAGTTAAATACAGCCAATTGTGCATACATAACTTCTAATGAATTTCTAAATGCATCAATTGGAGAGATTTGACCATCAGTTCTGATGTTCATTACAACTCTTTCAAAGTTAGGATTATCTTCTACAAGTACATTCTCAATTTTATATGTTGCACTTCTTACAGGTGTAAAATAAGCATCAAGAGCGATGTAACCATCTTCTAACTCTTCATATGTATCTTCACTTGCAACATACCCGATACCCTGAGCAATCTTAATACTAAAGTTAAGTGTAGAATCTTCATTAAGCGTCGCAAGAGGCGCTGTTGGAGTCACTACTTCAACTTCATCATTGTTAAGATCAGCACCAGTAATAGTACAAGGACCTGTAAAACTATAGTTAATCTCTGCCTCTGTTGCATCATTATTTAATCTAAAACGAATTTCTTTAAGATTTAATATAAAATCTGAAATATCTTCAAGCATACCACGTACTGAGTCAAACTCATGTTTAGCACCCTCGATTTTAATAGCAATTGGCGCATAACCAACTGAACTACTTAGTAAAAAACGGCGAAGTGGATGAGCTAAAGAGATAGCATAACCCGTTTCAAACGGATATGCCATAATATTAGCTTCATTCTCACTAATTTGTTCTACCTCAAACTCTTGAGGAGCAAGTGGTGTAGTTTTAATCTTTTTCATCTCTTGTACGCCCTTTTTATAAATTATTATTTCGAGTAAAGCTCAACGATTAAACGCTCTTCAACTGGAATAACAACCTCTTCACGTTCTGGAAGACGAGTAAAGATACCAAATACTTTCTCAGCATCAATATCAACCCATGGAGCTAAACCTGTTTGGTTTGTAAGCTCAATAGCACGTTGTACTTGATTGTTTGTTTTACTAGACTCTTTAACCTCGATCTTTTGACCTGGTTTAACACGGTAAGAAGGGATATCTACTTTTTTACCATCTACTAAGATATGACCATGTGTTACAAGTTGACGTGCAAATCTACGAGTAGATGCAAATCCCATTCTGTAAACTACATTGTCAAGTCTCTGCTCGATAAGTGTAATAAGGTTTGTACCTGTATTTCCATCACGACGCTTTGCTTCAACGAATAGTGCATGGAACTGTTTTTCAGAAATACCATACATAAATTTCGCTTTTTGTTTCTCATTGAGTTGTAAACCATACTCAGAAACTTTTTTACGACGTTGTCCATGTTGTCCTGGACCATATGGACGTTTCTCTAAAGCAGACTTACCTGCTAAACGACGCTCACCTTTTAAGTTAAGGCTTACTCCAAATCTTCTTTCGATTTTTTCTACTGGACCTCTATATCTTGCCATCAGTAATCTCCTTAAACTCTACGGCG
>JAMORO010000045.1 GCA_027063505.1 Sulfurimonas sp.
CGGAGCCGGACTTGAACCGGCACAGTATTGCTACCGGGGGATTTTAAGTCCCCTGCGTCTACCAATTTCGCCATCCGGGCATAGTGAATGAAATCACAGTTTTTATAATATTAAATTAAATGGAGCGGGAGACGAGGTTCGAACTCGCGACCCCAACCTTGGCAAGGTTATGCTCTACCACTGAGCTACTCCCGCATCCATACTCTTACGACTTAATGTCTGTAAGTGAGCCGGAATTATAGCAGGTACTTTTCCTTTTGTAAAGAGTTTTTAGTGTAAATTTCAAAAAAAGTGCTATAATCACATTTATAATTAAATATGTAATCTATATATAGGAAAATAATATGAGAAGTGACATAATCAAAAAAGGCTTTGATAAAGCCCCTCACCGTTCACTATTACGTGCAACAGGTCTTAAAGATGAAGATTTCGACAAGCCATTTATTGGTATTGCGAACTCTTACATTGACATCATTCCCGGACACTTTTTTCTTCATGAGTATGGAGAAATTGTAAAAGAGGCTATCCGTGAAGCGGGTGGTGTACCATTTGTTTTTAATACTATTGGTGTTGATGATGGCATCGCTATGGGTCACGAGGGTATGCTTTACTCTCTTCCTTCACGTGAAATTATTGCAGATTCTATAGAGACTGTTATGAATGCTCACCAGCTTGATGCAATGATCTGTATACCTAACTGTGACAAAATTGTTCCAGGGATGGTTATGGGTGCACTACGTGTAAATGTTCCTACTATCTTTGTTTCAGGTGGTCCAATGGCTGCTGGACATAAAAAAGATGGTACTCCTATTGACCTTGCGACTGCGTTTGAAGCGGTTGGACAACATGCAGAAGGGAAGATGACAGATGAAGAGCTTTATGAGATAGAGTGTGAAGCTTGTCCTTCAGGTGGATCTTGTTCTGGTATGTTTACAGCAAACTCTATGAACACACTTTGTGAAGCTATGGGTATTGCACTTCCAGGGAATGGAACGATTTTAGCGATGACTCCAGAGAGAATTGAGCTTGTTAAAAAAGCTGCGAAACGTATAGTTGAACTTGCAAAGATGGAAAATAACGAAAAATATAATATGAAAAATATACTCAATGAAAAAGCGATTCACAATGCTTTTGTTGTAGATATGGCGATGGGTGGTAGTTCAAATACTGTTCTTCACCTCTTAGCAATAGCAAGAGAAGCAGATGTTGAGTATAAGATTGAAAATATCAATAAAATTGCAGATAAAGTAGCACATATCGCTAAAATCTCTCCATCACTTACAACTGTTCATATGGATGATATCAACCGTGCTGGTGGTGTAAACGCCGTTATGAAAGAGGTAAGCCGTAGAGGTGGACTTCTTAATCTTGATGCTAGAATGATTTCGGGTGAAACATTAGAGGAGAGAATTGCAGATGCAACGATTTTAGATACATCTATTATACATACAAATGAGGATGCTTACTCTCAAGTAGGTGGTTTATCTATTCTTTTTGGTAATCTTGCTTTAGAGGGTGCTGTTGTAAAAACTGCGGGTATTGCACCTTCTATGAGACAGTTTAAAGGTCAAGCTATCTGTTTTAACTCTCAACCCGAAGCGATTGAGGGAATCATGAGCAAAAAAGTGAAAGTGGGTAATGTTGTAGTTATTCGTTATGAGGGTCCAAAAGGTGGTCCGGGTATGCAAGAGATGCTTGCTCCTACGGCACTTATTCAAGGTATGGGTCTAGGTGAATCTGTGGCACTTATCACTGATGGTCGTTTTTCTGGTGCTACGAAAGGTGCTTCTATCGGGCATGTTTCTCCAGAAGCAGCTGAGGGTGGACTTATCGCACTTATAGAAGATGGTGATGAGATAGAGCTTGACACAGATGCACACCTTTTACAATTAAATGTAAGTGAAGAGATTTTAGCTGAGAGAAAGGCTGCATGGAAACCTTACAAAAATGAAGTAAAATCTAAGTGGCTTAAACGCTATCAACTTTTAGTATCTAATGCATCAAATGGTGCAGTACTAAAAACTGAATTATAATATAAAGTATAGGAAGAGATATTGAGTGCAATCGCAATAAAATATAATGATGAAATAGTAGACTTAGTTACTGCTGAGGAACGTGGAATTGAAGGTGAAGAGATAGAGTTAGATAACTCTCCTGAATCTTTAGATGTCCTCCGTCACTCAACAGCTCACTTAATGGCACAAGCGATAAAGTCACTTTATCCTGATGCTGAGTTTTATGTAGGACCAACTGTTAAAGAGGGTTTTTACTACGATTTTAAAACAGAGTCTGAGATAGGTGAGGGCGATCTTAAAAAGATTGAGAAGCAGATGCTCTCTTTTGCTAAGAAAAAGTATAAGATAGAAAAGTATGAGATCTCTATGGATGAGGCCAAAGTTAAATTTGCAGATGACCATTTAAAACTTGCTGTTATGGAGAGAATCCCTGATGATATAGTAAGTATCTACAAGCAGGGTGAATTTGAAGACCTTTGTCGTGGTCCTCACCTCCCTTCTATTGGTCTTATCCGTTACTTTAAACTAACTAAAATCGCAGGTGCATATCTTGGTGGAGACTCTAAAAATGAGATGCTTACTCGTATTTACGGTATAGCGTTTGCAACAAAAGATGCACTTAAAGCACACATGGATATGTTAGCTGAAGCTGCTAAACGTGACCACAGAAAAATAGGTAATGAGATGAAACTCTTTACTTTTCGTGAGGAAGTTGGGGCAGGTTTTCCTATCTGGCTTCCAGCTGGTGGGCGTCTTCGTGCTCGTTTAGAGTCACTTCTGTTTAAAGCACACCGTAAACGTGGTTATGAGCCAGTTCGTGGACCTGAGATGCTTCGTTCAGACCTTTGGAAAACTTCTGGGCACTACCAAAACTACGGCGAAAATATGTACTTTACGAAGATTGATGATATAGAGTTTGGTGTAAAACCGATGAACTGTGTTGGACATATTAAAGTATATGAGGATGAGTTACACTCTTACCGTGATCTTCCTATCAAATATTTTGAGTATGGTGTCGTTCACCGTCACGAGTTAACGGGAGCACTTCATGGACTCTTCCGTGTTCGCGAATTTACTCAAGATGATGCACATATTTTCTGTACAGTTGACCAGATAGAAGAGCAGATTATCGAAGTTGTTGATTTTGTAGATAAAATTATGAGTACTTTTAACTTTGAGTATAAAATGATGATAAGTACGAAACCAGAAAAAGCAGTGGGTGATGCAGAGGTTTGGGAAAAATCTGAAGCAGCACTTATTGCAGCGATGGAAGCTCATAACCTCCCTTATACTATAGATGAAGGTGGAGGAGCTTTTTATGGTCCTAAAATCGACATCAAAATTCTTGATGCGATTGGGCGTGAGTGGCAGTGTGGAACAATTCAACTTGATAATAACCTTCCAGCACGTTTTGAGCTAGAGTATAACGGCGAAGATAATGAAAAAATTCAGCCAGTTATGATTCACCGTGCTATTTTAGGCTCTTTTGAGCGTTTTATTGGGATTTTAACTGAGCACTATGCTGGTGAGTTCCCTATGTTTATTGCTCCTACACAAGTTGCAATTGTTCCTGTAGCGGAGACACATAAAGAATATGCTAAGCTATTATCCGATAAACTTATTGACATTAATGCCGATAGTGAAATATATGCTAAAAATGATTCGTTAAATAAACGTATCAGAACGGCAGAAAAAACTCGTGTTCCAATGATAGTAGTCCTTGGTGATGAAGAGATAGAGAACAAAACAGTCTCTATCCGTGACAGAAGAACACGCGAGCAATATACTATAAGTGAAGAGGAATTCTTAACACTTATACAAACTAAAATAAATGAGGTAAATTTTTGAGTAAAAAAAACCGTGTAATAATGAATGATGACATTCGTGCAACAGAGTTAAGATGTAATGTAGATGGTGGTGAGTCTTTAGGTGTAGTATCTATTGATGAGGCTATGGAAAAAGCAAATGAACTAGAGTTAGACTTAGTTCTAATCGCACCAGATGCAAAACCTCCTGTTGCGAAGATCATGGATTACGGTAAATATAGATACCAAGAAGAGAAGAAACTTAAAGAGCAACGTAAAAATCAAGTGAAGATAGTTGTTAAAGAGATTAAACTCTCAGTAAAAATCGCTGAAAACGATATGAACTACAAAGTAAAACATGCAAGAGAATTTTTAGAAAAAGGTTTTCATGTTAAGTTTAGAGTATTTCTTCGTGGACGTGAGATGGCTCACCCAGAAGCTGGAAAAGAAGTTCTTCTTCGTGTTTGGCCAATGGTTGAAGACATCGGTGTAATGGAAAAACCACCAAAATTTGAGGGTCGTTACTTCAATATGTATGTAACACCACAAAAGTAGTAAAGAGAAAATAACTCTTTACTTTTAGAAGTAGTGTTTATTTAAATACTACTTCCGCTATACTAAGTATCTCTACTTAGCAATCTTCCCTTTTAAATCATCTTCTTCTATTGAGTCTTTAACATATTTAATCACTATAACATTTTCAGTCTCATTGATATACCACTCTGCAATATTATCATTCTCTAAAGCAAGTAATTTATCTGTATCTACTTCATCTTGTGGGATGTAAAGATGAGAGTGTCTTTTAGGGTTTTGAAGTTTAAACGCTGTCCATACAAACCATATAACAATAAGTGTGCTGATACTCAGTGCTAGAGTCTCACGATCACTTATATCTAAGTAGAGCCCTGCAAATGTACCACCCAAGAAAGTAGCAAAGTAAGCAGATGAGTTAGAGATACCAAGTGCTGCTCCTTTTTGGTGTACTTTAGCAAACTTAGAGATCATAGACTGAACAAGTGGTTCCATCATGTTAAATGCTACAAAGAATGCAACTACACCAAGTACAAATAGTGTAGAGTCTGTTGTGAATCCCATAATGATAAAAGAGATTAAAAAGAGTACTATTGAGAGTAAAAAGATCTGTTTAGGGATGTTTTTCTTCTCTCCAAAGACTGCAGCAGGACCCATAGCTGCAAGTCCCGCAATCATTGCTGGTACATAAGCCATCCATAATTCTGATTTTTCCCATGCAAAGCCATACTCAGGTTTTGTTAAAATAATAGGAATAAGTACAAACGCCATAGTCATAAGACCTTTTTGAAAAGTATTTATTATTATCATATTTAAAAGATTGCTATCTTTTAAGATATCACTTGTCTTAGCAGAGTTATGATAGATATGTTTTATTTTTGGTGGTGTAGGTACTTTTAAAAATAGAACAGCAATAGCAAGAATAGCTAAGAAAGCAGTAATTAAAAAGATAGTACTGATTCCAAAGTTCGCTGCTACAACTGGACCTAGTCCCATAGCTAAAGCAAAACTTAGTGCGATAAATCCACCCATAATTGCCATAGCTTTACCACGAACTTCTTCCTCTACAAGATCAGAGATCATTGCAGTAACAACAGAGCCGATTGCTCCAGCCCCTTGTAAGAATCGTCCAAACATTAGAGTATAGATATCAGTAGAGTATGCACAGATAATTGAACCGATTAAAAAGATAAGAAGTCCAAAAAGGATGGTTGGTTTACGACCAACTTTATCACTCATAGTTCCAAATGGAACTTGGAAAATGGCTTGTGTGAGTGCATATCCACCAACAATAATACCTACTAGGAGAGGTGTTGCTCCTTCAAGATCAAGAGCATAAACAGAAAGAACTGGGAGGACTAAAAAGAGGCCAAGGAATCTTAGAAACAAGATAGATGAGAGAGGAAGTACTTTTTTAAACATAGATAACCTTTTTGTAAGCAATAAAATAAAATTTATACAAAATAAAATTTTTTATTTCAGCACTTATAGTATAATTTTGAAATTATAGAGCAAAGATGATTTACATACTATTTATAAAAAGTAAAATCCTATTTTTAAAGAAACACATAAGGAAGCAGCATGAAATTAGTTTTAGCAACATCGAATAAAGGTAAAGTAAGAGAGATTAAGGCACTTATGGAAAACTATGAAGTAGTTCCATACTCAGAGTTAATGCAGGAGTTTGAGATAATAGAAGATGCTGATACCTTTAAAGGCAATGCTCTTATAAAGGCACGAGCTGTTTTTAAAGCACTTAATGATGACTCTGTAATTGTAATAGCTGACGATAGTGGAATAAGTGTCGATATTCTTGATGGTGCACCTGGAATCTATAGTGCTAGATATGGTGGAGATGATGCTGATGATAAAGATAACTTAAATAAGCTTATGCAAGATATAAAAGCAAAAGGGGTTGAAAGCTCACCAGCATTTTATACAGCAGCAATAGCAATAGTTACAAAAAATGTAGAGAGAACTGTTCATGGTTGGATGTATGGAATAGCATTAACTGAGAAAAAAGGTGAGGGTGGTTTTGGTTATGACCCAATGTTTATACCACTTGGGTATAAAGAGACACTGGGTGAGCTAAGTGATACAATAAAGACAAAACTCTCTCATCGTTCAAAAGCTCTAGATTTAGCGAGAAAAGTTCTAAAAACTTTATAATATCTTGAGACTAAGTTTTTCGAACTTTTTCTCTAAATTTTCTAAAAACATATGTAAGTGGGCGTTATATCTGCTAAGTTTTCGCATGATATCTCCTTTAACATTAAGATGTTAAAGGAGATTAAGCAAATAATGGTCCAAAAGTGATAATTCAGTGAGCTATTAAGCGAAAATAATGAGTAGCACTACACCAAAAATGATTCTATAGATACCAAAAGCTACAAAAGTAAACTTCTCTAAAAATTTTAAAAAGAGTTTTATCGTGATAAATGCTACAATAAAAGAGACAACAAATCCAATACCTAAGTTTAGTAAGTTAGCTCCATCAAACTCTTTATAGTGTTTGAGTAGGTCATAGGCTGTTACTGCACTCATCACTGGAAATGCTAAAAGAAAGCTAAACTCAGCACTTGCTTTCCTTGTTAAGCCTACAAGTAAAGCACCGATAATAGTTGAACCTGCACGACTAGTCCCTGGAATAAGCGCAAAAATTTGTGCAAAACCTATTATCATCGCTTGTTTGAGTGAAACATCTTCTACATTATCTATCTGTGCAGAAGCATTTGGGATAAAAAACTTTTCAACGATAAGAAAAACAATACCACCAACTATAAACATAGTAGCTACAACATTGATACTAAAGAGCTCTTTTATCTGATGAGAAAAAACGAAACCTACTGCTCCAATAGGAAGAAAAGCTAAAAATACTTTTGTCCAGAGATCTATTTTTTTAAAGGTAAATTTCTCTTTATAGTTAAATATGACAGCTAAAATAGCAGCAAATTGAATGATAACTTCATATGCTTTTGTAACATTTGTTTGGTCAATCCCTAAAAATTCACTAGCCACAATAAGGTGACCTGTTGATGAAATAGGCAAAAACTCTGTAAATCCTTCTATTATTCCTAATATAATTGTGCTAAATATATCCAATGTATCGCCTTATAGTGATTTTCTAAAGACATTTAAAGAAGAAATTTAAATATCTGTGTTAGAATTTTATAAATGACATTTTAGCATATAGTTAAAGAGGCAAGGTAATGAATTTATTAATAGTTGATGATAGCAAAATAGTAAGACGTGTTTTAAGTAATACAATGAAACGATTTTTTAAACCACCCGAGTGGAGTGAGTTAAATCTTTTTGAAGCAGAAGATGGTAATGTAGCAATGGAAGTCATGAAAAAAGAGAAAATTGACATTATGTTACTTGACTGGAATATGCCAAATATGACTGGTCCAGAAGTAGTAGAAGCTGTTCGTGCAAATAAAGAGTGGAATAAAACTCGTATTATTATGGCAACTACAGAGGGCTCAAAATCAAGTGTACTTGCAATGATTAAAAAAGGTGCGAATGGTTATATGGTAAAACCATTCCAAGAAGAGGCGATTTTTAAAACCTTAACAACAATAACTGCAAGAATGAAGCGATAGTTTTTCTTAATACTTCGCTACTTTAAAATTATTTCGATATAATACGAGGTTTTATTTTAAACACTGGGCACTGCCTAAAAAATCTCGTAGGAAATTTTATATGTTACTTTTTACACCCGGACCAACTCCAGTTCCACAAAATGTTCGTAATGCAATGAGTGATGAAACTATGCATCACCGTACACCTGAATTTGAAGCTATTTTTGAGAAAACTCGTAAACATCTTTTTAACCTTTTTAAAACTGATGAAGTAGTGATGATTGCATCAAGTGGTACAGGGGCTATGGAAGCGGCGGTTATAAATCTCTGTAAAAATACTCTTCTCTCTGTAAATTCTGGAAAATTTGGTGAGCGTTTTGGTAAGATCGCAACTGCTCATGGACTCAAAAATGTTGAGATTAAAAATGAGTGGAATACACCAGTATCAGTAGAAGCTATTGTAAATATAGTAAAAGAGAACTCTAGTATCGATGCTATAGCAGTACAGATTAGTGAGTCCGCTGGTGGACTTCGCCATCCGGTTGAAGAGCTTGCAAAGGCTGTAAAAGCGATAAATCCTAAGATTATGATTATTGCTGATGGTATTACAGCTGTTGGTGTTGAGTCAATAGATGTAACTGATATCGACTGTTTAATCGCCGGAAGTCAAAAAGCTCTTATGTTACCACCAGGTCTTGCTATTTTAGGTCTATCCAATGCTGCCATTGAGACTATAGGTTCAGGTATTGGTTACTACTTAAATCTTGCATCTGAGATTAAAAAGCAACGACAAAATACAACGGCTTATACGGCTGCAACAACTTTAACTATAGGACTTCTAGAAGTTTTAGAGACTATTGAAGCGGATGGTGGGATAGAGAAACTTTATGCAGATACTGCTACTCGTGCAGATGCAGTTGGTTTAGCACTTGAAGCAATTGGTCTTCATATTTATCCTACAACTCCTGCAAAATCTATGACAACTATAGATGATGAAAATGCAGCAGAGATAAGAAAACTACTTAAAACAGAGTTTGATGTTAATGTAGCGGGTGGTCAAGATCACCTAAAAGGCAAGATCTTTAGAATTAATCAGATGGGCCTTATTTCAAATTATGAAATGGCTTGGGTTGTAAATGCAGTTGAACTCTGTTTAGCAAAACTAGGTCGTAGAGATTATGATGGAACTGCAAACAGAATCTTTAATGAAATAACTTTTGGAATTGGAAAATAGATGATACTAGAACATGAAATTCCTAACGGAAGTAAGCTTTACTTTGGCGAGTCTGCTAAAGTTAAACGTCGTATAGAGAATGTAGCAAGTGAGATACTCGATGCGAATGGATTTGAAGAGATAGTTACTCCTATATTTTCTTATCACCAACACCTTAGTATCGCAGATGAACGTGAGTTGATTAAAGTTAACGATTCAAAAAACAACTCTATTTCGCTAAGAGCTGACTCTACAATAGATGTCGTTCGGATTATAGAGAAGCGTTTAGGTTCTAATAACTCTCAGAAAAAATGGTTCTATATTCAGCCTGTAGTAACATACCCAACAACTGAGCAGTACCAAGTTGGTGTTGAGTTTATGGGTGAAAAAAAACTATCATCAGTAGCTTCTTTAGCAACTAAAATTTTTGAAAAGTTAAATGTGAAACCACTTATGCAAATTTCAAATATTAAGATCCCTGAGCTACTTGTAGAGATGTTTGATACTTTGTGTATAGATGATTTTAGACATATAAATATAGATAAGTTTATCTCATTAAAAGTTGAATGGCTTACTAAATTGGTATATCTACAGTATGTTGAGCAGATAGATGAAGTTATGGCAATCGCTCCTGAGCAAATAGTTGCTGAACTTCAAAAGATGAAGGATTTATGTTCTGAAATGTCATGTGAAAATACAGTTTTAGCACCAATGTACTATGCGAAAATGCTTTACTATGATGAACTTTTCTTTAGAGTTATTCAAGATAATGAAGTATATGCTCGTGGTGGAAGATATAGAAATAATGACCTAACATCAGTAGGTTTCGCAATATACACAGATGCACTCTGTGAAAACATATCTAATAGAACGAACTCTAAGCAAAGCTTATAGTTCTACGCTAGCCGCTAAGGCACTAAAGCATCTTTTTAAAAAGATGAAAAAATTATGATTTTAAAAAAGAGGAAATATTTATGAAAGCAGATTTAATCGTTGGAATTCAATGGGGTGATGAAGGTAAAGGTAAAATAGTTGATAGATTAGCTTGTGAGTACGATATGGTATGTCGTAGCCAAGGTGGTCATAATGCTGGTCATACTATATGGGTTGATGGTGTTAAATTTGCACTTCATCTCGTTCCCTCAGGTGTTTTAAACCCTAAAGCTATTAATGTTGTTGGTAATGGTGTCGTTCTTTCTCCTGAATCTATCATCAAAGAGATGGTTCAGTTTGAAGGTCTTGAAGGTCGTCTTTTTATCTCTGATAAAGCACACTTAAACCTTTATTATCATGCACTTATAGACCAAGCAAAAGAGCGTCTTAAGGGTGATAAAGCTATCGGTACAACTGGTAAGGGAATAGGGCCTGCTTATGCAGATAAAATTAACCGTACTGGTTTTCGTGTTGGTGAGCTTTTAGATCCTACAAAACTTACTGCTTCTATTATTGAGTATTTTGAGCAAAATAGACAGATTTTTGATATTTATGAAATTCCTACTCCTAAAGAAGCTGAACTTTTAGCTGAGCTTGAGGGATATAAAAAAGAGTTAGCTCCTTTCATCACTGATACAACGCAACTTGTATGGAAAGCACTTGATGAGAACAAAAGAATTTTACTAGAGGGTGCACAAGGTACACTTCTTGACATTGACCATGGAACATATCCATATGTAACTTCTTCTGCAACGGTATCTGCTGGTGCATGTACTGGTCTTGGAATCAATCCTAAAGATATTGGAAAAGTTATCGGTATCGTTAAAGCTTACTGTACTCGTGTTGGAAATGGTCCTTTTCCATCTGAAGACTTTGGCAAAGATGGTCAGCGTTTAGGTGAGCAAGGTCATGAATTTGGAACTACAACAGGGCGTGCAAGAAGATGTGGTTGGTTTGATGCTGTAGCTACTCGCCATGCAGCTCGTCTAAATGGTTGTGATGAACTAGCATTAATGAAACTTGATGTTCTTGATGGTTTCGATGAAGTGAAACTCTGTGTTGCTTATGAGTATGAAGGTAAAGAGATAGACTATATGCCATCAAACCTTGATGATGTTAAGCCAATCTATAAAACTTTCAAAGGTTGGAATAATTCAGTAGGTGCTAGAAATTTTGATGCACTTCCAAAAGATGCTCAAGACTTTGTTAAAACTATAGAAGAGATTAGTAAAACAAAAGTTGGTATAATATCAACATCACCAGAGAGAGATGATACAATAATTCTCTAAAAGGCTTTATACTGTGAAGACTCGATATACTTCTTTAGTAAGTGTTAAAAAAAACATTATGCAAAAGAGTGAGCGAGCCCTTCAAAGTGCTAATGTAAACCTAAATAATGCTTCAATAGCATTAAAACTCTCATTCTCAGAACTTAACTTAATAGACACTCCTACAACCGGACAAATTTCTGACTTTTTATCATCACGTGTTTTACTTGATGCACAGAGAAAATTAATAAGTCATAATGAAGAGTGGGTTGATTTTGCTAACAACCAGATAAGAGAGTGTAAAGAGCAATTAAAAATTGATATGATAGAGTATGAAAAGTTTAATTATCTTGAGTTGCAAGAGATAAAAGAGATTTTACATAAAAGAAAACTTCAAGAAGCTAAAGAGCTTGATGAAATAGCACTTATGACATATGAGAATAACAAACAAAAAAGGAAAGTGTCTTGAAAAAAACAGTACTATTTTTACTTTTTACAACAACTCTCTTCTCCCTGCAAACAAGTGATAGACTTTTTGAATGTACAGAGATATTTAAAGAGCGTAAAAGTGAACTTTTGGTTGAACTTGAACGCATTGATGAGCAGAAGCAAGCACTCTCTGCACTCAAGGTAGCTACTGAGGAGCTACTTAAACAAAAGGAGTCAAAACTCTCCCAACAAGAGGAAATAGTAGATAAAAAGTTAGCAGAAGTTTCTAAAAAAGAGAAGAGTGTTAATGCGATATTATCGAAAAATGAAGCAGTTTTACAAAAACTACAGAGTACAAAAATGAGTAAAATAGCGCAAACATTTTCAAAAATGAAAGCAGCTTCTGCTGCTAATATACTTTCAGATATGGAAGAAGCTGATGCAAAAGTTATCTTAGAGTCATTAAAACCGAAAGTAGTAGGAAAAATATTAACTAAAATGGATGCAAAAAAAGCCTCAAAACTGACACAACTTTTAAGTAAATAATCAAACTTTTACCTAAGTTAGTGTAAAATGTCAAAATTTAATTAAATAAGCAGGGTCATTACAGATGAAAATATCACTAAAAACTATTCCTCATATATCAAATAAAATAGCTATCGATTTAAATAAAAGTGGTGTTGTAACAATGACAAAAGGCTTAGAGCCAGTTGCACAAGAAGCGATAAAAGTTCTTGAAGAAAATATAAAACAAGAGATGGCTTTAGAAGATAAAGTAAATCTTATTTGTGATGAGAATGAAGAGGAGATTGAGTTTATGCTTGCAGATGAACGTCAACTTTTCTTTATGATAAAGAAAAAATTAGCGCCAGAATTTGGGATTATTCTAAATTATGAAGAGCGTTACTCTGATATAGCACATAAAATTTTGGATGAACTTTATGAAGAGGATTTAATTCATTTTGATGTGACAGAAAATCGTATTAAAAATATTATTTATGGAGCTATAACAGGTTTTATTGCTGATGCATCAGAAATTGAAGATGCTGTTATGGATAAGATCCGTTCATACAAAAAAAGGTATATTCCTGGAACAGATGAGTTTGATATTTTACATGAAAAAATCTATCGTGAAGAGATGATGAAAAGAGGTATGGAGTAGTGAGTATGGAGATGAAAAAAGTTTATATTTACCTTGAAAATGGTACTTTTTTAGAGGCAAATAGTTTTGGTGCTGATGCAACTGTAGTTGGTGAGATAGTTTTTAATACTTCTCTTTCAGGATATCAAGAGATTATGAGTGATCCTTCTTATGCAGGGCAATTCGTTACATTTACAATGCCAGAAATTGGTAATGTTGGTGTTAATGAGCAAGATATGGAAAGTAGTTCTGCACATGCAAAAGGTATGATTGTTCGTAAGTATCAGCAACGATACTCAAGCTTTCGTGCAGAGGGCTCTCTATCAGACTTCTTAGTGAAACATAATGTTATGGGAATTTGTGACATAGATACAAGATACCTGACTAAAATGATTAGAAGTGAAGGTGCTATGATGATGGTAGCTTCAACTGAAATTAGCGATAAAGAAGAGTTAAAAGAAGTTCTGAAAAATGCACCTCGCATAGAAGATGTTAATTATATCGAGCAAGTGAGTACAAAAAAAGCTTATAAACACACTCAGAGTACATATAATGACTTAAGTGGATTTGAGTATGACGAAGCACCTAAAGCTGAAGCTCAAATAGCAGTGATTGACTTTGGTGTTAAACGTAATATTTTAAATGAAATTGTCTCAGCAGGGATTGGAGTAGAAGTTATTCCAAATGATTTTAAAGCAGAAGATTTAATAACACAATATAAAGAAAAAGCAATAGATGGCGTTTTCCTTTCAAATGGTCCTGGGGATCCACTTGTATTAAAAGAGGAGCAAGCACAGATTAAAAAACTTATAAAAGCAAAAGTACCTATGTTTGGAATCTGTCTTGGGCATCAACTTTTAAGTATCTCTCATGGATATGATACCTTTAAACTGAAATTTGGCCATCATGGTGGAAATCATCCCGTAAAGAATGAAAAGACAGGTCTTGTAGAGATTACAGCACAAAATCATAACTATAATGTTCCTGATAACATTACAGAAATTGCAACTGTAACACACACAAATCTTTTTGATGAGACAATCGAAGGTTTAAGCTATAACAATAGCCCAATATTTTCAGTGCAACATCACCCAGAATCATCGCCAGGACCAAAAGAGAGTCGTTATATATTTAGCGAATTTCTAAACTTAATAAAACGATAGAATAGCACTTCTTATAAGTATTACTTATAAGAAGGACCGATAAAACAACCTTCAAAATTCATTTCTTAAAATAATATAAAATTCCAAAAGTAAACAAAAAGCTAATAAATCCCATAATTTAACTATAAATTAAGATAATTTAAACCATAAGGTTGCTAATATACAATGTTAATTAGTTTAATAAGGATATTTATATCATTTATTAAGCGTAATTGCTTTGAATCTTAAGGAGGCTATATATGGAGAATCGTCCATTAGGGTACGACTATACGGTTGCAAAGATGTTCATGCTTACAACGATTGTTTTAGGAATTGTTGGTATGCTTATCGGTGTAATTTTAGCGTTTGAGCTTGCTTTTCCAAGTATTAATACAATACTTGGATCAGGTCTTGCTGAATACACTAACTTTAGTCGTCTTCGTCCACTGCACACAGATGCAGTAATTTTTGGTTTTACAATTAGTGGTGTTTTTGCTACTTGGTATTATGTTGGTCAACGTGTACTTAAAGTTAATATGGCAGAATCACCATTATTAATGTTTTTAGGTAAGTTACAGTTTTGGCTTTATGTTGTTACAGTTGCGGCTGTAGTTGTTTCACTTCTTGCAGGTGTAACTACTTCAAAAGAGTATGCTGAATTTGAATGGCCAATTGACCTTGCTATAGTTGTAGTATGGGTGCTATTTGGTGTAAATATGTTTGGTCTTATCGGTATGCGCCGTGAGAAGAGTTTATATATCTCTGTATGGTATTACATCGCTACTTTCCTTGGAATAGCTATGCTTTACCTTTTTAATAATATGGAAGTTCCTACTATGCTTGCAACATCTGCTGCTGGTGAAACAGGAATTGGTAGCTGGTATCACTCAGTATCTATGTATGCTGGTACTAATGATGCACTTGTTCAATGGTGGTATGGTCATAATGCTGTTGCATTTGGTTTTACTGTTCCTATTGTTGCAATGATTTATTATTTCTTACCAAAAGAGTCTGGTCAAGCTATCTACTCATATAAACTATCATTACTTTCTTTCTGGGGACTAATGTTTGTTTACCTATGGGCTGGTGGTCACCACCTTCTTTTCTCAACTGTTCCTGACTGGATGCAAACTATGGGATCAATTTTCTCAATAGTTCTTATTCTTCCATCATGGGGTTCAGCGATCAATATGCTTTTAACAATGAAAGGTGAGTGGCAACAAGTTGCAGCATCTCCATTAATTAAGTTTATGGTTCTAGGTTCAACATTCTATATGTTCTCAACATTAGAAGGTCCTATCCAAGCTATTAAATCTGTTAATGCTATTGCTCACTTTACTGACTGGATTGTTGGTCACGTTCACGATGGTGTTCTTGGTTGGGTTGGTTTCATGATTATGGCTGCACTTTACCACATGGCTCCACGTGTATTTAAACGTGAGATCTACTCTAAGTCTCTAATGGCTTCTCAATTCTGGATTCAAACTTTAGGTGTTGTTTTATACTTCACTTCTATGTGGATTGCAGGTATTACTCAAGGTATGATGTGGCGTGCTCACGATGAGTTTGGTAACTTAGCTTACTCATTCATCGATACTGTTACAGTTCTTCACCCTTACTATGCTATTCGTGGTGTTGGTGGATTATTATACTTAATTGGTTTCTTAATGTTTGCTTATAACATTTATAAAACTATGACCGCTGGAAAACCTCTTGAAAAAGAACCAGCTAATGCATCGCCTATGGGCGCTTAAGAAAGGGAGGATTATAATTATGTTTCATTGGTTAGAAAAGAATCCGTTTTTCTTTGCGGTAGGTGTTTTTGTTACTATAGCTTTCGCTGGTTTGATTGAAATTGTTCCAAACTTTGCTGAAGCTTCTCGTCCTGTAATCGGTACTACTCCTTACTCTACTTTAGAGTTAGCGGGTCGTAATGTTTATATTAAGAACAGTTGTAATGCTTGTCATTCACAACTTATTCGTCCATTCAAATCTGAAACAGATCGTTATGGTCACTACTCTTTAAGTGGTGAGTATGCATTTGATCGTCCTTTCCTTTGGGGATCAAAAAGAACTGGTCCAGATTTACATCGTGTAGGTAACTACCGTACAACTGACTGGCACGAAAATCATATGAAAGATCCTGCAGCTGTTGTTCCAGGTTCAATCATGCCTAAATATACTTGGATGTATACAAACTTAGCTGATATTGATACTGCATTTGCAGAACAATTAACAGTAAATCAGTTTTTTGCAGTACCTTATAATAAACCAGTTCCTATGAAAGATGGGTCAACTACGGTTGTTAAAATGGGGGGATCCGTTGCAGAAGCAAATGCTTTAGCATTAGCAGAAGCAAAAGAGATTGTAAAAGATATGAAAGATCAAGATGTTAAAGATGCAGTTGCTAGTGGTAAGATTCCAGAAATCGTAGCACTTATTGCATATATGAATAGTCTTAAATAAGTAGGAATTTAAAGTGAATATTGCTGACTTACAGGCTTATGGATATTTTGCGATTACTGTCTTTATGACAGTATCTTTATATGCTTATATATATCATTTATATAAAAATAAAAAAGATGCAGATGGTCATGACTATGAAGAGTATAGTAATATGGCATTACATGATGATATAGGGGATACTCCGGTAAACCCTATATCAAAAGATGATAAAAAATAGGAGAGATATATGAATAAGCTTTATCTTTGGGGAATTATCGTCACAATAGCTATGCTTGGTGCTACTTACCTTTCGGTAGGTATGTCTAAGGGTGGTATTAATGGTGATATCGTTAACATGCTTGCAATTGCGGGTGCTGTTGCACTTGTAATTATTACAGTATTTGTTGTAATCAAGTATGTTCGTCAAATGCAAACTGATACTGCAGAGGGTGAGTTAGCAGACGAATCTTGGGATAACATTGGTGAGTATAAGAATCCATTACCGTTTGGTTGGGCTATTATGTTCTTAGGAACTATGATTTGGGGAATGTGGTATATGTTAGTTGGTTATCCAGTTAATGCATACTCTCAAATTGGTGAGTATAACGAAGACGTTGCTGCTCATAATGCGAAGTTTAATACTCAATACGCTTCTATTACTGGAGACAGATTAATAGAAATGGGTGAGTCAGTATTCTTAGCTGAATGTAAAGTATGTCACGGTCTTTCTGCTGATGGTATTGATGGAAAAGCTGCTAACTTAAATGTTAGACTTGAAGCTAATACTGTTAAGCATGTAATTGAGAATGGTTCAAATAATCAACTTCTTGGTTCTGAAATGCCAATGCCAGATCGTAATGGTCTTTTCAACATGAATAGTGGTGCATTAATCACTGATGCTGAAATCGCAGCTGTTTCTGCTTATGTAGCTGATGGTATGGATGCATCTAACAAAGCTGGTGCTGAAGCATTTGCTGGTGTTTGTGCATCTTGTCATGGTCCTGATGGAATGGGTATGG
This sequence comes from Sulfurimonas sp., assembly GCA_027063505.1. Lineage (GTDB taxonomy): Bacteria > Campylobacterota > Campylobacteria > Campylobacterales > Sulfurimonadaceae > Sulfurimonas. The sequence continues at coordinate 17,523 of JAMORO010000045.1, forward strand.
AGTATGTAGCACCAAGTATCGCTGCATTTAATCCAACACTTGTTACTAATGTTCTTAACCATGGTAAAAAAGGTGTTATCGGTACTATGCCTGCATTTGAGAGATTAAATGCTAAACAAAAAGAAGCTGTTGGTGCCTATATCACTAGCTTAAGTGCTAAGTAAGGAGTCTGGTATGAATGAGAATAGAAGCTTATTTGGTCTTAATGGCATCACAGGTATGTTAATTGCTACTACACTTTTACTTAGTATTTTAGCTTATTTGACTATGGGTGCTTTGAGCGTTCAGCATGCAAATGCTGAAAACTATTATCAAATAGAAAATGAAAAATCAATTAAGATGTTTAGTGTAGATAATGCAAAACAATCTTTTGTTGATGTTAAATAGAGGAGTATGTAATGGATAAAATTCTTTCTTGGGGCCTAGTAATTATGGCTGCATACACACTTTATGCGGTTATGACACCTAATCACCTTTTTTTAGGGTAGGAAATTTCATTGAAATTTTTAACTAGAGGGCTTTATGCCCTCATCCTCACAACTTTTTTTCAAACACAATTAGTAGCAGAGTATTTATATAAAGATGAAGTAGTGAATCGTCAAGCTTTCACTGATCAAGTAGAGAGACTAGGCCGTGAACTACATGATAAAACAGGTATTGCACTGAGACTAGTAATGATTAAAGAATTACCTACAGATATAGATATGGTAGCTTATGAAAAATCTCTTCTATCAGAGTTTAGTGAACCGACGATTCTTTTAACATTCGCAGAGTTAAATTCTGAAGTAGATATACAAGTAAATGATACTTCTTTATATAAGTATTTTGATAGAAAACAGGTTTTAAGCCCAGTTGCATCTGCTGTACAAGCTTTTATTATGGCTTTAGTATATGCTGATGGTTGGGATCATTTTAATGAATTAAGAACAAATTATGGTGGTACAATTCTACCTCTTTTAGCTGGTAAAGCTAAAAAAGAACAGATAGTTGGTAAATATGCTGGAAGTATGTTTAATGGTTATATTGACATTGCACATCAAGTTTCAGTATCTAAGGGTGTTGTTTTAGAGAGTGATCCTGGCGATGCTAATCAAACTGCACTCTTTTTTGTAAAACTGTTTTTCTATGGTTTCGTTTTATACGGTACAATTATGTACATTAGAAGAACAATTTATAGAAGAAGGTATAAGAATGAGCAAAAATAGCAGCGGAAGAGCTTGGCCATATATTATTGGTGGTTCGATCACTTTAGTATTCGGGTTTTGTGTGGCAACTGTTGTTGTAACTAGTCAAGCAAATATACAAACGAGTGATGCATATATGACATACTACCAAGATGCAGATGCACAGGCAAATGATCTTATAGTTGCTAGAATTGCATTTGACAAAAAATATAAGATTGAATATGTAACAGATGGTATAAGTGAAAAAGGATCAGTAATCTCTTATCGAGTGACTGATTTAGAAAATAATCCTATTGATAATGCTACTGTAGTGATTGCAACAAGTAGACCTGAAACACATGAGTTTAACCAAAAATTTGAATCTCCAGAGGTGAGTAATGGTATCTACTCATTTAAAGGTGCAGAGTTCCCTAAAGTTGGTCTTTGGAATATAATTGCAAAAGTAACTGTCGGGAATGATTCTAGATTTTTTAACATAAAAGCAGATACTCGTATTAAAGAGGCTTTTGAATTTTAATCTATGGATAATCGTACCATAGTTCTTCCCTCTGCTCGTGCTATTAGACACGAGCAACTGCAACTCACACAAGACTCTCTTTTTCTTCCAAACTATATTACGATGAATGAGTTTATATCTAAGCTCTGTATTGTTAAAGAGTATAAATATATTGATGATGATAGCCGTGTTTTACTACTTCTTGAAGCTTCTAACTTTGAAGCATTTCGCACTCTTCAAATTGAGAGAAACTTTTTTACATTTACTAAAAACAGTAGTTATATATTTAAATTTTTTGCAGAATTAAGTGCAGAACTTTACGAGATAGAAAATCTTCGCGGTGCAGATATATATGGAGAGTATGAAGAGCATATAAGTATACTTATAGAGCTCTATAAAAGATATGAATCACTCTGTTGTGAACGAAAATATCTTGATAAAATCTTTTTGCCAAAACTGTATGAGTTTAATAGCTCTTATGCAAGAACTCATAAAGTGATAAGTATAAAAATAGATGGACATTTGACAAATTTTGAGTTTGAACTTTTAGAAAAATGTTGTGAGTATAGTGAAGTAACACTTCTTTTTACCGCTTCAAATTTTAATACTAAAATGCAAGATAAATTTGCTGATTTAGGTATTGAGCTTGAGAGTGGTAACTCGTATAGAATTTCCCTCAATAATAAAACTATATTGGATGCTGAAAAAGTAGTTAAAAATAGTCGTGTCAGTTGTGAAAGCTTTAATGAAACGCTACTGCAGGTTGCCTTTGTAAAAAAGAAAATTGCAGATTTTGTGGCAAAAGGCTATAAAGCAGAAAATATTGCAGTTATTTTACCAAATGAGATGATGGCTGAGAGACTAAAAAGTTTTGACATAAAAGCAAATTTAAACTTTGCAATGGGTGAACCTTTTACAAAGAGTAAACTCTACATTAAACTACAAGCTACTACTAAATCTATAGAACTTGACTCTTATGAGAATAGTGCAAGAGTCCAACGAGTTGGTGATGAACTCTACAAACTGTTATACAGAGTTTATTATAAAAATGCAGAGGAGTTAGACTTTATACTCTTTCTCGAAGATCTTAAAGAGTTCTTTTCAAGTAAGCAAGAGATAAAGATATATGAAGAGGAGATTTTTAGTTTCAAAAAACTTCTTCCCTTTATGAGAGAGATGAGTGTTAAATCATTACTTAACTTATTTATGCAGCGTTTAGCTTCTCGTACAATGGATGATGTTCGTGGTGGAAAAGTGACTGTAATGGGGGTTTTAGAGACTCGTAGTGTAGTGTTTGATGGTGTGATAATTATTGATTTTGATGATAAAAATGTTCCTAAACGTAGTGATAAAGATATGTTTTTAAACTCTCAAGTTAGAGAACTCGCTTATCTCCCAACGATGAGCGATAGGGAAAATCTTCAAAAACATTACTACGAGATGCTAATAAATGCTTCTAAAGAGGTTGCAGTATCCTATGTAAGTTCAACTGAGAGTAGTGGCTCTCGATTTTTGAAACAGCTAGAAATAGAGTCAAGCACTATCCATGATGATAGTGAATATGCAGAGATACTTTTTAAATTAGCTACACACAAAAGAGAAGTTTTTGTAGATAAAGTGATTCCATATACTTTCAAAGATGTAAAAATATCTAGTAGCCGTTTAAAAATCTTTTTAAGTTGTAAGAGAAAGTATTACTACAAGTATATAGAGCATATAAAAGGGCATACAATTCCACAAGATATGCCTCAAGAGTACGAGATAGGAAATGCAGTTCATTTAGCCTTAAAAGAGCTCTATACAAAAAGAAGTTTTTATGAAGACTCAAGTGAACTAAAACAGGATTTAGATAGAGAACTTGATCGTGTACAAGGAAAGAGTGAGTTAGATAAATATCTAATAGCACTTCAAAAAAAGAGGCTTAGAAGTTTTGCATCAGCGGAAGTTATACGTTTTAACCAAGGCTATAGAGTCTACTCATGCGAAGAGTATTTTGAGATTCCTTATGAGGGCTTAACTCTTATAGGACAGATAGATAGAGTAGATAAAAACGGTAGTAATGTAAGTGTTCTCGACTACAAAACAGGTGGGTATAAACTCTATAATAAGAACAACTTTATGGAAGCAACTGATTTTCAACTAGAGTTTTATTATCTTTTAGCTTCAGGTATTGGTAATGTTGAGAGCTGTGCTTTTTATGATTTGAAAGATACAAAAATAGTAACAGAGAGTTTTTTACCCGAAAAGCTTGAAGTGTTGAAGTCTATTTTACATGATTTAAAAGAGATAGAAGAGATAGATACAAAACAGTGTGAAGATCAATCAAACTGTCTATACTGTGAGTATCGTATAGTGTGTCAAAGAGATTAAACTTTTAGTATACAAATCTCTTTGCAAAGCTATTTCTTTTACTAATCGCTCGACACTTAAAAAATGTTGTTTGTAAAAAATATAAATCGACTAAAGGTATAGCTACGAGAGTGTATTGAGATGGTATACCTATAGCCTTTAAAATTATAAATCCAATATAACTTGATAATAAGATTATAACAAATTGAAGTACAAGATAAAGTCTTGGTAAGAGTTGTGAATTTGATCTTCTATTGTTGTATGGATTTCGAGCATTCATGAGTAAACAACCTTTCAGTATTTGATTTTGTTATTTTACAGTAATTAAACAAAAAATAAAATAAAACAACAAAAAATTATAAAGAGAGTGCTTTTAGAAGAGTGAGCTTTTATTATCTAGACACCATTGAATACTCTCTTTTGAGTGCTTCTTAAGATACACATTTGTTTTAGAAAAGGGTTTTGAACCAAAAAAACCTCTATAGGCTGAAAGGGGTGAGGGGTGTGGTGCTTTAAGTACTAAATGCTTATCTGTGTCGATGAGTATCTCTTTCTTTTGAGAGGGTCCACCCCATAAAATAAAAACAAGATTCTCTTTTTCCCGAGAGAGTCTCTCTATTACAGCATTTGTAAACTCTTCCCAACCCTTTTTTTGATGTGAATTAGGTTTCGCCTGTTCTACTGTGAGTACACTGTTTATAAGAAAAACTCCCTGTTTTGCCCATAAGGTTAGATCTCCATTCTCAGGAAGAGTACATCCTATATCTGTCACTAACTCTTTATAGATGTTTCGTAATGAGGGAGGGGTCTTAACACCTGCATAAACTGAAAAAGCTAAACCATTGGCTTGGTTTGGACCATGGTATGGATCTTGACCGATAATAATCACTTTAACATCTTCAACTTTTACAAGATTAAAAGCTCGAAAAATATCATCATACTTTGGATAAATTGTTTTATGAGTATATGCATCTTTAATAAATGTCGTGAGCTGTAAGAAAGAATCTTTTTGTAACTCTTCCTTTAGTAAGTGAGACCAATCTGTTGCTAAATTCATATAATAATTATAGCATATCAGATGAAAAATTAAAATTTATAGTTAAGTGTAAAACGAGATATATTGATAGTTACATTTTTATTTTTTATAGGTAGTTCTGTTGCTCTTTGATAAATATACTGGTATCTAAGTACAAAATTAGATATATTTTTTCCTATTCCTACTGCATAAGTTCTATCAAATTCCATTGCATGATGTTGGATCTTACATCCATCATTCATTACAGCAAAAGCACGCTTTCCAAAATATGCACCTATTCCCATATGATAAGAGTTATAGTGCGCATGAACTTTTATACCACTCGTTAAGTATGATTCCTTTGCATTTTTTGTAAAAGCATTTTTATTTTTATCATTAAGTAAAAGGTATTTTGTAATTGATGTAAACTTAATACCTATAGTGTTTAGTTTTAACTTATAGTTAAGTTTTAAATCACTCTGGAGTACATTGAAGTCATTGTAGTCTGTATAGTATTCGGTTACATCAACTGTTAATTCATCATTTATTTTAAATCCAAGACCTACTGCATAAGCTTCTCCATGAGATGTTATAGCAATATTATCATCAAGTATATTTATATAGTTTAGATGTAGATATAGATTTTGATTTAGAGAGTATCCATATTGTAAAAAAAGTTTTTGGATTTTCAAATCTTCTTTGAGAGGAGGTTTATAAGTATTTGCTTTAGCAGCTTCATATATGAATTTATATGTAGAAGCATTATAGTGAATATCTGCACCTACACCTAAACTACCAGCATCTTTTTTTTGTTTAGAATATGCGTACTCCTTGAGCTCCATATAAGAAGATAGACTAGAGTGAACTATTTCTGTATCTGTTGCAAAAATTTTACTACTCAAAAGTACTAGTAGGATTAAAAATTTATAGTTCAATGTTTCTATCCCTTAAAAGTCGAATTTTTCTGTTTTGAAAACTTTAAACTCAGTGGCTACTTTTTCATTTTCAAGGTTAAGCTTTTTAATCGCTTTTGGGTTAACAAGGTACCAACCAAGTACAACAGTAACACTGTCACCTTTTTGAAGCTTGAAGTCATACTTTACAGCTCTCTTCTCATTAGCTTTTATCATAGTGTCTTTGAGTGTAACACTAGCTTTCCATGGCATAGCAGGTTTTCCATTATGCCCAATAACACGTACAAAAACTTTATCTCTCAGTTGTGTTACTTTTTCCTTTCTCTTTACACTCACTTTTAGAACAGCTGTTCTGAGTGGATGTAGAAGAAGAGCATGTGATGAGCGGTTGTCAACATTTACTATAAAATCATTTATCTCTTTTAATAGACTTATATCTACATACTTTTGAAGCATATCAGAGTTGTAGTGACTTCCTGCGAAACCATGAAAAGTATGTTTTTTTGTCTCATGAAGAGTAGAAACACTTCCCTTTACTTTTGGCATATGGCAACTCACACAGTTTGCACCATCCATCTCGTTAGCGATATTTGTAGAGCAGACATTGAGTTTATGTTTATTCATCTTATGTGAGTGACACCCTATACATACATTACCATTTCTCATATGCTCATTTCCCTTAGTTACAATAGCATGATAGGGTGAGTCAATATGCTCTTTTCTTGTACCAAAGTAAGCTTTAGGTGTTGTTGCAATGATGTTAGTATTATGTTTTTTATGAAGCTCTATATCTTTAATACGATGACAATAAGCACAGCTTATACCCTCTTGATGTGTTCTGTTTTCTAAATTAGGAAGGGCTTTTTTCCCTTTTGTTAGCATATCATTAAGATTATTTGCTGCAGGAGTATGGCATTTACCACAGCCATAATGTTGCATCTTTTTATTTGCTGGGTGTTTCGACCATACTGCATTGTGGATAGGGTCTTTTTGTGGTGTAGAGTGCATATGCATAGAGCCGTTAAACTCTTTGTATATCTCAGTATGGCAAGCTTTACAATCTTCACTAGATGCAAAGGTATGTGTCTTATCATTTGCTACAAGTGATGAGAGAAGTAGTATAAGTAAATAGGTTTTTTTCATAGAAAATCCTCAAATAGGTAATTTTAAATGCAATTATAACTAGAATAACTTATACAAATATTTATAATTTGATAAGATTATATATATTATAATATATTTATTGTGAGTAAAGGAGAAGTTATGCAAAGAGTTATAATCTCTTTACTATTAGTTGCTGTAAGTAATATGCTTGCAGATGATGGTGCACTTCTCTTTAATGGAAATTGTGTAACCTGTCACCATATAAATAAATCAATCTCGGCACCCTCTATTAAAGTTGTAAAAGAGCGTTATCTTTCTGCTTTTTCTGAGAAAAAAGAGTTTGTAAAGTATATGTCTCTTTTTGTTATACAACCTGATGAAAACATCTCTATAATGAGAGATAAGATTCAAGAGTATGAGATTATGCCCATTTTAGGATATGAAGAGAGTGTTGCAGAAGAGATAGCATCATATATTTTTGAGACTCATTTTTAAAATTTTTGGTGCTTCTTTTGGAATTACAGTACTAGCTATGTCGTTTGCATAAAGAGAGCTTAGTGAAATGAGTGTAAGTAGAGTAATAGATATAAATCTATTTTTCATAGTGTGTTCCTTACAATTGTGTAAAATTATAATATAGCATTGGATAAATCAACAAAGATTATATTAATTATAACTAACTATAATTTCAATATGAATGATTATATCCTCTACAGCATTATCACTTTTTTTCTCTCTATACTCTTTTCTATGGGTGGAGCAGGAGCTGGTGTGGCACTTATTCCTATTTTAAACTTTTTAGGGCTTGATTTTAGCATTGCAAAAGCTGTTGGACTTTTTGCAGGTGCTTCTACCACCATCACCTCTAGTATTATGAATATTAAACGCAAGCTAATAGAGTATCGTTTTGTTTTTCCTATCGCCACAATGATGCTTCTTTTTGCACCCCTTGGGGCATATAGTAGTCGTTTTATAGATGAAGAGTTCGTAAAGTTTTTCTTTATGTTGATGCTTTTTTATAGTGCCAGTATGATGATGTTTGGAAAGAAAAAAGCACTTTTTCATTTTGAGTCACGAGCTATTTTATTTTTTGTAGGGGCTTTTGTAGGTTTTTTAGCGGGACTTTTAGGTGTAGGTGGTGGAAATATTCTTATTCCACTTTTGGCACTTCTTGGGTATGAGCCAAAGAAAGTAGCAGTAGCTGTAAGTTTTGTAGTACCTTTTTCGGCTTTAAGTTCATTTTTTACTTATGCTGCTTATTTGAATTTAGATTGGGTATTACTTGTAATTGTAAGTGCTTCTGCTATCACAGGTGGATACATAGGAAACTATATGATGCACTTTAAACTTAAACAAGAGCATATAAAAAAGCTAATGGCTCTACTTCTTTATGCTTTAGCTATAAAGTTATTATTGCACTTTATTTAGTCTCTTTTTTTTCTATTCTTAAGGCTTTTGAGTGGAGAAGGGCATCCGCAGTTTTTTTTCTTGCAGATTCTATAAGACGAGCAAAGGTAGTTCTTGAAATTCCCATCTTATCTGCACACTCTTGTTGGTAAAGACCCTCATAGTCAGAGAGACGAATAGCTTCCATCTCATCTTCACGAAGTTCTATTACCTCTAAGTATATTTTTCTTACACCACAAGGTTTAAAGCAGACATGACTATGATCTGCTTCTATATTTCTCTCTATTTTTTTTCTTCCACTCACCAGAAAACCTTTTCTTATTAGTAGAGAGTATTATAGTCCATTTTTGTCTAATTTTCCCATATTTTCAAGATGTTTTACATTAAGTTGCACAAATTTTAATGCACTAAAGACAACCATAGGCCATGATGCATACCAAACAAGTTCTGATAAATATTCCATTTTCTCTCCTTAGTAGTGATGCGAGTCAGCTTTGACTTCATCTATAGTTATTTTTGTAGCATCCGACTTAATTAAAAAATGGGTGCTTACTTTTCTCTTTGTCTGTTTGAAAGTTCTCTTTCATAATGTTTTGCCAATGTTCATATTGACAAATCCATCATAATAGAGAGAGTAGACCCAGTGAAGAGATTTCATAATTTTAGATTTTGTTCTCTAAGAAGTTTTTTACAACTTCATCAGCCGTAGTCCCATGTTTTTGGCGAATTTTCTTCACTTTAAGTCCAACAGACTCGAGTGCTTCTTTCATATTTTCACCAACTGCTTGAACTAAGATAATATCACACTCTTTTAAGCCTTCTATATCTTTTCTATGAGAGTTTGTATGTGCTTCGTGCTCTTCATGAGAGTGATTATGCTCATGTTCATGAGTGTGTGAGTGATGGCCACCATCATGATGTTTGTTTGGAACAAGCTCTATGAGTTTTGCATCTTCGTAGATGGCAAAGTAGGCTGATTGACCTGTTCGTTTTACTATGGTTTGTTTGTCTTCATCGACTGCTAATACTATTTTCATTCTATCTCCTTAGTTAAATATTATTTTGAACATATGACAGAATTCTAGTGAACATATGACCATATTTTAGTTAAGGAAAATAATTAAGTTAATTTGATAAGATTATATTAATTATAATTAACTATAATTTTTCTAACTAATAGAAAAAGGAAAGATGATGACATTTTTAGATGATGAAATATATGAAGCTGTAGAAAACTATCTTCCAACTGTAAGTGAGTATATAAGTTCTCATGGTGGAGGAATTGATCTTTTAGGTGCTAAAAATGGTACTGTTTACATCACTCTAACGGGGGCTTGTGGAGGTTGTTCTATGAGTTTGATGACAACAAAAATGGTTGTACAGAAAAAACTTCGAGAACTTATTCATCCTGAACTGATTATAGTAAATGTAGATGGAACTCCAGAAAATATGATGCCAGAAGATGTTTATGTTCCTCCAGAAGAAGAGATAGAGGAAGAGGAGTCTGCACCAAAAAATGGTATGATTGAGAACTTAAAACATATAATAGGATTATAAGATGCAGATAAGTTATGAAGATAAAGAGTTCACACAACGTTACCAACTCATGGCACAGACTATTATTCCTCGTCCTATTGCTTGGATAGTTACAGAAAATAATGGTGTTACAAATATTGCACCTTTTAGTTACTTTATGGGACTCTCCTCAGAGCCTGCTACTATGATAGTTAGTATAGGTCATAAGAGTGATGGAAGTGAGAAAGATACACTGAAAAATATTCGTCAAACTGGAAAATGTACTATCTGCATGGTGGATGAACCACTTTTAGAGAAGATGCACTTTAGCTCAAAAGAGATGGAGAGTACTTTAAGTGAAGCAACTCATTTTGATATAGAGACAGCAGATACAGTAGAGGGATATCCTCCTATGATAAAGGGAGTGCCCAGTGCTTTCTTCTGTGATTTTTATCAGGAGTTAGAGCTCAAAGGTTCTAAAACTATTCCTTTAGTTGTAGAGATAAAAGAGCAGTATATCTCGGATGCTATCATTAGCGATAGAGAAAAAATCACACTAGATTATGAGCCTGTTGCTCGTGTTGGAAAAAGCTATGCTCTCTTAGGTAAAAAGATAGCTGTTCCAGTTATAAAGTAGGATGTGAGATGTTTTTAAAAACTTTTAGAGTTAGTTTACTTTTTCTCATAGCATTTGGTACATTTGCTTGCCAAGAGAAAAAAGTAGTGCACTTTAATAAGAAAGAGCTTCTCGAGAAAAAATGTTCAAAATGTCATAATTTAGAGCTTCCTCCTGAAACATTTGAAGATGAGATAGCCCCTCCTATGATGGCAGTGGCATTTCATGTAAAGAGTTTTATGCATGTGAATGATGAGAGTCTTCGTATTCCAAAAGCTATAGCGTTTGTAAAAGAGTATGTTGTGCATCCAAGCCGTGAAAAATCGCTCTGTGATAAAGCGTCTCTTGATAGTTATGGTCTTATG
>JAMORO010000046.1 GCA_027063505.1 Sulfurimonas sp.
TACTCTTCGTGCTTGGGAAAAAAATGTTCAAGTAATGATAGAAGGTCCAGGACATGTGCCTATCAATCAGATTGAACGTAATATGAAGATTCAAAGAGAACTTTGTCATGAAGCTCCTTTTTATATCTTAGGGCCACTCGTTACTGATATAGCAGCTGGTTATGATCATATCTCTTCTGCTATTGGTGCAGCTGTTGGTGGATGGCATGGTGCTTCAATGTTATGTTATGTAACTCCAAAAGAGCATTTAGGCCTTCCAAATGCTGATGATGTTCGTGAAGGAATTATCGCTTACAAAATTGCCGCTCATGCTGCTGACATCGCTAGAGGTCGCAAGGGTGCTAGAGATGTTGATGATGCTATGAGTGATGCTCGTTATACATTTGACTGGGAAAAACAGTTTGAACTCTCCTTAGATGGTGATAGAGCTCGTGAGTACCATGATGAGACTCTTCCTCAAGATGTATTTAAAGAGGCAGAGTTCTGTTCTATGTGTGGACCAAAATTTTGTTCTTACAAAATCACTCAAGAGATTATGGATAATCCTGAAGGAATTCAGAGAATTATTGATGAGTCAAAAGCAAAAGAAGAAGCAGCTGAGGCTGCTGCAGTAGCATAAATAAAAGCTTAAAAAAATAAATAATCTAATTAGGACAATATTTGTCTTATTTAGATATGATATAGTTTTAAAATATAAATCTTATAAAGGAAATAAATAATTATGACTGAAGAAATTGTAAAATCAGCACTATCAAAAGTAATGTATCCTGGGTTCACTAAGGACATCGTAACTTTTGGTTTTGTTAAAGATATAAATATTGATGGAACTGCAGTAAGCTTTACTGTAGATATCACTTCAAGTGCACCGGAAGTGGCTGCACAGATAAAAGATGAGGCCACAGAAGCTCTGAAATCTGCAGGAGCATCTGCAGTAAACTGCCATATTCAAGCACCTCAAATGCCAAAAGAGTCTTCATCTCACGGTAAAAATATTGCACCACAAGTGAAAAACTTTCTTATGGTAAGTTCAGGAAAAGGTGGGGTTGGTAAGTCGACTACATCTGTGAATGTTGCTATCGCTCTTGCTGCTCAAGGACTTAAAGTTGGTCTACTAGATGCAGATATTTATGGTCCAAATATCCCTCGTATGATGGGTGTTGCTGACATTAAACCAGAAGTAAATGGTAACAAAGTACTTCCTATTAAAGCATATGGTATTGAGATGATGTCTATGGGTTCACTTATGGAAGAGGGACAATCTCTGATCTGGCGTGGTGCTATGATCATGAAAGCGATTGAGCAGTTCCTACGTGACATTTTATGGTCAGAGTTAGATGTATTAGTTATCGATATGCCACCGGGAACTGGTGATGCTCAGCTTACTTTAGCTCAGTCTGTACCTGTAACTGCTGGTCTTACTGTAACTACTCCTCAGTCTGTATCTTTAGATGATTCACGTCGTTCATTAGATATGTTCAAAAAACTTAACATTCCTATCGCTGGAATTATTGAGAACATGAGTGGATTTATCGCTCCAGATACTGGTGTTGAGTATGATATCTTTGGTAAAGGAACTTCTCAACCAATGGCTGATGAGTTTAACACTAAAATCATCGCTGAAGTGCCAATAGAGCCAGGAATCAGAACTGGTGGAGATGAGGGTAAACCTGTTACTTTCGCTAACCCAAGTTCTGAGTCTGCAAAACGTTTCACAGAAGCTGCTGCATCTATCTGGGCAACTATTGAAGAGATTAATGCTAATGGTGGAGTGGATAACAAAGGTGTACAACCTACAACTCCTCCAGGAGTATCTGCTTGTTCAACTGGTGGTAGCTCAGCTGCTCCAGCATCAAGTGGTGGTGGATGTGGTTGTAGTTAGAGATAACTACCCCATCTAAACTAAAAAAGCCCGATGTACTTTTTGTACATTCGGGCTTTTTTTATGTCAATTTTTTAAATCTTTTACTCTACTGTTACACTTTTTGCTAAGTTTCTTGGCATATCAACATCATTTCCAAGTCTTACAGATATCTCAAGAGAAAGAACTTGTAGAACTACCATCATCTCAAAAAACTCTAACATATAATCTTTACACTCATTAATAGGAATAAAGTCATCGGCTTTATCAAACGCTATAGAAGAGATAGCACAGATAGTACTGTCTCTTGCACTTAACTCCTCTACATTTGACTTCGCTTTTTCATAAAGGAGGTGCTGTGGAAGAAGCGCGATAGTAAAGAGTTCAGGATCAGCTAAAGCGATAGGACCATGCTTCATTTCTCCACTTGGGTACCCTTCTGCATGAAGGTAGCTAATCTCTTTAAGTTTGAGTGCACCCTCTAATGCAAGTGGATAAAAAACATCTCGGCCTATAAAGAAAAAACCATGTCCATGGAGATAGCGTTTTGAGAGTCGTTTTATCTTCTCATGCATCTCATCTTCTACTTTAACACTGGCTGGTACTTCACGAAGCAGTGCTATCTGTCTTGCTATCTCCTCTTGAGGAAGTGCTTTTTTGAGTCCTGCTAAGTAGAGAGACATCATCCAAAATACTGTTACTTGTGTAGCAAAAGCTTTTGTAGAGGCAACCCCTTTTTCAACTCCAGCACGTGTTAAGATACATGCATCTGCTAAACGTACCATAGAGGAGTTGTCAACATTACAGATAACAAGTGTTTTAAGACCCGCTGCTTTCGCCATCTTGAGTGTTTCAAGTGTATCTGCTGTCTCTCCACTCTGTGAGATTACAACAAAGAGTGTGTCTTTAGTCATGATTGGGTCACGGTATCTAAACTCTGAAGCAACTTCAATACTCGTTTTTACTTTAGCATGGCGTTCAAAAAGGTATGTCGCTGTGAGTGCTGAGTGATAAGATGTACCACAAGCACAGAGTTTTATCTCGTTGATACCATCAAAGAGAGTAGGGTCTAACTCATCAAAAAGAACTTCAGCATCACATAAGCGACCAATGAGTGTATCTGCTATAACAGTTGACTGCTCATAAATCTCTTTTTCCATAAAAAAGCGAAACCCATCTTTTTGTGCTGAGAGTTTATTTGTAGAGAGTTTTTGAAAAACTGGCTCTTTTTTTACTCCTGTAACATCAAAAATCGCAAGTTCATCTGGTGTTACATATCCAAAGTCACCATCTTCAAAGTAGTTTACATCTGAACAGTGTCCTATAAGAGGAGTATCTGATGAGGCAAAGTACTTCTCATTTTCAGCATTTATACCTACAAGCATCGGAGAACCATGTTTAGCAAAAAAGATAGTCTCCTCTTCCCCTTTTGTTACTAAAAGAGTTGCATAAGCACCCTCAAGTTGAGAGATAGTTGTTTTAAAAGCATCAAAGGCAGAGTTAGCAGTTTTGAGGTTTTTCTCAAACTGATGTACAATAACTTCTGTATCTGTCTGGCTTAAAAAAGTAACACCCTCAGCAATAAGCTCTTTTTTTAACTCTGCATAGTTTTCAATAATTCCATTGTGTACAACATAGGATTCACTTCCTAGATGTGGATGAGCATTTAACTCTGTTGGTTTCCCGTGTGTAGCCCAACGTGTATGCCCAATACCAATGGAGAATTTATCTGTCACAAAATCTTTTGTTTTTTCTTCAAGGTTAACGAGTTTTCCAATCGCTTTAAAGCTGTCAAATTGGCCATCTTGAAGTACTGCAATTCCTGCAGAATCATACCCTCTATACTCTAGTTCTTTGAGTCCACCAAGTAGAATCTCTTTAGAATTTTTTTCCCCTAAATAACCAACTATTCCGCACATCTTTTACCCTTTAAGTATTTTCTTTTGTTAACATATCTAAAATATTCTCGACATTATTGCATATATTGTTTTGTTTATCCATTAAAAAGCTATCTCTTACCTTATATTTACTAGAGTGAATTTTTGCTGCCATTATATTTATATCTAACTCCTCGAAGCAGTACATCATATAAGCAAGAAGACCTCTCTGGTTTTTTGTATGTATATTTATCTCAGCATGTGTGAGAGAGTGATCGCAATCAACTTTTATCTCATCGCGTTTTATCACTACCTCTTTAAGTTTGAGTGTTTTTTGCATATCAAAAGCTGCATCTATTTTATCCTCAACTAAAATGAGTTCACTCCCATCTATTTTCTCTAAGAACTCTATCTTAAAGTACTTGATACCATCAAAAAGTGTAAATATTTCCATACTTGCAACATTTAGATGTGCTAATGAGGCTAAAAGATAAGCGATATTTATTGGAGTTTTTCTATAAATTTCAATAGCAAGAGATTTTTCATTTTTAGTTGTAAATCTATACTCTTTTGTCTCTTTTGCTTTTTTAGCAATTTCTAAAATATCTTGTGGTGTATGTTTAAAGAAGAAAAGATTTGATTCTATAGTTAGTATCTTTTTTTGAAATATTCGAGTCATAAGTTTGAACTCTTCAAGATTATTCACTCGTTTTTCTATAATAAGACGTTTTTTTGCATCGGTAATACGATCACTATTCTCTGCTACTTCAAGAGCACTTTGATAGAGATCGTAAAGAAGTTTTGAGTTAAAAGAGTTGTAGGTATCTTTTCCAACACCATTAATATCTGCATATGTTAAAATATAGAGTAGATTAAGATTCCTTATATCTCCAACTTTAGACATAAACTTATAGAGTGTTTTTTCATTATGTATGTTCTCTTTAAAGGCTACATTACTCATCAAAATATGTTGTTTTACGAGAATAACTGCCCGTTCTTTTAAATCTTCATTTATGTTTAAATGATTCATAAAACTAAGAATAAGTTTTGCACCAACTTCACTATGATCCTGTTTCCTTCCCTTCCCAGTATCGTGAAAAAGTACAACAATTTTTAAGATTAGTCTTTCATCTTGAGTAAGTAAACTATAGATATCTTTTATAAAAGGTTCTCTGATATTTTCGAGTGCACGGACAGACTCTATAGAGTGTATATCTACAGGATAGTGATGATAGCCATCAAACTGTGGCAAATGCATTACCTTCTTAAAGTTAGGAAAGAGCTCAGAGAGAATACCTGCATAATAAAAGAGTTTTAAAAAGCCATGAATATGCTCTCTTTGGAGTAACTTTTTTATAAGTGTATAGGTCGATTTTTTCAGAGGATGCGAGATCTTTCCAAAGGTAAGTTGTGCTAAAACACCAGAGTCAAATTTATACTCTTTGTCTGGAAGGAGCATAAACATCTCTAATAGCTTGTTAATATCTTTTATCTTTTGGTTATAGGATATATAGATACGATCATTAAACTCATATATCCCTTTTTGAACACGGTGTTTTCGAAGTATAGCGATCATTTTAGGGTCATAAAGAAAGGGACGAATCATCTTTTTTGTAAAGATACGAGTGAAGTTATCTACTCTCCATCCTGCAGCGATCACTTTAGAAGCGAGTTTTTTATGATCGGTAAATCCCATCATCTGTGCAACTGAAGGAATATACTCTAAACGGAGGGTGTCCTCTTGCTTATTTGTAATAAGATGGAGTGCACTACGTACACGAAAGAGAAGCTCAAGTGCCACTCTATACTCTTTGTATGACTCCTCTTCAAAAACAACTCCGGTAAGCTCTTTAGTCGAAGTTACACCATAGATAGTGTGTGCTATCCAGTAGAGTAGATGGGTGTCTCGTAGCCCTCCAACACTCTCTTTAATATTTGGTTCCATAGAGATTGGATAGCGTTTACGTCTTACTTGAGACTCTTGTACTTTTGCTAGAATAAACTCTTTTTGATGGTAAAGACGAATCTTAGTAAGCTCTTTTTGGGTTGCTTGCCAGATAAAAGGTGAGCCAATGATAAAACGAGACTCTAAAAGGGAAGTTTTTATCGTAAGGTCTTCATTTGAAGCTTTAAAAAGGTCACTTACTTCATGAACACGATGGCCAAGTTTTAGTCCAGAGTCTAACACAAGGTAGAAAAGCTTTTCTATAATCTCTTTAACATTAAAACCTGCAATATCTTCATAAACTATAAGGAGGTCAATATCACTATGAACAGAAAGTTGCTCTCTTCCATAACTTCCAAGTGCAACTATGCCTATAGGAATCGAACTTCGCATTGGTAAGTAGTCACCAAATGAACGTCTGAGAACTGTTTTATACATCAAAGAGATAATATCATCAAGTTTTTTAGTGTGACGAACTAAAAAATCCTTCCCTTGGTTCTTTGTAAAGAGTTCTGGCAGTGACTCTTTATACTCTTTAATATGTGCTTTAAAAAGTTTACTAAGTTCAAAGTCTGTTTTACTCTTTTCTATAACATTTTCTATCTCAAGTAATAAATCCAAAGGAAACCTTAATTGTTTATTTTACTTATTATAGTTAAACTTCGCTATAATTACTTTTAAAAATTTAGAGTATGGAAATCGTATGACAATTACAAAGAGTGTAACATTTATAGCAAAAGAGGGAAATGAGTCTAAAATGAAAGAACTTCTTTCTGCAATGGTAGTTCCAAGTAAGGCTGAAGAGGGGTGTCTCTTTTATGAAATATTTCAATATGAAAATGATAGACGTCGTTTTATGGCAGTAGAAACATGGGAAAATGAAGCAGCACTTGATGGGCATAAAGCATCATCTCATTATGCACTTTATAAGTCAAGCTATGAGCCTTTTTGTGAAGATAAATACACAGATGAACTAGAAGTACTCAAATAAAAATCTAAACACTAGGAAAAAATATGAAAAACTTATGGAATAAGAAAAAAGCTGAAGTCTGTAAAAGTGATTTAGATTTAAGAGTCTATACTTCAAAACTTTTAGGTCAAAATAGTGATTTAGTACTTCATGGTGGTGGTAACACTTCTGTTAAGTCTACTGTTGATGGTGAAGAGATACTTTTTGTAAAGGGAAGTGGCTGGGATCTAGCAAGTATAGAAGCAGAGGGTTTCTCTCCTGTAAAAATGAGTACACTTCTAGATATGGCGAAGTTGGATACTTTGAGTGATGCTGATATGGTAAGTGGTCAAAAAGCTGCTATGACTGACAGTTCCGCTCCAAATCCATCTGTAGAAGCTATTTTACATGCACTTATTCCATATAAATTTGTAGATCATACTCATGCAGATGCTATTGTAACTATCTCAAATTCTAAAAATGGTTTAGAAGATATTAAAAAAGTTTTTCATAACTTTTTAATAGTTGACTATGTAATGCCTGGATTTGAACTTGCACATACTATCTATGAGATGACAAAAGATTTAGACTGGAGAACAATCGAGGGAATTATTTTACATAACCACGGAATTTTTACTTTTGATAATGATGCAAGAGAGTCTTATGACAAGATGATAGAGGCCGTAACTCAAGCAGAAGTTTTTTTAGAACAGAATGCAAAACTTCAAGTCTCTCAAAAGTTTGAGCCAAGTGAGTGTGATATGCAGAGAATAGTGAAGGTTTTAAGTGAAGCGAAGGGGTATGATATCTCTATCAACATAAACCAAACGCCATTAGCAAACTACTATGCATCACAACCTGATTTACGAGAGTTTGCATCTCGTGGTGTTTTAACTCCTGAGCATATCATTCGCACAAAAAGAGTTCCTCTTATAATGGAAGATACAGATCTAGAAGCAGGTGTTGCTAGATATATGCAAGAGTACGAAGCATACTTTAAAGAGTTTGCTAAAGATGAAGTTATGCTCAATGCGGCTCCAAACTATATGGTAATTAAAAATCTTGCTGTTATTAGTTTTGGTAACTCTCCTAAAGAGGCAGCTATTGTAAATGATATAGTTGAGCATACTATGAGAGCAGTGCTCCGTGCAGATAAGCTTGGTGGCTACAAAAGCATAAGTTTAGCAGATAGCTTTGCTATGGAGTACTGGGAGTTAGAACAAGCAAAACTAAAAAAATAGTTTTTACTACTGGGTGGAACAATGAATCAGAAAAAATACCTTATGGCCATAGATGCAGGAACAGGAAGTATTCGTGCTGTAATCTTCGATACTAAGGGAGATCAAATATCGGTCTCTCAAGCTGAATGGATACACTTAGAAGAGGAGAGTGTTGCGAACTCTATGAGTTTTGATTTTGAGAGAAACTGGTCTCTTGTTACACACTGTATAGCTGACTCTATAAAAAAAGCAGATATAAATGCCTCAGATATTTTAGCACTCTCCGCTACGAGTATGCGAGAGGGAATAGTTCTGTATGACAAAGAGGGCAAAGAGCTCTGGGCTGTAGCTAATGTAGATGCAAGAGCAGATAGAGAGGTGAAGTTTTTAAAAGAGAATTTTACTGGAATCGAAGAGGAGTTTTATAAAGAGAGTGGACAAACTTTTGCACTTGGAGCACTCCCTCGTTTACTATGGCTTAAAAATAATAGAGCCGAAATCTATGAACAAGTAGCAAGTATCTCCATGATTGGAGATTGGATCTTAGCAAAACTTTCTGGGGTTATAGCAAGTGATCCTAGTAATGGTGGTACTTCTGGAGTTTTCTCTTTATCTAAGCGTGACTGGGTACCTGAGATGGCTACAAGAGTTGGTATCAAAGAGGGTATTTTTCCTCAAGTTTTAGAGGTGGGAACTTCTATGGGGTATGTAACTAAAGATGCTTCATCTGAGAGTGGTCTCTCTACAAAGACTCAAGTGGTTATGGGTGGAGGTGATGTACAGCTTGGCTCTGCTGGATTGGGTGTTGTTAAAAAAGGTCAAGTAGCAGTTCTTGGTGGTTCTTTTTGGCAACAAGTTGTCAATATAGAGTCAGATACTCTCCCTCCAAAAGATATGAGTATACGAGTGAATCCTCATGTCGTTAAAGGACTCTCCCAAGCAGAAGGTATTACTTTTTTTAGTGGCTTAGTGATGCGATGGTTTCGAGATGCTTTTTGTGACATGGAAAAACTTGAAGCCAAAGAGCAGGGGGTTGATGTCTATGAAATGCTTGAAGCAAAAGCCAAGGAAGTACCTGTTGGGTCATATGAAATCATGCCTATCTTTTCAGATAGTATGAAGTATGCGAAGTGGTATCATGCAGCTCCCTCTTTTATAAATCTAAGTATAGATCCTAAAGTGTGTAATCGTGCGAGTATGTTTAGAAGTTTAGAGGAGAATGCTGCCATAGTCTCAAGTATAAACCTAGAAAATATTAAAAAATTTAGTGAAGTAGAGATAGAGGAGATAGTTTTTGCTGGGGGTGCAAGTAGGGGTGATTTATGGTCACAAATCTTAGCTGATGTGACAGGGTATAGTGTGAAAATTCCAAAAGTGACAGAGGCAACTGCTCTTGGTGCTGCTATGGCTGCTGGAGTTGGCTGTGGTGTTTATAAAGATTTAGTATCTGCTGCAGAAACTTTAGTGGTGTGGCAAAAAATATATGAGCCAAATAGAGAAAATAAAAAAATCTATGATGCGCTTAAAGTGAAATGGCAAGAGGCCTATGTAACACAGCTCTCTCTTGTAAATAGGGGTATCACAACTTCAATGTGGCAAGCTCCCGGACTTTAAAACAACTATATGAAACTATATTTTTGGCTTATTTTATTTAGTATCTCTTTGTATGCCCAAAAACCAAATCTCCTTCTTTTAAAAGTCTATAAGGACCAAAACATTACGGGATGGGTCATGAGTGAAAAACTCGATGGTATTCGTGCTTACTGGGATGGAGAGAAACTACTAAGTCGTGGTGGCAAAATTATACATGCTCCTGTATGGTTTACAAAAGAGTATCCTCCCTTTGCTATTGATGGTGAGTTATGGAGTAAACGTAACGACTTTGACCATATCTCCTCTATAGTGCGAGATAAAGTACCCTCAAATGAGTGGCATCTAATAACACATAATATATTTGAAGTCCCTAATAGTACTGGAAATTTAAAACAGAGACTTAGTCATGTGAAACGCTATGTTGGAAAGTATATAAAAATTGTCAAACAGATAGAAGTCCATAATAAGAGAGAGTTAAAAAATTTTCTTTTAGAAGTAGAGTCAAAAGGTGGAGAGGGTGTTGTTGTCCGAGATCCTAATGTTGGCTACATCGCCAAAAGAACATCAAAGGCACTTAAGGTTAAAAGCTTTTCTGATAGTGAGTGCCTCGTTGTAGGTTATACTCAAGGCAAGGGAAAGTTTAGAGGGAAGATGGGTGCACTAAAGTGTGAATTTGAGAGTACCTTAGTGTTTAAAATAGGTTCAGGGTTTAGTGATAAAGAGCGCAACAACCCACCTGAAATAGGTTCTCTTGTGACATTTAAATATATGGGATTGACTAAAAATGCTAAGCCAAGGTTTCCTGTGTTTCTCAGAGTTCGTAAGTAGTTATGGTATAATCCAATTTATGAATAATAGAATAAATTTTGATGAAGCTTTAGCGCTCTATGATACAGATTTTTTTGAGTTAGGTGACTTAGCAGATGCTGCTCGCCAAGAACGCCACGGTAAGAAAACATACTTCAATATAAACCGACATATTAATCCTACGAATGTATGTGCAGATGTATGTCTTTTCTGTGCATACTCTGCAACTCGTAAAAATCCAAATCAGTACACAATGACACATGAAGATATACTGAAAATAGTAGATGAGATAGATAAAAATGGAGCCAAAGAGGTTCATATAGTCTCTGCACATAACCCAAATGTTACACTTGATTGGTACTTGGGTATATTTAAAAAGATAAAAACTCAGTATCCACATTTACATGTAAAAGCACTTACAGCCGCTGAGGTTGATTTTCTCTCTCGACATCACGGTATCACTTATGATGAGGTTTTAGACTTGATGGTAGAGAATGGTGTAGACTCCATGCCTGGTGGTGGTGCTGAAATCTTTGATGAGGGTGTTCGTGAGAAGATATGTAAGGGTAAGGTTACATCTGACCAGTGGTTTGAGATTCACCGTAAGTGGCATGAGCGTGGTAAAAAGTCTAATGTTACTATGCTTTTTGGTCACATAGAGTCTCGTGAACACCGGATAGACCATATGATGCGTATTCGCGAACTTCAAGATATTACAGGTGGGTTTAACTGCTTTATTCCTCTTGTATATCAAACTGAAAACAACTACCTAAACATAAAAGAGCCTATAACTGCAAATGAGATACTCAAAACAATGGCAGTCTCTCGTTTAGTTCTTGATAATGTGTCAAATCTAAAAGCTTACTGGGTGACTTCTACTGTAAACCTTGCATTAGTAGCACAAGAGTTTGGTGCAAATGATCTTGATGGGACAATAGAAAAAGAGTCTATAAACTCAGCAGCAGGAGCTAAAAGTGCAAATGGTGTTGATGTAAAAGATTTTACAGATCTTATAAAAAACAGTGGCTTTATACCAGTAGAACGTGATAGCGTTTACAATGAGATAAAGGTCTGGTAAACGCTGTAGTATGAAAATATCGGTTATAATCCCAACATATAATCGATATGAGTTTTTAAAAAGAGCTATAGAATCTGTAGTAGCTCAGACACATCACTGTGATGAGATAATCATTGTAAATGATGGCTCAACCGATAACACCTCCCAAATCCAAATAGATGCTCCTTTTATCAAGTATATATACCAAGAGAATGCTGGAGTCTCAGCTGCAAGAAATAGTGGCATAGAGGCAGCTAAAAATGAGTGGATAGCGTTTCTTGACTCAGATGATGTATGGCATGAAGATAAGATAAAAGAACAAGTCTCTTTCCATAAACAACATAAGAATATCTCTATAAGTTATACCGATGAAGTTTGGATACGGGATGATAAAGAGGTAAAAATACCAAAAAAGTTTAAAAAAGTAGGCAAAGATGCTTTTTTAGAAAATATATCCTACTGTAATATCGCTCCCTCTTCAGTTCTTGTACATAAAAAACTGTTTGATAAGTATGGTCTCTTTGATGAGAGTTTAGAAGTGTGTGAAGATTATGATCTATGGTTGAGAATAGCTCTTGTAGAAAAAATAGCCTTAGTAGATAAAAAACTAATAGTAAAGTATGCAGGGCATGAAGACCAACTTAGTTTTAAACACTGGGGAATGGATAAATTTCGAGTACAGAGTTTAGAAAAATTGTTATTTAGTGAGATAATAGAGTCGTCATTCTATTATGAACAGATAAAAAAAGAGTTACTTCATAAGTATGAAATCCTGCTCAAGGGTTCTATAAAACATAACAGGGAAAAAGATATAAGTGCATATGAAAAAAAAGTATCTAAATTTAGATTACTTTAAATTTTCTTCGCTATAATTTCTTTCACATTCCGGATTAGCTCAGCGGTAGAGTAGGTGACTGTTAATCACTTGGTCGCTGGTTCGAATCCAGCATCCGGAGCCACATTTCAACCCCTTACACACACTAACACTTCAAAATTTAAGTTTTAAATTATAACTTCACTTCCAACCTATTTCCAACTTTAAAGTATTTCCATAAAAAAACTTCTAGAATTCCAATCTTTTGTAATCAAAATTACTTACAGCATATATAAATGTTTGTTCTTGAATAATTGTTGATAGCAATTTCCATCTTTTTTTCTCAATAGCCAATATTTTTGAAACTTTTAACTGTTTTTTTGACACTTCCATATCTTTGAACTCTTTTAATAGTTTAGTACGAAACTTTGAAAGATATGAACTATATTCATTGATATTTCCATTTACAGAATAAACTTCTGCTTCTTTTAGCATAAGATATTCGTTTAACAAATAATTAGCCGTCTTATGAACTTGATAGTAGAAATTCTCTTCTATATTGCCACTAACCAAACCCAGATAAGCTAGTAGATTGTATTATTGTGTTTTTTGAGACACAATATTTGATAAAGAAATATCTAGTTTTAATCCATAGTAACTAATCGATAATATCCGCCATATGAATTTTCTATAAGTTTAGCAGGAAGTTTTTTTCTTAATTTTTTAACTAAAGTACGGACTGAATTTGTATTTATCTCTTTTTCTTGTTCTTCCCACATATAAGAAAAAATTGTTTGTGTATCTACTGGTGAGTTTCTTTTAGTTAAAAGAAGTTCAAACAGTTTATGTTCTGCTTTTGTTAATCTCACTACCTCTTTATTTAAAAGGAGTGTTTTTGATTGCTTATTGTAGTAGAGTATATCAGTGATTTGTACTAAATGCACATCTTCTTTTTTAGTATTAGAACTTTCAATCAGTTTTGAAAGAACACCGAGTGTTTTTGCTCTATGTGAATTAAGTTTTACAGTTTTTTGTTGGGACTGAGAATAAATTTCCTCTTCTTCAGATAATGCTAAAACAGTCATAGTGTGATTTAAAAATTCTATCTTTCTTGGTGTTGTATAAATCTCTCCATAACTATAAAATCCACTTAAAGGTGCGATATCATATAATGGCTCAATATCATGAGAAATATTTTCTCCCATAAACCTTCTTCTAGCCATACAAGAGTATATAAAAATAGTTTGAACAGAAGTTTTTAGCATTCTCTTTGACAATTCTATACCACTTTGTGTAATCTTATTTATATCCGTAAAACTAAATGAAAGTGTATCTCCAACTTGAAATTCTCCCGTGCAAAAGAGAGAACCATCTTCATTTATCTGCATCGTTGTTCTGGCTACTAGCATATCTTGGTGTTTAACAATAAGTGGAAATTCTATGGTAATAGTGGGCTGAGTGGTTGAAGAACCATACTGCTTGAGGTGTTTTGTATCAAGATGTCTATCAAAGATAAGAGAAGCTTTTTCTCCATCTATCTCATAGATGATATTACCTTCTGCTTTTGTGATTTGCATCTTCAGTCCAATAGGTTCCCATGCAAGATTAAAATCATTATGTATGTATAAAGAGTCTGAATCAATAGCAAGTGCAACGACTGCTTGTGTTTGCAACTTTGTATTATCGCAAACAAAAGTTTTTTCTAATTTTGCATTATCCCCTGCTAAGCCACCTGCAATGATAATATCTGGAAATTTATTATGTATCTCTCGTGTAAGTTTTTCAGCATTACAAAGTAAGCCATCTGCAAAAAGTATGAGAACCTTTGTCTCTTTGGAAATAATATCTTTACAAATAATTTGTGCTGCAATATCTTCTGCCCCTAAGTCAAAAGGTATTAAGGTATGTTTGAGAAACGATTTTTCAAATTGTGTAAAAGAGATAAGTGTTGTCTCTGAATCATTTTTTGATATGGAACCATCTGTTGTTGTCCCGATTATATGAGCATCTGGAAGATATCGGTTTAAAAGGGATTGAATCTCTTTTATATATGCTTTATCAGTAGAGATTAAAAAGAGTTGTACTAAAAGTTTTGTTGGTTGAAATCTTGAAAGATTATCTTTTATAAATTTTTCTAAGTATTCTGTTGTTGTGTAAGTGTGTGAAATAGTTGTAATCATTATAAACCATGTAGTAATTTTGTGAAATATTATCAAAAGTTATCTAAAAGTCACATTTGCTAGATACTTTAAATATATACTGTCGTTGCAATATAATTTAGCATTGATTTAAGTTATATATAGGCACATAAATAATAAAAAGTAAGGTGATAAAATGACAAAAGAAATAAAGATATTAATAGGTGGGGCGATTACCACATTTATGCTAACAGTTTCAGGATGTTCAGCTGCTGATTCACTTGAAGAGAGAGCAGTAGACGCATGTAAGGTTTTTGAAAATAATGATTATAAATCAAGATTAGATTTATATAGTCCAAAAAGTAGAGTATTACAATCATATAAGATGGGAATTAAAAATACTTATGATGGTGATGTAGATGCTTGGGCAGAAGCTAAAAAGCAAAAAGATATAAAAAAGGGAAAAGTACCTAAAGCCGGTGATTTTGACTGTAGTATAGTTGAAATTAAAGGAAAAAAAGGAGAGTCTAAACAAAAAGTTATTATGAAAAAAATGTTTGGAGATGAGAATCATAAAATGAGATTTAAAAGAGTTGATGGAAAATGGTACTTATAATTATATAGGTATTAACTATAAGAGTATAGTTATGAAAAATGAGAACTATTACACAATTGAGTGTGTAATAAAACTCTCTTTTTCATTAAAAAAGCTAAGTCCACAAGCTTCATAAGCGAAAAAGACTCTTGCATTTTGTGTATCTTCTATGTTCTCATAGTAGATTTTTTTGAAGTTTGCATACTCCTCACCCTCTCCAAAAACAGTTCTCTCTATAGCATTTTCAAACTTATCAAAAGAGACTTTTGGAAGATAAGGAGAGTCAGGATAAAGCTCTTGGAGTACTTTAAGCATACCACGGGATTCAAAGAGAAGTGTATATGCAGGGTTGATGATTATAGCCTGTTGTTTATCCATAATGTTTGTGATAGTTGTTGCTAACTCACCTTCATCTGTAGCCATATCTAACCAAGAGTAGTTTTTACACCAGTACTCGTATTGTGTTCCATCCGCATCAGCAATACCTTCATCACTAAAAGAGACTTCATTGAGATATGAAAAACTGGTTTCAAACCCAGCATTTTGTGCAAGATGTTCTAAGAACTGTGATGTTTTTATCTTCTCTTCATCATCGCTAGGTGCAGAAAAAAGAATTTTCCATCCATCATAGCGTTCTTCAAAGAGATCTGTACCATCATCAAGTGTTATGAGTCTTTTAAAGTTCTCACTCACCATCTCATAGATCTCATTGAACTGTGTTTCATTGAGCTGCTCTTGTGAGGTCTGGAGTAGTTTAGATGGTGTGTCTGCATCAAACTCAAGGAGTTTAATAGCTTGACCATTAAGACCACCAGTAAATTTAAAAGCTCCGTAGATATGCCAATGCACATCATTTTCCCATGATTTTTTAATGGCATCAATAAGATTAAATGGAATCCCCATATCGAAGAATAGATCATTTTCAATGACATGTTCAGCTGCTGCAACATACATGTCATAGAGCTCATTTGTAGCTGTATAGTAAGCGAGTGCTTCTGTTTTTGAGAGAGTAATATTTTGCATCTTATCCTCCAAAAAATCCACCGCTTCTACTTGATGAAGACTTTTTACTACTACCACCACCAAAGAAGCTTTTTTTACTTGAACTTTTTTTAGAAGCTTTTCCAGCTGCAGAGCGACTATAGGCACTTCTATTTGAACTAGAAGCATTTTTAGAGAAGTTTTTGTTATTCATCAAAGCATTACCTATCATATTTCCAAGGAGGCTTCCTGCTGCAACGGCAAGAATAGTTCCAGCTAGGCCCATACCTGCACTTCCACTTCCTTCTTGTATTGTTTCACTTGAGCCATTTTGAACTTTTTTGTACTCTTGTTCTGCAAGTGCTTTCATCTCTGCTTCATTCATAAAACGCTCAGTGACCATACCATTTGCATCTCTTTCACGGATGATTGCACGGCTTGGTCCATCTGTTGGCATCTCTTCTACAACAATGTATTTTCCATTTGTCTGCTGCTCTATAACTAAAAATCTATTTTTTTGCTCTTCTTGTGGTGCTTCACATCCAGAGAGAACACTCATCATCAGTGCTCCTGTAGTTCCTAGTAAAACGCTACTCGTAATATGTTTCATTTAAAAATCTCCTTTTATTTTATCTTTTTTTATATGTAAAATTTTATCTATATTATAGTCATAGAAGGTAACTGTTGTTCTTCCATTATAGAGAATATCTCCATGATATGAAAAACGCTGTGTTTGAATAACTACATCTTTTTTCATAAGGATAATCTCACCAAGACTCTCTCCTATAGGTGTAATAAGTGTTGATAGAGAGAGAGTACTTAAGAGTGTAAGCCCTATTAATGTTATCTTATTTTCAAGGTATGTTATCATATAGCCAAATAGAATAGTAAAGAAGCTAAAGATAAAAATATTTTGATTATCAGCAAATAAAATATTGTAATAGAGGTTAATACCATGCAGATCTATATAGTTCTGCTTAATCCCTAAAAAGAGAAAGAAGTCTAAGATAAAGGTAGTTAACATACCTGTTAATAGTGCTAGCATTATTTTACTCATCGAAGCCTCACTCTTTTTATATGGTTAATCTTATATAATGCTGATGAATTACCTTCATAAAGAGCATTTCTATTTTCAATAATTATATCAGCTTTTTCTTCACAAAAGACTCTATCAAAATTTTTGCCACTCTCATTTGCTGAACTTGAGTAGTTCCACACTTTAGATGTCAGAAGCACAGAATCTAAATGATCTTCTACAACTCTAAAAGCAGAGTTTTTTATGATAAAGGTAGTTTTAGTAGCTCGTCTTAATATGGCTTTTTTCGATGAAGGAACTCTGATATTTGCATTTTTAAGAGCTTTAAATGTTTTATAAACTTTTATAAAAGGCTTATTCGAAGGTCGTTTTTTGATACTCTGAAGTCTCTTTTCATCTTGTGATAAAAAACCGACAGTAGTATCAGTCTGTGTTAGTATAACCTCTGAGGTTATACTAGGAAGTCTTGAAGTGCTGTTGATTTTGACCATGTCTCATCACCCATCTCATCAAGTGCTAAGATAGTCGCACGAGCTGCACTAAGTGTAGTAAAGTATGGAATACTACGACGAAGTACCTCTTGACGAATAACCGTAGCATCTTTTTTGCTTGTGTTGTTATCTGAAGTATTTATAGCCATTGCTATTTCATCGTTTTTCATACTATCTTCGATATTTGGACGGCCTTCAGAGATTTTGAGTACACGTTCACACTCTATACCTGCTGCTTGAAGAACTTCTTGTGTTCCTTTTGTTGCTACAAGTTTAAAGCCATGTTTTACAAGTCCACGGCCGATCTCTGCTGCATGCTCTTTATCTGTATCTACAAAACTTAAGAAACATGTTCCTCCAGTAGGAATTTTGTTTCCAGCACTAATCTGTGCTTTTGCAAAAGAGACACCAAAGTTTTTACTGATTCCCATAACTTCACCAGTTGACTTCATCTCTGGGGAGAGTACTAAGTCAGCACCCATAAGTTTATGAAAAGGAAACACTGCTTCTTTCACAGAAACATGCCCTTTAAGTTTTGGACGACGAAGACCATTATGCTCTTCAACAATGTCATACTTGTCATAGTAAGCTAAAGAGCTCTCTAGAGTCTCACCCATCATAACACGAGTTGCAACTTTTGCAAGAGGCATACCAGTCGCTTTAGATACAAAAGGAACAGTACGGCTAGCACGAGGATTTACTTCGATAAGATAAATCTCATCTTGATAAATCGCATACTGAACATTCATAAGACCTATTACTTGTAAGCCAAGTGCGATAGTCTTAGTCTGTTGTTCAACTTTTTCTATCATCTCTTCTGATAAGTTCACAGGAGGCAGTGAACAAGCAGAGTCACCTGAGTGGATTCCCGCTTCTTCGATATGTTGCATAACAGAACCGATGTAAACTTCTTTACCATCAGAGATACAGTCAACATCAAGTTCAATAGCTTGATCTAAAAACTTGTCAATAAGAACTGGTGCTTCATTACTAACAGAGATAGCAAGTTCCATATACTGATTAAGCTCATCTTCACTATAAACGATTTTCATACCACGACCACCAAGAACAAAAGAGGGACGGACAAGTACTGGATATCCAAGTTTATTAGCGATTGGTGCAGCTTCTTCTTTTGCACGAGCAAGACCATTTTCTGGTTGTTTCAGACCATGTTTTATTACAAAGTTAGAGAACTGTTCTCTATCTTCTGCAAGATCGATTACTGCAGATGGAGTTCCTGAGATTTTAGCACCAATTTTAGTAAGTCCATCTGCAAGTTTGAGTGGTGTTTGACCACCAAAGTGAACGATGATACCATCTGGTTGCTCATTTTCTATAACTTCACGTACATGTTCAAAGTCGATTGGTTCAAAGTAGAGTACATCTGAAGTATCATAGTCTGTAGAAACAGTCTCAGGGTTACAGTTGTACATAATAGTTTCGATACCCATCTCTTTTAAAGCGAATGCCGCATGAACACAGCAGTAATCAAACTCGATACCTTGACCAATACGGTTAGGTCCACCACCAAGAATAAGAACTTTTCTTTTATCTTTATCTACACGGTTCGTAACATTTGGAAGTTTTGTAATGTTTGTAGTTGAGTAGAGGTATGGAGTAAGTGCTTCAAACTCAGCAGAACAAGTATCTACTTCGTTAAACTCTAAACTTACACCAAGTTTTTTACGAGCATCGTAAACTTCATTTTCAGTTACATTGTGACCTGAGTTTTTAGTGATAAGTTGGCTGATTCGTTTGTCTGAGAAACCATCTACTTTTACATCACGCATTATATCCGCATCAAAAAGAATCTTATCTGTAATAGTCTCTTCTTTTTCCATCATCTCTTTAAGTTGAAAAAGGAACCAAGGATCAATCTGACAAGTATCAAACATCTCTTCGATGCTCATACCACGACGAAAACCTTCAGCTACATAAAGAGCTCTATCTGCATTTGGACGACGAATTTCGTGTTGGATGAAGTCCATATCTGCATCTATCTCATCAAAACCACAAAGACCAGTCTCTAGTGAACAGAGGGCTTTTTGCATAGACTCTTTAAAAGTACGCCCAATTGCCATAACTTCACCAACAGATTTCATTGAAGTACTTAATGTACTCTCTGCTTCTGGGAATTTTTCAAACGTAAAACGTGGAATCTTTGTAACAACATAGTCAATTACAGGTTCAAATGATGCAGGAGTTCCTGTAATGTCATTTGTAATCTCATCAAGAGTAAAACCAACAGCTAAAAGAGTTGCAACTTTAGCGATTGGATAACCAGTGGCTTTTGATGCAAGTGCAGATGAGCGAGAAACACGAGGATTCATTTCGATTACGATCATACGACCAGTTTTAGGACAGATTGAGAACTGAACATTTGATCCACCGGTATCAACACCGATCTCACGAAGAATATCGAAAGAGGCATTACGCATTCTTTGGTACTCTTTATCTGTAAGAGTAAGGGCAGGGGCAACCGTGATACTATCACCAGTATGGACACCCATAGGATCGAAGTTTTCAATAGCACAAACGATGATACAGTTGTCCGCTTTATCTCGGATAACTTCCATCTCATACTCTTTCCAACCGAGCATTGATTCCATTATCTCTATCTCACTTACCGGAGAAGCTGAGATACCTTCTGCTGCAAGTTTTTTAAACTCTTCCATGTTGTAAGCAACACCTGAACCACCACCAGCAAGTGTAAATGAAGCACGAGAGATTACAGGAAAGCCTATCTCTTTTACTACTTCAATAGCCTCTTCAACACTGTAAGCATTACGACTTTTTGGTAAATCCATACCAATTTTAATCATCGCCTCATTAAATGCAGAACGGTCTTCACCTTTATGGATAGCTTCTGGAGTTGCACCTAGAAACTCTACTCCTTCAAGCATACCTTTTTCATACATTGAAGTGGCTACATTAAGAGCAGTCTGTCCACCCATAGTTGGTAGAACAGCATCAACTTTCTCTTCTTTGATAATTCTAGCAATAACATCTTCTTTGATAGGTTCGATGTAAGTACGATCAGCAAATTCAGGGTCAGTCATAATAGTTGCAGGATTAGAGTTGATAAGAACTACACGGTAACCCAACTCTTTAAGAGTTTTAACGGCTTGCGTTCCAGAGTAGTCAAATTCACAAGCTTGACCGATAATAATCGGACCAGAACCTATAAGTAAAATAGTATGTATGTCGGTGCGTTTTGGCATTTTTACCCTTTAGAATAATCTTTTAAAAATTTAGAGATTATAGCTAAAGGGCACTTAAAATTTGATGAGTTTTCTTTAATATGTGAAAGTGTATATGAGTGAAGCTAGCCCAGAGTAGATATAAGGTGTTGTTACGAGAGGGCTTTTACTAGCAGGTGTAGGTATTCTGTCAACTCTAGCATTTAGTAAAACTGAGAGTTTATCGTTAATAGGATACTTCGCATAAGTTTGAAATCCTATACTAAAACCATGTCCTGGTTTATAAACTTCATAAGCTGTTCTTTGGGATTCCTCTTCACTGATACCAAAATAGTAGTTGATAAAATCACTTGATTGATAGGTGATAATTACACTTGGATAGAGTACAATCTTACCAAAACTAAACTCATCGCCAAGTTCAGCTTTTAAGATCCAAGACTTATATCTATCTAGTATATCGGTAAGGAGCATTACTTCTAAGTAGGTTTTTTCATACTGCATACTATATGCTAAACCACCCTCAAAAGTATTTTTTTTCTCATCCATTCCTTCTAAATATTTAGAATCCTCTGGAGAGTAACCATATGTCCTAGGTTGTGCAGTAAGAGATAATCCCCAAGAAAACTTCTCACCTTTATTACCTAGAAAGTAGACTCCTCCACGGCTCCATCTTATATAGAAAATCCCATTATCAAAAAAGATAACAGGAGAGGGAATCATAAGTGTATCAGTATCTTTATAGGGTTGTGTTTGAAAGTAGGCTCCTAGACCTAGGGTTACTTTTTGATCTTTGGCATAGAGAGATAAAGTAAGTAATAAAGTTAAAAAGATATATTTCATCGAACACTTCTTATCATATAGAAAAAATTAGGTTCATTTGACTCATAATAGGGTTTAATCAAAGCTGTTTGGTACCCTTGTGCAGATGAAACAGAAATCACCTTTCCGACTTTTAACCCTTTAATAAAAGTGTTATCTAGTCCTGATGTTACTACTTCATCACCTGGTCTTATTTTAAACCAAGCTGGAATAAAGTTAACAACCAACTGGTCTCCATTGTTTCCATGGGTAATTCCTGGTGCATTTTGTACTCCTACAGTAACAGCATAAGCACTTTTGAGATCTTTATTTAGAAGTGCTAAAGGTCTCTCATTTTTATTGATTACGATTCCTGCAACATACTCTTTATATGTTAGTCCATATATTTTTGAACTATTATACTCGGGAATATCCATCCAAACTCTGTTAAAGTCACCAAACTTTTCATAGGAGATAGCTCTTACTAGTTCTATCTGTGGATTAGAGTGAAGTTTTGGATTTTTGATTTTATAGATATCATGAAGTTCACTCGCTAACTCTTGCATAACTAAGTGGTTTTTTTCATACTGTTTTAACTGTAATTTTAGATTTTTTATCTCTTGTACTTGATAGAAGTGTGCATCTATAGTATCACCTATATATTTTGTTGTGTTATGATATTTTGTTTTGACAGTGTTGAGTGTTGAAATAATAGGGGATTGTATCGCGTTACTGTAGTAAAGAGCACCCACAAGGAGTGCAATTATAATAAATAAGTAGGAGAATAACTCTTTATTCATTCTCAAATAGTTCTTGTAGTAAGTCTATCTCTTCTAGTGCACGACCAGTTCCACGAGCTACGGCAAGAAGTGGTTCATCTGCTACAAAAACAGGAATTCTTACGATATTAGAGAGGTATTTGTCAAGTTGGCGGATAAGTGCTCCACCGCCAGTAAGTATAATACCATTGTTTACAATATCGCCAGCTAAGTCTGGTGGCATTCTTTCTAGCACATCACGAAGTGCTTCAGCTACTTCTTTTAGCGGCTCTTTCATTGCATCCCTAGCATCTTCACTAGTGAGTTCTACTGAACTAAGAAGTCCTTCAACTTGGTCACGACCATTAATAGTCATAACTAACTCTTCATCGAGAGTAACTGCTGTTCCGATATTTATTTTAATATCTTCTGCAACTCTTTCACCGATAAGTAAGTTATACTTTTTTCTTACGTAATTGATAATTCCTTGGTCTATCTTATCACCTGCTGTACGGATAGATTTTGAGAGAACAAGACCACCAAGAGAAACAACACCGATTTCAGTAGTACCACCACCAATATCAACAACTAAGTTTCCACGTGGTTCACGAATATCAACACCCGCACCAATTGCAGCTGCCATCGGTTCTTCTATAAGAAATACCTCACGAGCACCAGCACTTAGTGCTGATTCACGAACTGCTTTACGCTCAACCTGAGTAAGGCCATAAGGTACACAGATAATGATACGAGGAGAGATTAAAGAGCTACGACCATGTGCTTTTTCGATGAACTTACGAATCATCTTTTCTGTCATATCAAAGTCAGCGATTACACCATCTCGCATAGGACGAATAGCTTTAATATTTCCGGGTGTTTTACCAACCATATCTTTTGCTTCATGTCCAACAGCAAGAACTCTTGTCTGACCATATTTTTCAGTCTTTACAGCAACAACAGAAGGCTCATTGATGATAATACCACGACCTTTTGCGATAACAATAGTATTAGCTGTTCCTAAATCTATTGAGAGATCGTTTGAGAAAAGTCCTACAATTTTATTAAATATCATTTAGTTAACCTTATGCTGTTTTTTTTGTTGTTTTTTTAATATAAACTGGGGCTTCACCATCATTTATAACTGCTTCAGTAATGAGAACTTCATATCCTGCATACTCTGGAAGTTCGTACATAATGTCAATCATGTTCTCTTCTAAAATAGCACGTAGACCACGAGCTCCAGTCTTACGTTTAATAGACTTTTTAGCGATTGCTAAAAGTGCATCTTCTTCAAAGTTTAACTCTACTTCATCGATAGAGAAAAGTTTTTGATACTGTCTAATAAGTGAGTTCTTAGGCTCTGTTAAAATGCGAACCATATCCTCTTCACTAATTTCACTCAGTGAGGCGATGATAGGAAGACGACCTACAAGTTCAGGAATAAGACCAAAATGAACTAAGTCATCAGGCTCAACCATATCAAATGTTGGTTTTTTCTCATCTTTAGTCTTTTTCTCATGTCCAAAACCGAGTACATTCTCACCCTGTTTTCGTTTAAGAATCTCTTCTAAACCATCAAAAGCACCACCACAGATAAAGAGTATATTTGTAGTATCTATGGATGTAAACTCTTGGTTAGGGTGTTTACGGCCACCTTTTGGTGGAATGTTTACATGAGAACCTTCGATGATTTTAAGAAGTGCTTGCTGTACACCTTCTCCTGAAACATCACGTGTAATAGAGCGGTTTTCACTCATACGTGCTACTTTATCTACTTCATCAAGAAAAATTATTCCCTTTTGAGCACGCTCAACATCACCATCAGCAGCTTGGATAAGTTTTGTAAGAATGTTTTCAACATCTTCACCAACATAACCAGCTTCTGTGAGACTTGTTGCATCAGCTATAGCAATAGGTACATTAAGTACACGAGCAATAGTCTGAGCCATAAGTGTTTTTCCTGATCCAGTTGGACCAATAAGAAGAACATTAGATTTTGCAATTTCTGTATCATCATCTGCAATTTGAGTAGTTTTAAAGATACGTTTATAGTGGTTGTAAACAGCAACAGAGAGAAGTTTTCTTGCTCTCTCTTGACCGATGATATAATCACCTAAAAAATTATTTAACTCTTTTGGCGTCATAAGGTTTTCAACTGCTTCAAGAAGCTCTTTGGCTTCCTCCGTCTCTGTTGCACTCTCATCACCAAACATAATTTTATATGCAGAGACTACACAGTTTTTACAGATATAAACGCCATTGCCTGCTATTAGAGGGTTTTGTTCGCTCTCACTTGCATCACAAAAGCTACAGTGTCTATTTATCATCTAAATTTTTCCTTTCAAACGGAATACCGCGTTTAGTTTTTAGTACGAAATCACAGAGGTCATTGACATAGTGATTTTTTGTCTCTTCTAAGAGTCTACTTGCTGTATCTTTGAGTGGTTGACCAGACTCAAAGAGATCTCTATAAGCAGCTTTAAGAGCATTGATATCTTCACGTTCAAGTTTACGACGAAGTCCTGTAAGATTAAGACCACGTAGTATTGCACGATTTCCTTCTGCCATACAAAAAGGAGGAACATCTTGTGCCAGAGCACTTGCACCACCAACCATTGCATAGTCACCAATATGAATAAACTGATGAATAGGAGTCATCCCACCGATAACTACATAGTCACCAAGCTCAACATGACCGGCCAGAGTAGCCGCATTTGCTAAGATACAGTGGTTTCCAATGATAACATCATGACCTAAGTGAACATAACCCATAAAAAGGTTATGGTTTCCAACTATAGTTTTACTACCACCACCCTTAGTTCCAGGGTTGAAAAGTGTAAACTCTCGGATAGTATTATCATCACCGATGATAAGTTCAACATCTTCACCATTAAACTTTAAGTCCTGAGGAATACTTCCAATAACTGCATGAGAAAAGATATGATTATTTTTCCCAATAGTTGTTTTTCCATAAACGCAAGCACTTGCATCTATAGTTGTTCCATCACCAATGATAGCTTGACTAGAGATGAAACAAAAGGGCCCGATTGTTACGTCTTTACCTATAACTGCACCATCTTCGATAACAGCAAGGTTAGATATGTTACTACTCAAAATAGGCTCTATTTATCTACGATCATAGCTTTAAGTTCTGCTTGAGAAACAAGTTTGTCATCTACATAAGCTTTTCCATCAAGCATCCAGATAGCACCTTTTTGTTTGATAACAGTGATTTTATACTCTAGTTTGTCTCCAGGACGAACAGGTGCACGAAATTTTGCTTTATCAATACTCATAAAGTAAACTACTTTTTGTGCAGCCTCCTCTTTGGTCATATCCATACTTTCAAATGCAAGAATTCCACCAGCCTGAGCCATTCCTTCTAGAATCATAACACCAGGGTAGATAGGATGATCCGGGAAGTGTCCTTGAAAAACTGGCTCTGAGATAGATACATTTTTGTAAGAAACTACTGACTCACCCTTTGTAAGTTCTGTAACACGGTCAACGAGTAAAAAAGGGTAGCGGTGAGGTAGAATTTGTTGAATTTCCATAACATCCATAATCATAATAAAAAGCCTTCTAGTAATATTTTCGCTTATTTTACCTAAAAAAAGATTATAGAATGATTAGTTTTTCTTTTGTGTCTTCATAAATTTTTGTATCGAGGGTAATTGTTAGTTTGCCCTCTGGTATCTCAGCTACAACAATTATGGGGCTTAAGTCATAGTTTGTGGCATTTATTTGTGTTCTAAAAGAAATCTCTTTTTCTTGTGTTAAAGGATTGTAAATCAACTCTTTTATTGTTTGGTAATTAGTAGAGTTTTGTTCATTAAAAAAGTCAAGAGTGATAAATTTTATCTCTTCACGATTAAAATAATGAATATTATCTATGCTGTACTCAACTTTTCCTTGTGCTCTTCCTCTTGGTAGTGTTGAGTAAGAAAGTGCATAAGCATCAAGAATTTTTGTTTTTCCCTTTAAGAGTTTAAAGTTCATCTGTCTATAGTTTAAAAACTTATGCTTTATTATTTTGTACTCTTTACCTATCTCTTCTATCTCATTGCGTTTGGTATATATCTCAATACGCTCTTCGATAGAAGCCGGAAGTATGGAACCACATATAGGGGAGAACATCTCATCCATAAGTTTGTCTTGTTGCTCTCTTTGCATAGTGAGTCCAAAGATGCAACCACAATAGTCTTGACGATAGAGTTGTTCCTCTTTTGTAACACGGCTTTGGTCTTGACTTCCTCCACCACTCCTATAGTCAACTGATATAAATTCAACACCATTTTTCTCATAAAAAGCATCGCCAACACGTTTGAGTTGCTCTTGTGATTTGAGGGGGCTTACGAGTAGGGTAGTTGTTATCTTTTTCTCACCAAGTTCTAAGGCTTTTTCTGCACTAACAGAAAAACGCTTATCAAAACAGACTTCACAACGTTTCCCTTTTTCAGGTTCGTTTTCAAGTCCACGGACAGCTTGAAGCCAGTTTTCATAATCGTATTCGCCTTCGAGTAGATCAATTCCAAGTTTTTTACAGCTTCTTTTAACATCGAGTAATCGTAATTGATATTCAGAGTAGGGGTGGATGTTGGGGTCGTAGAAAAAACCTGTAAGTTTCTCCCGTGGATAATCTGCTTGTAACTTTTCTAAAAAGAAGTGGCTATCAACCGAACAGCAGATATGGACTAACATATTATCTCCTGACAAAGAAGCAAAGCTCCTTTATCATTCCTCTCACTAAAGCTACTCCTAAAGGAGAGAAGAGATTTTTTCATCTCTAGTCTCTACTCTCAACTACAGAAATAGAGTTAATAGCATCTTCACCTTGAATCTGAGAAAGAACTTTAAAACTCTCTTCATCATCCTCTTCAATAGCACCAAAAACAGTATGAACGCCATCTAGGTGAGGAGTATCAACAAAAGTGATGAAAAATTGGCTTCCACCTGTGTTTGGTCCTGCATGTGCCATAGAGAGAGTTCCTGGACGGTGAACTGAAGTGTTTGTATCAGTTTCACAAGCTATTGCCCAGTCTGGTCCACCAGTCCCAGTTCCTGTAGGACAACCACCTTGAGCCATAAATCCTGGGATTACACGGTGAAAGTTTAAGTTATTGTAAAAACCTGTATTTGCTAAGTGTGCAAAGTTTGCAACTGTGTTAGGAGCTTCATCTGGAAAAAGTTTTATCCATATGATACCTTTTGCAGTATCTACTTTCGCATATTGCTGTTTAAGTGACTCTTCTGCACTAATCTTATAATCTTTAAGTTTTGCTCTTCCAAACATATTTATTACCTTGTTTTAATTTTCGCAATTATAGTGAAACTTTTTAAATAGAGTGAATCAAAATAAAATCTTATATAAACTTTAAAAAATTATAGAGCGAAAAATTCAAGGAAAGATAAATTTTGCTTAGATATAATTTTCGCAATTAATTAAAATAAAAAGGCAATAAAATGTCAGAAAAACAAATCTTTCAACCAAACCCAGAGTTCGCTAAAAATGCCAATATAGGTAGTATGGATGAATACCATTCATTAATGAAAAAAGCTACAGATGACTATGAAGGTTTTTGGGGCGATGCTGCAAAAGAGAAAATAGACTGGATTGAACCATTTACAAATGTTTTGGATGAGTCTAAAGCACCTTTTGTAAAATGGTTTGATGGTGGTAAACTCAATGTTGCACACCAGTGTATAGACCGTCATTTAGATACACGCAAAAATAAAGCGGCTATCATTTTTGAGGGTGACCGTGGTGATGTTCAGACTATCACATACTTAGACCTTTATAAAAATGTAAACCGTTTTGCTAATCTACTTAAAGAGGACTTCGGAGTTGTTAAGGGTGATAGAGTTGTTATCTATATGCCAATGATTCCAGAAGCAGCTTATGCGATGCTCGCTTGTGCACGTATTGGAGCTATTCACTCTATTGTATTTGGTGGGTTCTCTTCTGAAGCACTTAAAGATAGAATTATTGATGCGGAAGCTAAGGTAGTTATCACGGCTGATGGTGCTTACCGTAAGACTAAACCATATATGCTCAAACCTGTTGTTGATGCTGCTCTAGAGGGTGATACTCCAGTTGAAAAAGTTCTTGTAGTAGAGCGTAACAATGAAGATGTAACT
>JAMORO010000047.1 GCA_027063505.1 Sulfurimonas sp.
ATGAGCCCAGACTCAGGAGAGTAGCCACGACCAATCCCAATGTAAGTTTTCTCTATAGTATGCTCACGAAACTGCTCACTCATCAGTTTTGCAGTGTGTGAGTCAAGTGCAAAGAGTAAAACACCACTAGTCGGTTTGTCAAGTCTATGAACAGGATAAACCCACTGCCCTATCTGATCTCTTAACATCTTCATAGCAAAATAAATTTCATGTCTGTCTATCATAGACTTATGAACTAAAAGCCCTGAAGGCTTGTTTATAACTACAAGGTACTCATCCCTATAGAGTATCTCTAACTCAAAGTCAGCAAACATAAAACGCTATTAGCCATCACGCTTTGTAGTTTTTCTCTTTTTCTTAGTCACTTTTACTTGTTTACGAGTTTGTGGCATACCACTTGTGTTTGTGTTGTACTTACGCTCTTTTTTTCCACTGCTTCGTTTATGTTCTGCTTTGAGTTTTACTTCATCTACATCTTTACGTCGTATAGTCGGATCAGGTTCAAATCCATCCACAGTCTCTTGAGGAATTTTTTGACCGATTAGTTTTTCTATATCTCTAATCTCATACTTCTCATAAACATCTATAAGTGAAATAGCTTCACCCTCACGGCCAGCACGTCCAGTTCGACCAACACGATGCACATAATCTTCAGGAACAGAAGGAAGCTCATAGTTTATAACATATGGTAGATGTTCAATATCTAAACCACGAGAAGCGATATCTGTCGCAACGAGAACTTTGAAGTTACCCTCTTTAAACTGCGTTAATGTTTTGAGACGGTTTGCTTTTGTTTTATCCCCATGAATGATGCCACACTTTAAGCCATCTTTTTTCAGTTCTATTACCAGTTCATCTGCACTCGCCTTAGTTCTTGTAAATACTAAGACTTGGGGATAGTTTCGAGAGCCTATTAAATAAGCCAACAACTCTGCTTTTCTCTTTGTATCTACTAAATAAGCGATTTGATTAATCGTATCAACTGTCGTATTTTTCTTTGCTGTTTCTATAAAAGCTGGTTTTGTAAGTACAAGTTTCGAAAGTTTTCTTACCTTTTCACTAAATGTTGCGGAAAAGAGTAACGTTTGGTGACGCTTTGGTAATAAAGGATGAATTTTTCGAATATCTTTAGTAAAGCCCATATCTAGCATACGATCAGCCTCATCTAAAATAAATGTCTCAACATCGTTTAAAGAGAGTCCACTCTCCATATGCTCGAGTAAACGACCAGGAGTAGCAATGATTATCTCTACTCCCTCTTTAATCTTTTTACGTTGTTTCTCTAAATCTTTGCCACCGACTAAGATCATTGTTTTAATTTTCATATTTTTAGCATACTTCTCTATATCTTCATAGATTTGAATACTAAGTTCTCGAGTTGGAGAGAGTATTACAGCTCGCACACCCTTGTTTTCAAGAGGTTTACGTAAACGCTGTAAAAGAGGAAGGCCAAATGCAGCTGTTTTTCCTGTACCCGTCTGTGCAGTAGCAAAAATATCACTTTTAGCAAGAACTAAAGGAATAGCTCTCGTTTGTATAGTTGTGGGTTTTTCGTAACCCATCTCTTTTATTGCACTCAGTAGTGGTTTTATGATTCCTAGTTTTTCAAATGACATTTCATACCTTATAAATATATATGTAATTTTATCATATTTTTCCCCCTCTTTAGAAATTTGATACTTTTGTGATATAATTGGATATTAAAAATTATTAGCCTAGGTAGTATAAAATATTGAACTTTATTAAAAAACTTATATATCTTACTCTTCGTGTTGGTATAAAATCAAGCGATGATGAAGCATTACAACTACAAAAAATCTCCATAACTATGGTACCCGTTATCATTGCACCTCTTGGATTTTTCTGGTCGTTAATCTATATCTTTTTAGGATATTACCTTCCAGCTTCAATCCCTCTCTTTTATACTGTAGCTTCTATCTTGACAGTACTCCATTTCTACAAGACAAAAGATATCAACTTTATTCTTCAAGCACAAATGAGTCTTATCCTACTCCTTCCATTTATGTTAATGTGGTCACTTGGAGGCTTTACTCAGAGTAGCTATATCTTCATATGGGCATTTTTTGCGCCAATTACTGCATTTATTCACGATAAGTCAGCCAATTCACTTAAATGGCTCTACTCTTTTATATTACTTGTCATATTTTCTGCCATTATGGATCAGAAACTTGCCGAGATTGTAACTATAGAGATGTCATCTGCTGCTGTTGAGATCTTTTTTATACTCAACATTAGTATCGCACTCTCTGGTGTTTACTTTCTCCTGCGATACTTTATAGGCGAAACAGATAAAAATACAGATGAGCAACTCAGACTTAAACATGATGCACTGCTTAAAAAAACAGAAGACCTCTCAAATACAGTCTCATTTTTAGAGAGTTATAAAACAAGTATAGATAATAATCTAATAGTTACCAAAACAGATATTGATGGAACGATTACCTATGCAAACAGTAACTTCTACACTATTACAGGTTTTAATAAACAAGAAGTTATTGGTGCAAACCATAACATTATAAGACATCCAAAGACTTCTAATGAATTTTTAGAAGATCTTTGGCAGACTATTTTAGGTAAGAAAACATGGCATGGCCGTATTCAAAACAGAAAAAAAGATGGCACGAACTACTGGGTAGATGCAACTATATCTCCTATCCTCAATAAAGATAATAAAATAGTAGAATTTATTGCTATTCGTCATAACATTACACAGCTTATGGAACACCAAGATGAGCTTACAAGACTGCTCTATACAGACTCTTTAACACTTCTCCCAAATAGAAACTCTCTATTAAAAGAGATTAATGTACAAGAGAAGCTTTTTGTAACACTTATAAATATCGACAACTTTTCACAAATTAATAATCTCTATGGAGAAGACTTTGGAAATAGAGTTCTCATTGAATTTAGCTCGTTTCTAAAAGCACAAACTATAAAAACGACACATACAAAACTTTATAGATTAAGTGGTGATGAGTTTGTAATTATTACTAAAGAGAATAGTCTTGATAATATTGTACAAAATGCTAAAAATCTTCTGATTCAAAATGCTAAAACAGATCTCCTCACAGACAATCAGTCTATTACACTCAGTATCACTATTGGTATATCAGAGGAAGACAACTTACATATCTTAACTACTGCGAATATGGCTCTCATTGCTGCAAGAAAAGAGTCTAAAAACATCATGGTCTATAACAGCGACCACTCACTAAATAAAGAGTATGAAAATAATCTTAGATGGATTAAAGAGATTAAAGAGGCAATTTTAGAAGATAGAATTACTATGTTCTACCAACCAATTATAGATCATGACAATAAGCATATAAAGAAATATGAAACACTTATAAGACTTATAGATAAAAATGGTAAAGTAATTACACCTTATCACTTCTTAGAAATTGCAAAAAAATCAAAACTCTATAAGCAACTCACAAAAATAGTAATAAATAAAAGTTTTGAAGCCTTTAAAGATAATGATTATGAGTTCTCTATAAATATCACTATTGATGATATTTTAGATAAAGATATAACAAATCATATTATAACGACTCTTAAAAAGTATGATATCTCTAATCGAGTTATTTTTGAAATTGTTGAGAGTGAAAGTATTGAGAATTTTGATGATATAGAGAAGTTTATTACAATGATTAAAGATTTTGGCTGTCGAATCTCCATTGATGACTTTGGAACAGGATACTCAAACTTTGAACATCTTATGAAACTTCATGCAGACTATATTAAAATTGATGGAAGTATTATTAAAGAGATTACACATGATAAACGCTCTGCACTCATAACTTCCGTTATCGTAGCCTTTGCAAAAGAGATGAATATCAAAACAATTGGTGAGTATGTTGAGACAAAAGAGATCAATGATAAACTCATAGAACTGGGAGTAAATAAGTCACAAGGGTATTACTTTAGTGAGCCGCAAGCTAGCTTAGGTTACAATATGCCTAATGATACGAAAAACTCTTAAAAAAACAACCAAAAGTGAAAAACTAAAGGCCTTTATACAAAAAGCTAAAATTCCTCCAGAATTTTTAGCTGCTAACAGAAAGATGATCTCAAGGGGTGTCTTTTTAGGTGTATTTATAGCATTTATTCCTATGCCTATGCAGATGGCAGCTGTACTTCTTTTTATGCCATTCTTTAGGTTTAATGTTCCTATTGCCTTAGCTATGTGTTGGCTCAGTAATCCCTTTACAATGCCACCAATGTACTATATAGAGTATCTTACAGGCTCTTTTATCTTAGGCATCCAAGCAGCACCCGTTGAGATGACACTTGATTGGTTTAGTGAAAATATAGATGATATTTTTATTCCACTCTATTTTGGAACAGTTATATACTCCATAGTTGGTTCTTTTTTAGCCTACTGGGGTGTAAACTATTTTTGGAAAACTTCAGTTCATAGAGCAAAGAAGAAACATAGAAAGCATAGATAATTAACGAAGAAAATTAAGTGCATTAAGCTCTAAAAAGTAATAAAGAATCGCTATAATCCAAAGAGTCATAATGATTATATGTTTAAGTAAAAAAGAGATCTTACTTGTTTTATGACGAAAGAGTGCCATACCTAAAGAGGCTCCTAGGAACCCACCAATAAGTGAAAATGTATGTAACTCCCGCTCACTAATACGTGAAGCATTCACACGGGAACGATACTTATCAAAAGTATAAACAACAAAAGCAGCGATATTTACAAAGATAAAGTAAATAAGTATCGCTTTTTGCATTACTTCCTAAGACTCCAGACAATAAATCCTAAACCAATAAATATAAAAGGAAGACTAAGTGCTTGTCCTGTACTCATCATCAAAAAGCTCGTATCATAATC
The DNA here is from genome assembly GCA_027063505.1 of Sulfurimonas sp. GTDB lineage: Bacteria > Campylobacterota > Campylobacteria > Campylobacterales > Sulfurimonadaceae > Sulfurimonas. The sequence goes on from JAMORO010000047.1 coordinate 4,865, forward strand.
AGCTTGTTTAACTTTTACAAACTCCACTAAAATACGTACACTAAAGAGAAGTGTTAAAAAGAGTCCGAAAATAAGTCCGTTATTTATACTATGGCGTTTGTACTTATATACAATAGTAAGAAGTATAAATATAGCAAGATAAGAGAAAGCCTCATAAAGTTGTGCTGGATGGCGAGGAAGCATATCTACACGAGAAAATATAACTGCCCATGAAACATCTGTAGGGTTTCCAATGATTTCAGAGTTCATAAAGTTTCCTAAACGAACAAAAAAACCAAAAAGAGCAGTAGGAATAGCAACACGATCAAGAAGCCAAATGTAGTTAAGATTATGTTTTTTAGCAAAAAAGTAGAGTGCTAAGATAACACCACTCCCGCCACCATGAGAGGCTAAACCACCTTCCCATACAGCAAGTATCTTCATAGGGTTAGCAAAGTAATATGCAGGATCATAAAAGAGTACATGTCCAAGTCGTGCACCCACAACTATCCCTACTGTGATGTAAAGGAACATAGACTCAAGCATCTCTTCATCCCGTCCCTCTTGTCTATATACCCACTTCATAAAGTGAAGACCCGCTAAAATAGCACTCGCAAAAAGAATTCCATACCAGTAGACTGTAATACTGCCAAGAGAGAGTGCTATAGGACTACTACTCCATACAAAATACTCCATCTTATGCCTTTAGTGCATCAGCAATAAGCTCTATAGGATTTTTAAATATAGTTGTACTCTCTACACCCATTGAGTTATTTATCTGCATACGACAAGCGGAACACTCAGCGGAGACTATCTCTGCCCCTGTTGCTTTAATCATTGCAGCTTTTGGAACTCCAGCAGCTTTTGCAAAGTGATACTTCTCAGATTGCATCGTTATACCACCAAAACCACAACATGTATTTGGGTCACTCATCTCTACTATTTTATAGTTTTGGCGAATTAAGTTTCTTGGCTCTTCATGAATACCCTGCATCTTTTTAGCATGGCAAGGATCATGATACGTAACTATATTTGGAAGGGCTTGTTTTGTCGCTAGAACTTTCTCTAACTCAGTATGGTTTTGTAGCCACTCTGTTGCCATATAGACCTTACTCATCACAGCTTTAGCACGAGCCTTCCACTCTGGTTGGTCATGAAAGTAGTGTTCATAATCAATCTTGAGCATTGCCGAACATGTCGCTTCTGGTACTATGATAGCTTCAACGTCAGAAGCAAATCCTTCAAAGTACTCAATATTAAACTTAGCATTGTAATCAACTGTGTCAAAATCACCTGTAAAGTATGCAGGTGCAGAACAGCACTTTTGAGATTTTGCTAAAAAAGCATCTATCTCTAAAGTCTCTAGTATCTCTAAAAGAGAGTCTCCAACACTTTTAAAGTTATAGTTTCCTAAACACCCTATAAAGACAGCAACTTTTCGTTTACCACCATTGTCAATATTTTCAGGATGAGAGTTTAAAAATGATGTTTTACGTAGACTCGGAAGCAGTCTATCTGCTTTAAGCATCGGGAGATTAAAACGCGAATGCATAGAGTCAATGTCTGCTTTTATCTTAAAACCACAAGTCTGAAATACCCACCCAAGTTTAAAAGCCAAGTCGTTGAGCCATCTATGGCGAAGAAGTAAAAAGAAAGCTCTCTTATACCAAGCGATTCCAAACTTTTTCGCTATATCTGCACGAGCCTGTTCTATAACCATATCTGTGGGAAGAGATTTTGGACACACCTCAACACATGCAGTACATAAAAAACATGACTCAAAAATATCTTTAGCCGTTTTATCCATCTCTAGATGACCGCGTTTGTATGCACCTAAAAGGTCGATAAATCCACGAGGACTCGTTACTTCATCAGCATTTACATTGTGAATAGTACAGACAGGGATACACTTCCCACACTTAACACAATCATCTTGAATCTCATCAAAACTAAATATATCTTCTAAAGGTTTATTCATTATTACACCGTTTTTGAAAAAGTTTTCTTACTACCAGAGTGTTGATGCATGTAAGCATCAAACGCCATTGCAATGTTTCTTATAAGTAGTGTCCCCGTCTGGGAGCACTCTATTTTATTCTCATCCATAGTAATTAAATTATCTTCTACAAATGGTTTGAGTTCCTCTATGGCATCAGCAAAGTAAGTTTTGAATTCTACACTGTAAAGCTTATTAAATCTTTGTATATCTAACTTAAAATTACTCATAAGTTCCATGATAACATACTGACGAATCTGATCATCTTGTGAGAGAACAACACCACGTTCAAAAGGAAGTTTTCCAGCATCTATAGCCTCTTCATACTCTGCCATCACTTTAAAATTTTGGTTGTAACTATCAACACCCTCACCTATCGAAGTGAGTCCAACACCAATGAGGTCAGCACCACCCTTAGTAGTGTAGCCTTGAAAGTTTCTATGGAGTTCCCCTTTCTCTATCGCTTTAAAGAGTTCATCTTCAGGTTTTGCGAAGTGATCCATACCTATCATCTTGTAACCATTTGAAGTTAAAAAGTCTATCGTATACTGCATGATTGCGAGTTTTTCATCAGGAAGAGGAAGTGTAGTCTCATCTATCTTTCTCATAGTCTTTTTAAGCCAAGGAACATGCGCATAGTTAAAGACTGCAAATCTATCAGGGTTTAGAGTAAGAGCTAAAGCAAGTGTCTCTTTAAAAGTCTCTAGAGTTTGAAAAGGAAGACCATAAATGAGGTCAACATTTACTGAAATCATATTATATTTACGAGCTAGGTCCATCGCATCTTTTGTAATGTTATATGGCTGGACACGGTGTACTGCAACTTGAACCTTCTCATTAAAATCTTGAATCCCAAAACTTACGCGGTTAAATCCAGCTTCACTCATCACTCTCATCTGATCTTCATTTATATGACGAGGGTCTATTTCACAAGAAATTTCAGCACCCTCAATAAAGTTAGGAAAGTATGATTTTATCTCATCAATGATGATTTTAAGTTGTGGTGCTGTAAAAAATGTAGGAGTTCCCCCACCAAAATGCATCTGGATCACTTCGCGTTTACAATCTACATGTTTTGAAAGTATCTCTAACTCACGTTTAAGATACTCCATATAACGAAGCATCTTCTCCTCTTTAGAGGTAAACACAACATTACAACCACAAAAATAACAAGCATTTTTACAAAAAGGGAGGTGAAAGTAGAGGCTAAGAGGTCTTGAACTATCTTGTGCCTCTAACTTTTTGATATAGGTATCATACTCATAAGCATCACTAAACTCTAAGGCTGTTGGATATGAAGTGTAGCGAGGTCCTGGTTTTGAGTATTTTAAAAATTTTGTGTAGTCTAATTGCATTTGATTATATTCCCCTAAAATAGTAACTCATCCCAATAGTACAGATGGCATTAAGTAATGGGATTATCTCTAAATTTTACTAACAAACGGCTAAAACTACTCTTCGAATGTCCCTGCAAGTCTCTGATATACCTCTGAACTCTCAAGTAGCTCTTGATGTGTTCCACTTGAAACTATACGACCTTTTTGAAGTACTAGTATCTTATCAGCATGCTCAATAGTGGAGAGTCGATGTGCAATAGTCATTGTAATTTTATCTTTTGTATACTCGTTTAAAGCCGCTTGAATACGTTTTTCACTCTCGTTATCAAGTGCAGAAGTTGCCTCATCAAAAAGTATAATTGATGCATGCTTATAGATAGCCCGTGCTATGGCAATACGTTGGCGTTGCCCTCCAGAGAGGTTTGTTCCCGACTCACTCATAAAGGTATCTATCCCATTTTCTAGTGCTTCAACAAACTCAAGTGCATCTGCAAGTCTCAGTGCCTCTAAAACTTTTTCTCTATCAATATTCTCTTCACCATAAGCAACATTTGCAGCCAAAGTATCTTGAAAAATATAGATTCTTTGAGTCACAAGAGAGATATGATGCTTTAATGATTTTTGAGTAAACTCTTTAATATCAGTGCCATTAACTAGAACACTCCCACTATCAGGATCATAATAACGAAGAATCATATTCATAACAGTAGATTTTCCACCACCACTATCACCAACAAGTGCTATGTTTTCACCTGATTTTATCTTAAGTGTGATACCATCTAAAATATTGTAGTTCTCATATCGAAGGGTTACATCTCTGTACTCCACCTCTTTAATATCCTCTTGTAAGGTTTTCTCACCATCTATTATCCTATTTTCAGTATCTAAAATTTCAAAAACTCTCTCACTTGCAGCTACTGCATCTTGGATTTTTGAGTAGATAGAACCAATACGACGAACGGGCTGAAAAACCTGTCCTACAGCCGTTAAAAAAGCTATAAACTCTCCTGGTGTGATGTTACCATTATACGCTTCACGACCACCAAGAAAAATTACCGCTGCTAAACCTGCTGCTCCTATGATTTCCATTAAAGGAGAGACTATCTCACCTACATACACTGCTTTCATATTTATCTTGAAAAACTGCCAGTTTTGTACACTAAAACGCTGCATTTCAAATTTTTCTGTAGCATTAGCTTTGATTATTTCACTGTTGTTAAACACTTCTGTCAAGCGAGTAATAACATCTGCATTTTTAGCTTGAGAACGGTGTGAATACTTCTTTAACTTTTTTGCGATAACAATAAGAGGATAAAAAATAAGGGGAATTCCCACTAAAGAGTAAAAAGCTAAATGAGGATTAAGATAGACTATATATATCACTAAACCAACAACCGTTAAACTCTCACGAAAGAGCTCAGGAAGCATGTTTGAGACAAAATATTGAATGCGTGTTATATCATTAGTTACTCGAGAGATCAACTCTCCACTACGATTGAGATAAAGGAAAGTCATATCAAGATGAATAATTTTATCTAAAAGAATCTCACGAAAACGGGTCACAATATGCTGCCCAATATAGTTCATAAACACTGTTTGAATATAGCGGCCAATCCCCTTAAAGAGATAGATCCCAATAAGAGCCAAAGGAACGAGTGTAAGCATCGCCTCTTTTTTCTCTATAAGCATATCATCCATAACATACTTCATTATCTCTGCAGTTGCTATAGTAGAACCAACTGTTAAAAATATACCTACTAAAACAAAAAAGTACTGTACCTTATACTCTAATATATAAGGTATATAGCGCTTAAAAACTTTTTTCATTACTTATATAACTTTTTATCATAAAGATTATTTAGCACTATAACAAAGGCTAAAGCATCTTTTTCTAACTCTCTATTATGCTCTATAGCTACAAGATGTTTCTCTTTATACTCAAATGTTAAAGCCTCTTTGCCCGGTCTTATAATGGCTACAGTATTGCCTTCTCTAAGAGCATAAGAGTTATGAAACTGCATCAGTGCTATATCTTTTTTCTTATCACTAAAGATAGAGTGCCCCATAATTGGATACTTTAAGTCCATTCCAAGAAGATCAAGTGCTGTAGCTAAGATATCGGGCTGTGTCGCAATTTTATCATAAACCATAGGCTCTACACCCTCCCCTAAAATCAGTCCAGGGATGTGAAACATATCAACAGGAACCATATCATCCCCATAAACACGAACATTATGATCAGCGGCAACTACAAATATAGTATCTTTGTAGTATGCCTCTTTTCTTGCTTGATCTATAAAAGATCCAATAGAGAAATCTGCATACTTTATAGCATTTTTAACACTCTTTTTCTTAACACCATCGATAAGATCTATCTTTCCATCGGGAAAATCAAAAGGGGAATGGTTTGAAGTTGAAAACATTACAGTGACAAATTTTTCACCATTGGCATACATCTTTTTAAACTCTCTATTTGCTCGTTGTGTCACCTCTTCATCACAAACACCCCATGTTCCTACAAAAGAAGGATTCTGAAACTTTGGCTCATCTATAATAGTTTCAAAACCATTTCCTAAGTACCATCCACGCATATTGTCAAAACGACTCTCTCCACCATAAATAAAAAGAGATTTATAACCATAGGGTTTGAGTAAGTTTGCTATAGTAAAATAATCTCTTTGAGATTTATTTCTCTTTACTACACCTTTACCAGGTATAGAGTAGTTTCCAGCAGTAAGACCTGCCAAACCTCTTACACTTCTTGTCCCGTTAGAGTATAAATCTGTAAATAAAATTCCCTCTTTTGCTAAGCGGTTGAGATTTGGTGTAATTCCCTTCTCTCCACCAACTGCGCCAACAAACTGATACCCTAAACTCTCTTGAACAAAGACAACTAAGTTTTTAGAGTTTTGCTGTTTAAAGTGTGTTTTCTCTAAACGACTTAAAGGAGAGTTGTTATCGTTTAGATCTGTAAGATTTAAACTTTTTTGCACACGACTATATGCTTCTTCTAACTTCATATCACCATATTGTTTTACTAGCTTATTACCACCATGCACTCTATTTGTATACATTGCATAGGTGATAGAGTAAAGAGAGTTTTTAGTGATTTCGTTTAGTGTTCTATTTGAAGAGTACATCGCATCTGAAATATTTGCTGCTCTATGTCCAAAAGAGGAGCGAACCCCTATAAAGAGAACTGCTAAGAGAGGAATAAAAAGTGCAACTCTTTTTAAGTAGTGCATAGAAAAAATAGCATCTAAGTTACTTTTAGACTTTTTGTTAAAGTAAAAAATAAAAATACTAATCATAGAGAATGCTATAAAGAGTTCTAGTTTATACTCTGCAAATATCATCCCAAAGACTTCTTGCGGATACTCCAGATACTCTACAAAGAGATAGTTAGGGCGAACATCATACTGTGCTATAAAGGGAAAAGTTGCATTTTCTATATAGATAAGAAATGCAAGTACTATCATAAAATAATATTTTAAAAAAAGTTCTACAAATTTTTGTAGTATTTTTGGAGAGAGTGTCACTAAGATAAGAGGCACTACAAGTAAAATACTTGTCACAATAGTATCCATACGTAGACCGTACAAAAAAGTAAGCCATATTAAGCTATCACTACCTTGTGTTTTGTCAAAATAAAGAGTGAGTAGAAGGGATCTTCCTATGAAAAATATGGCTATCATATAGAGATAGTAACGAAATAGATATTTTATTATCTGCATCAGTTCTCCTTAGAACAGTTTGTTATATTTGAACGATTTATACTTTGGTCTCTTCCTACTAACATAACACGTATATCTTTGAGTTTAACGAGTTCTCTTAAAAGAACTTCATTATCCGGAACATGAAAAAGGAAGATTGGAATACCTTGGAGGTTTTTTTGTGTTAGATGAGAGTACTTTGGATTCTCAAGGGGTCCATAAGGGAGAGCGACTGCTGTTATATTGTAAAAATAGTAAGTAATTTTATAAATATTTGACGAAATGGATGAGAAGGGACTATCTGATTTTAAAGGTTGAAATGCAAATAGTGTTTTAAATCCTGCATTTGTATAAAGTTCTAAATTATTTGGGGTAGAACCTTCAAGATATATTCTCTCTTTTAAACCAATATGCTCTTTTGTTATTATATTCAACCTTTTAATAGCATTTTGAGTCTCACTGTTAGATAATCTATCAAGATTTTTATAATCTAGCCAAAAGTAGTGTTGCTCCGCTGTTATTGAAAAAAGTTCTTCTAATGTAAATAGTTTTCCATCTTTTAATGCATAGTGAAGATGTCCCTCTTTGTCTCTTTTAGGTTTAGCATGAGAAATGATAAATTTATTTAAAGTATCATCATAGTAAAAATCCACTTCAACACCATAAAATCCTTTCTCAAATGCACGACTTAAACTCTCACAACTATTTTGATTACTATGTGTTTTATAAAGACCTCTTGAGGACCAAACTTTATTACAATTACTATATGTTTTAGAAGGAATACGATTTATAAGATTATTATCAACATAGAGTATTAATAAATTATAGAAAAGAACAAAGAAAACGATAACGAACAGAAACTTTTTCACTTCTTGTATATTCCTTTACTTATAAAACATCATTTGTTGCTATTTGAACTGCCATTATACTATATTTAATAAAAATTTAAATATAATTTTAAACTTAAATTATCTTAAGGACTATAATGACATATATACAACAACTCCGAAGTACACTAAATTTTGAAAAGATATTTTTCGTACTTGTTATTGTATTTGCATTTATTATTCCTCTCTCTCGGGCTCTTATTAGCCTTATAACAGTTCTCTTAATTCTCTTTTGGCTTTTCGAAGGTGATTTTAAAAATAAATTTAAAAAAATTAAAGACAACAGAGTCCTTATCGCTATAACCCTATTTATCTTATGGAATTTTATTACCCTGTTATGGACTGACTACTCAGGGAACCTCTCAAGAACAATTCGCTTAAACTTCTATCTCATTGCTCTATTTGTTATTGCTACTTCCATTAAGAGGGAGCAAATTAAACCTATTATAACAGCCTTCCTTTCTGGGATGTTTATTAGTGAAATTATCGCTTATGGTGTCTTCTTTGAATTTTGGAGTTTTAAACATGCAACCCCTGTTACACCTAGCCCTTTTATGATGCATATGGACTACAGTGTATTTCTAGCATTCTCTTCTATGCTACTACTAAATAGACTTTTTTCATCTATTTACTCTTTAAAAGAGAAGTTATTTATCGCTTTTTTCTTTTTTACTGTTACAGGAAACCTTTTTCTATCTACAGGAAGGACGGGACAAGTAGCACTTATTGCCGCTATATTTGTTTTATCTTTTATTCATTATAGATTAACAATAAAATCTTTTTTCATTAGTACTTTATTATTAATAACTATTTTTTCTTCAGCTTATTCACTCAGTGACTCTTTTGTAATGAGAGTTGATAATACAAAACATGATGTTACAAATATAGTTAACAACAATTTAAATGGCCCGTGGGGTGTTCGTCTTGCTTACTGGATAATTACATACGATGCTTTTAGATCGCACCCTTTTGGAAATGGTCTTGGAAATTATTCACAAGCCATTCAAGAACAACTTAAACAACATAACTATAACTTTCTTAATGATGGGAGAAAAAAATTTATGTCTAATCTACATCCTCATAATCAGTACTTACTAATAATTTTAGATACTGGTTTTGTAGGTTTTCTCCTTTTTCTAAATATTATTTATCAAATGCTTATTTTCAAAATTAAGGAGAAAGAAATCAAGGAAATAAGTATCCTTTTTACAACTATATTTTTTGTTTCCTGTTTTGCTGAACCACTTTTAATCAAACAGTTTACATTGGTTCTTTTTGTACTTTTTATGGGACTTTTTAGTATTACTGACTCTAAAATTAAAGAAGTATCTTCTTCATGATAAAAAACAAATTACGTATTGACCTAAATAAAAATACTAAATTAACCTATTATCTAGTAAATATTTTTAGACTGCTCACTCCTGATATCTTTTTTCGACAGAAAGTAAAAAATCTTTTGAAAGATAAAAATAATTTAGAAAAACTCCGTGAGAGAGTAAACTACTACAATAAAGTTGAAAATAGTTTTGCAATAACTTCTCAAAACATTACGATAAAGATGTTTATAAAAAAAGAAAAAAAGAAAACTTACTACTTTGACCTCTTAGAGCATCTTCGTTACTTCAAAAAAACTCTAAAAATTTCTTATGTTTTTGGAGATGTAACAGAAATCCCAGAGGAGCCTTCTTTCGTTAAAAGTCGGCCTATTAACGGCAGCAATCAAAACTCTATTTTAATGAAACTCAATAAAGTACGACACTTTATTTTTGTAAATGACAGACTAGAGTTTAAAGATAAAAAAGATATTTTGGTTTGGAGAGGTAAATGTTATACAGAAAAAAGACAAGATTTCATTCAAAAGTTTCATAATCATCCCTCTTGTGACATAGGACAAACAAACACAAAAGGTGATGTAAAAGTAGCATGGCAGAAAGAAAAGATGCAACTCAAAGAGCAGTTACAATATAAGTTTATTTTAGCCATTGAGGGGAATGATGTCGCCTCAAATCTCAAGTGGGTAATGTCTTCAAACTCTTTAGCCTTCATGGTAAAACCAACATATGAAACATGGTTTATGGAGGGAACTCTAATCCCAAACTATCACTATGTTCTACTAAAAGATGATTACTCAGACTTAGAAGAAAAGACAGCATACTACTCTAAGCATATTGATGAAGCATTACAAATAATAAACAATGCACATACTTATGTTAAACAATTTAAAGATGAGAAACTTGAACAGACTATTTCTCTTATGGTTTTAGAAAAGTACTTTAAAGATTCTCAGCAGATTAGTTAAAAAAATAGTCATAATAATGCTAAAATACACTATATTATTTAGAAGGTTCCCTCTGTGTCATTTAAACTTGAAATAAATCAAAAATATAAAACTTTCAATACTACACTCATAAATATAAGAGATATTTTTGCAGACACTACAAAAAGTATACATAAAGCAAGAAATGAACTCAAAGTTATCTCTTTAGAAAATTTAGACATAGTGGTCAAATCATTTAAAATTCCAAATTTACTCAATCAAGTAGTTTACTCATACTTCCGAGATTCAAAAGCCAGAAAGTCTTATACTTATGCACTTAAAATTAAAGATTTTACACCAGAGCCTATTGGCTATATAGAGTTTTACAAATTTGGTTTACTTAAAGAGAGTTACTTTATAAGTGAAGAGTTCAAGTATGACTATACCATTAGAGAGCCTCTTTTAAATAAAGATTTTTCAAATAGAGCGGCTATATTTCAAGCTTTTGCTCGATTTACCTTAGAACTTCATAACAATAACATCTATCATAATGACTACTCTCCAGGAAATATCTTAATTAAAAAAGAGAATGACTCTTTTACTTTTAAAATTGTTGATATAAATAGAATGAATTTTTTTGAACTAAAAGAGGAAGATCGTGCAAAAAACTTTTCTAAACTCTGGGCGAGTGAAGAAGAACTAACACTTATGGCTCAAGAGTACAAAAAGCATTATACTTGTAGTGATAATTTTATACGAAAAGTTATAGCATACTCAAATCAAAACAAAAAAATAAAAAACTTCAAAAAAAAGCTCAAGGGAAAAGAGATAAATGACTAAGATAGATAATATCTCTTGTGTAATTATTTCACAGAACTCAGAAGCTACTATAAGAGAGACACTCGACTCCTTAAAAAGCTTTAGTGATGTAGTGATTTATAGTAATAACTCTACAGATAATACAGAAAATATTATAAAAAACTATGCCAATGTAACTTTAATAAATGGTGATTTTTTAGGTTTTGGTCCAACAAAGAATAGAGCTAGTGAGTATGCCAAAAATAGCTGGATACTCTCTTTAGATAGTGATGAGAGACTCTCAGAGAAATTACTTAAAGAGCTACAAGAACTAAGTTTAAACGATACAAAAGAGGTCTTTGTCCTTAAGCGTGACAACTTTTTTCTTAATAAAGAGATTAAACATAGTGGATGGGGCAAAGATTTTTTAATTCGACTATACAATAAGTCAGAGTATCAATTTAACAATAATATGGTTCACGAATATATTCAAATTCAAGAAGATACTAAACAGACAAAACTAAAAAATAGTTTCCAGCATAATGCCATTCAAAATGTCAATCAATTTCTACAAAAAGTTATAAAATACTCTGACTTAGCAGCAAAAGATAAAAAAACTTGTTCTCTTACTCTAGTAATTTTAAAAGCTTTTTTTGCATTTTTTAAAACATACTTTTTACAACTTGGTTTTTTAGATGGCTGGAGAGGTTTAGTAATAGCTATATCAAACTTTAATGGAAAGTTTTTTAGATATATAAAAAGGTATTTAAATTGCAAAAAATCGTAGTACATCTAAATTTTGCGAAGGGCTTTAGAGGAGGAGAGAGACAGACACTCCTACTTATACAAGAGTTATCCAAAGTAGGTATACACCAAAAACTCTTAGTAAGAAAAAACTCGGCACTCACCCAGCGACTTAAAACAACAAAAAATTTAACTATCATTGAGATTGCAAAACCCTATATCCTCTCTATAAAACAGATAAAAGATGCAACACTTATCCATGCACATGAGACAAAAGCCCTACAGTTTGCATACTTTGCTCATAAAATCACAAGAATCCCTTACATTGTTACAAGAAGAGTTGATAACAAAATAAAAAATAATTTTCTTAACAAAAAGTTATACAATAGTGCAAGTAGAGTTGTAGCACTCTCTCATGCCATAAAAAAAGAGATTATAAAAGTAGCTCCAAATGCAAATATAGAAATAATTCCTAGTGCATTTACGGGAACATCTCTAAACCAAAACAGTATCAACAAAATTCGTTCACAATATAAAGATAAGTTTATTATAGGGCATGTAGGTGCTCTTGATGATGGACATAAAGGGCAATCTTTTTTAATAAAAGCTGCAAAAATATTAGAAAAATCTCATCCAGATATGCACTTTGTATTTGTAGGTGGAGGAGCCGATGAGAACATACTTAAATCACAAGCAAAATCTTTAAAAAATGTAACTTTTGAAGGTTTTGTCAATAATGTAAATGATTTTATTAGTTGTTTTGATCTATTTGTATTTCCATCAAGAAATGAGGGCCTTGGATCTATTCTTTTTGATGTTATGCAACTAAATGTTCCAATTATAGCAAGTAATGTGGGTGGTATTCCAGATATTATACATGATAAAAAGAATGGATTACTCATTCCTACATGTGATGAGAATGCCATAGTCCAAGCTATTCTTACTCTCTATAATGATAAAAAATTAAGAGAAACTCTCTCTGTAAAAGCAAAAAACTCCATTGATAAATACTCTACAGAGAATATGAAAAACAGATATTTAGATATCTATCACTTGGAGGACTCATAGTATGAATATTTCCATCTTTATGCAAAATAGACCATATTTTGGAACAACACTCCTCCACTTACCACGACTACACTCTTTAAAAAAGAAGTACCCAAATGCAGATATCTATCTTTTTTCTAAAAATGAGTCTACGTAGACTACTAAAGGAGATTATTCCTAAACAGTTGAGAGTGTCTACTCTAAAGTCTGCTCTTTACTTAAAAACCAAGTCTATAAAAAAGGCTAAAAACTCTTTTCTTTTATTTATATATCAAGAGTTAGTTTTAGTAAAAAATTGATATAATTCTCTTTATGAAAAAACCTTTTACATGGGATAATTATTCCGACCAGCCAGCACAACTAAAAGATAGAGCCTTTAAAAAGCAGATGCGCTCTTCACAAAAAAACTCTTTTATAAAAATGATCTTTACTACACTTGTTATACTCCCTATCTCTCTTGTCGCTATGCCTTTTGTTAAACGGAAACAGATAAAATCAGAAGAATTTTTTTCTATAGGTATTGATTTCCAAAAAGAACCTAATGAAACAAATAAGCTTCTTGAGGAGTTAAAGATAACTACTATCTTAGTGCGTTTTAAACTTTGGGAAATGGATACACTTCAAGAACTTAAAACATTTTTAGAACCACACAAAGAGAAAAAAATCACTCTTAAAATCCTTCAAGACAGAGAACATATTGAAGATTTAGAGCTACTTTATAATAACTTATCAGTAATTTTTTCTGAACTTGAAGAGTTTATAGATATATTTGAAATTGGGACTACTATAAACCGTGCTAAGTGGGGATTTTTTTCTGTAGATGAGTACAATAACTTCTTTCAAGTAGCATATAGACTAAGAGAAGAGAAATACCCAACTGTAAAACTTATAGGAAGTGGTGTTATAGACTTTGAGTATCACTTTACAGCACAGACCCTTTTTAACTCTTTCAAGTATAGATATGATGGAATATCTTCTCTTTTATATGTCGATAGGAGAGGAGCCCCTGAAAACATGCAGTTAGGGTTTACACTCTCTGACAAGATAGCATGGCTGAGTACTATGGTTTGGCTCTCTCCAAAAGTAGGACAAGAGTTACATATAACAGAGGTAAACTGGCCTATAAAAGGGACAGCCCCTTATGCTCCAACTAGTGAATATGAGTGTATAAGTGAGGAGCATTATGGTGACTATATGTTGCGCTATTATCTTCTCGCTTTTGCATCGCAGCAGATAGAATCTGTCTCATGGCATCAACTTATAGCCCCAGGTTATGGACTCATAGATAATCGTAACGGTATAAAAAAACGTTCCGCCTTCGATACATATAAGTATATGTCTCAAACACTCAAACATGCACAATTTCTTCGTTTAGATATTAAACGAGACTACTATATTTTACAGTTTTGGATAAATGAACAACTCCTACAGATACACTGGTCACTCAAAGATACAACACTTAAAAATGAAGATTTTTTTGAGGTCTTTGATAAGAATGGAAAGATTATAAAAGAGGATATTTTATCCATAGGATCAGCACCTCTTTATATATACATAACAAAAGAAGTAGGCACAAAAATCAATGCAAGTGAGCGTACATAATGAAAATTCTTGTTATTCTTCCCAACTGGTTAGGCGATGCTGTAATGGCTACTCCAGCTATAGAACTACTTAGCCAACACTATCACAATGCTCAATTTACATTTGTGGGGAGTTATGTGAGTATAGAAGCTCTCAAGTATCATCCTCTTTGTGAGAAAGCTATTGTCGATGAGACTAAAAAGTCATCTTCACGTTTACTAGCAACCTATAAACTAGCCAAAGAGTTAGGTAAGTTTGACTTGGCAGTAAGCTTTAGAAATCAGATCTATTCTTCTCTCCTTTTACGCTTTACCAATACTGTTTTAACACTTGCAAAAGCTTCATGGCACTCAAGACTACTCCTCTCTCATACTCCCAAGATAAAAGCAGATAGACATTTAGTAGAACAGTACAGTAAATTAGCTATGGTTAATTGTGATTCATTTAATGGTACATCAAAAGAGCTCAAACTCTATATACCTGCTAAGGAGTTTGAAAAACAAACTTTAGGTATCAATGCGGGTGCTACATATGGAAGTGCAAAACGTTGGTACCCTGAACGCTTTGCAGAAGTTGCAGCAGCCTTTAGTAATACCTACGATATTATTATCTTTGGTGGACCTGGAGAGATTGAAATGGCAAGAGATATTGAGAGCTCCCTTAAAGAGCTAAACATATCTAACTATACAAACCTTGCTGGTAAAACAAATATACAAGAGCTATGTGCAAATATTGGAGGGTGTTCTCTCTTTATAACAAATGACAGTGGTCCTATGCATGTCGCAGCAGCTTATCAAGTACCTACTGTTGCTATTTTTGGACCAACGAAACATAAAGAGACATCACAGTGGAAAAATAAAAAAAGTGAGATTGTACGACATGATTTAAAATGTGCACCATGTATGAAAAGAGAGTGTCCTCTTAAACATCATGATTGTATGAAGGGAATAATGGCGTTTGAAGTTATAGAGAGTGTAAATAAACTTTTAAAATAGGTCTTTAGAAACCTATTTTAAAGCCTAAATATAGAGACTGATTATATGTCAAGTCACTACTAGGTGCATAGTTTGTATCTATATGTCTATAGCCTATTGTAAATTTACCATTTTCTATCACTTCAACATCAAAAGCTATACGGTACTCTAAGTAATCCATCGCATCACTAAAGCTTAATACTTCTGGAGCATAATATAGAGATCCATAAAGGTACATTGGTATCAATTTTTTTGCAGGTATTTTATACTGAAACTCAACACCTAAAGGAAGAGAAGCAAATTTATTTGTATAGTTTAATTTTACACCCATTCCAAACTTCATACCCATATCACCAACAGGTTTTAAAAGTAAAAAATTTAACTCATAGAGAGGGTCAATATCTGTTGTGGGGTCAGAATGTTTTGGATCTGGATTTAAAAATTTTGCACCAACAAAAATACTATCTGGTTCTACATTTTTATTAAACTGGCCCATATCAAATTTTGCGCCAACTTCTAAATCTTTATCATTTATATTTATCTCTGCATAGTGAAGTGCAAATGCTGAAATAGCAGATGCCGTAAGTAGTACTAATTTTTTTAACATGTTTGTCCTTGGATTTTTTCTATAGTTTTTGTTGTACTTTTGCCATCAACAAAGTCAACGAGTTTTAACTCTTTAGCAAATTCTGTTCCGACTACGACTTTTCCCTCGTAATCACCACCTTTTACAAGAGTATCAGGTGCTATCATTTTGATTAATTCATAAGGAGTATCCTCTTCAAAAGGGACGACAAAGTCTACAGCTTCTAGTGCTGCTAAAAGATAAGCTCTATCTTCTGCAATATTTACAGGACGACTTGGACCTTTTAAACGAGATACAGAAGCATCAGAGTTCAGTCCAACTATCAAAACATCACCAAAACTTTTAGCAATTTGAAGATATTTCACATGTCCTACATGGAGAATATCAAAGCAACCATTAGTAAAAACAACTTTTTTACCATTCTCTTTATAGCGTTTTACAACAGACTCTATATCTTCAAAACTTTTTATATGGGCATCAGAAGTACTTTTATGTAGAGATGCTTCATACTCCTCTATCTCTGAAAGACTTACCGTTGCACTCCCTATCTTACCAACAACAACACCTGCTGCAAGGTTTGAAAATGCTGCACTCTCTTGAATAGTTTTACCACTACTCAATGCAAACGCTATTGATGCTATCACAGTATCACCTGCACCTGTTACATCAAAAACCTCTTTAGCAACTGTTGGAAATATCTCTACTTTAGAGTCAAGTGTTGCAATACCCTCTTCAGAGAGAGTAATAAGTGATACACCCAGTTCACACTCCTCTTTTAACTTTTTAAGTGCTCTCTCTAATGACTCATTATTCACTATATCTATCTTAGAAGCTAAAATAGCCTCTTTTTTATTTGGAGTTAAAAGATATGCACCACGATACTTTGTAAAATCATCACCTTTTGGATCAACAAGAACACGGATATTTTTTGCTTTAGCCACACTTATGATTGATTGCGAAAGTTCTTGAGTGAGCACTCCTTTTCCATAGTCAGAAAGGATAACAATATCAAAATCGCTTAAAGAGTCTTCGACTAAAGCACTGATAGTTTCCTCAGAATCTCTACTAATAGCGTTTTTACTCTCCTTATCATATCGAAGTATCTGCTGACTCACTGCAATAACTCTACTCTTTTTAGATGTTTTTCGACCCTCTTGAATAATTATTTTAGAGGTATCAACACTAATGTTTTTCAACATACTAATAAGTTCTACACCATTTTCATCTTTACCGATTACACTACATACACTTACATCTGCACCAAGTGTTACAAGGTTGTTAATAACATTTCCAGCACCACCTAACACACTTGTTTCTCTGTTAATATCTACGACCTGAACAGGTGCTTCAGGGCTAATTCTTTCACAAGATCCCCAAAGATAGTGATCTATCATCAAATCACCAATAACTAATATATTTGGTTTAGCATTTTTTAACATCTGCATCTATTTTTTCACTTCTGTTTCATATATTCGTTTTATCTCTGCGACATAGGCTTTTATTCCATCTTCCATCTCATATGCTGGAGCATAGTCTAAAAACTCTTTACTACTCTCTATATCTGCTTCAGTATGAAACTGATAAGAACCAATAAATGGATTTGGAATATACTCACACTCTAACGAAGTTCCAAGCTCTTGTTGCAAAATATCAACTATATCCTGAAAACTTCTTGCTTTTCCTGTACCCACATTGTAAATGCCACTCTCTTGAGGTCGCATAGCTTTGATATTGGCTTGAATAATATCCCCAATATAGATAAAGTCACGAAGAATTTTATCACTTCCTTCAAACAGTTTTGGATTTTTTCCAGAAAGTATCTGATGCCCAAACTGAAGAACCATAGATGCTGTTGTATTTTTAAAATACTCCCCTGCTCCGTATACATTAAAGTATCTTAGTCCAACGATACTAATAGTATTTGTTTTCATATACTCACGAGAGAGATGATCCATAGAGAGTTTTGAGAAACCATATACATTATTTGGAGCTTCTCTACCCACTTTTTGAGGAGACTCTGCATTTCCATATGTAGCGGCTGAAGAGGCATAGATCATATTCGCATTATGTGCTACTGCTAAATCAAGTAAATCCTTATATGCATTTACATTTGTTTTTATCATAAGATCTTGTTCTAAAGCAGTAGTGTCACTAATAGCTGCCTCATGAAAAATATAATCAAATTTATACTCTCTCTCTAAACGCTGTAGTAACTCTCTATCATTAATATCGCCACTTATAATCTCACCATGAAACCCTATAAGATTTTTAAAATGACCAAATGATTTTAAGTTACCATTACTCAGTGTCTCTCCACTTCTAAACATATCAAGGATAACGACCTTAGCATCAGGATGATTCTCTTGAAAGTAAAAGGCTAAATTAGAGCCAATAAATCCAGCACCACCTGTAATTAAAATAGTTTTGTTTGTTAAATCATCTTCTATGTATCTCATCTTCACACCTATAGGGAATTTATTTTAATAAAATGATACCTTTTAATTCATTAACAAGTATTTAAGACTCAAAGTATTATAATGTATTCGAAACATTAAATTAAGGAATTAAAATGAAAAAATTAGTAATCGCTTCAATAGCTACATTAGCACTAGTAACAGCTGCATCTGCTGCAGTAAACGGCAAAGCATGTGCAGCATGTCATGGTGCTGACTGGTCAAAACACGCAATGGGTAAATCGAAAGTTGTTTCTGAAATGAGTCATGCAGATATCGCTACTTCACTTAAAGGTTACAAAGCTGGTACTTACGGTGGACCAATGAAAGGTGTTATGAAAGGTCAAGTTGCTAGATATTCTGATGCTGACTTAGATGCATTTTCTCAAACTATTGGTAAATAGTTTCTAAATTATCTTATCCCTTTATGCTTAGGCATTGAGGGATAAACTTCCCCTTTTTTACAAACTATTCGGGTTTATACACTTTCTTCTTTAACTCTTCTGTCTTCTTTTCTGATGTAACTGCATCTATAAGATCTTCTTCCGTATCAAACTTTGCTGCATTTAAGAACTTCTCTTCATCATCAAACTGTCCATTTTTTAGTGCCCATAAAAATGCAAAAAGTGCAATTGCACCTAAAAAAAGTGATGCCCCTAGCATCATAGCAACTACCCAATTATCCATATTAACTCCTGTTCCATTTATATTTTATACGTAGAGAGTTTCCAACTACTAATAATGAGCTAAAACTCATAGAAAGAGCAGCAATTAGAGGTATTACATACCCCGCCATTGCTAAAGGTATCGTAACTGCATTATAAACAAGTGATATCGCAAAATTCTGCTTAATAAGCCCAAATGTAGTTTTTGATATTTTAAATGCAGCTATCAGAGATTCAAGTGAATTATTTAAAAGAACTACATCACTCACGTCCACAGCAATATCACTTCCACTTCCCATCACAATACCTATATCAGCACGACCAAGTGCTAATATATCATTCACTCCATCACCAACCATTACAATTACTCTACCATCATTTTGATACTTTTCAACAAAAGTCAGTTTCTCTTCTGGTGTCAACTCAGCATTTACATTTAAAATACCTATCTCTTTTGCAATTTTTTCTGCAGTTGATCGCTGGTCACCTGTTAACATTATTGTTTCAATACCATATCTAGTTGCTGTTTGAACTAACTCCTCTGCACCATCTTTCACTCTATCTTCTAATTCAATAACAGCAACTACCTTATCATCTATTGCAAAATAGAATAGACTTCTATCACTCTCAAAATCTATACTCAAGCCATATTTCTGAAGTAGCTTATTATTACCACCTAAAAATTGCTGACCTTTGTAAGTAGCAACTATACCTGCTCCTTGTATTTGAGAGAATGAGTCGAAAATAACTTCATCATTTATACCAACCGTCTCTTTTAAGTAACTTGTAACTCCTTGTGATATAGGATGTTTAGATGATTTTACTAAAGAGTACAAAAGAGTTTCATCAAATTCAGTATATTTTTTAATATAAATAACTTCTGGCTTACCAATAGTTAATGTTCCTGTCTTATCAACAAGTAATATATCAGCCTTTGCCATAGTTTCAAGCTGTGCAGCTTCTTTAAATAAAATACCTTTTTTTGCACCAAGATGCAACCCAACAAGTGTAGCAACTGGAGTTGCAAGACCTAATGCACAAGGACAAGCGATAACTATTACAGCTATCCCTACCATAAGTGACTCTTCAAAACTATGTGGCCAGAACCACCAAGCAAAAAATGTTAAAAATGCTAAAACTAAAATAGTAGTTGAAAAATGCTCAGAGAGGCGATTAGCGAGTTGTTCTATTTTTGGTTTTTTATTGATTGCATTCTCTAAAAGTGATACAAGATTAGAGAGAGTTGAGTGTTCAAAATCACGACTAGCACTATAATGAATATCCGCATCAATACTTACAGTTCCACTAATAACTTTATCTCCTATATTTTTAAATATAGGTTCACTCTCTCCCGTTAAATTTGATTCATCAAAGTAACCTTCACCTTTTTTTATATCCCCATCAAGTAAAACTTTTTCTCCAGATGATACAACTATTGTATCTCCAACATTTACACTCTCTAATTTTACAGAAACAATCTTATCATCTTGAATAATATTAACTTCACTTGGAAGATGCTTTCCTATAATATCAAGAGTGTCTGCTGCATTTTTTTTGCTAATAACTTCTAAAAATTTTCCAATTAATACAAAAGTTATAATCATACTTACAGAGTCAAAATAAGCTTCACCCCTCTCAACAATAGTTATATATACAGAATAAATATAAGTTAAACTAGCACCTGTTGCAACAAGTAGGTCCATGTTTACAACACCATTTTTCATACCATAATAAGAACCACGAAAAAAAATCCAACCACTATAAAACAGTACAGGAGTAGCTAGCACACCCTCAGCAATATTTAAAATTGTCTTCATCTCTTGAGTCATACCACTGAAAAAACCTGCGTACTGTGCAACTGCAATCCACATTACATTCATAGATGCAAATATTGCAACAGCCATACGTAGATAATAATCTTTACGTTCTTTATTTGCATGGGCCTCTTGAAGAGAAGCATCATATGGATAAGCGTTGTATCCAATAGCACGAATCATCTCAATAAGTGCTGATAGTTTCACAACATCATCAGCCCAGATAATACTTGCTTTATTATTTGTAAAATTTATAGAGGCTTCAACAACTCCATCCATTTTATGAAGTGCTTTTTCATTCAACCATACACATGCAGAACAATGAATACCTTCAATAATTAAAGATACTTCTGAAAAACCATCATCATTTATTTTTACAAACTTATCATAAAATGCTGGAGCATCAAAGTTTGAAGCATCTTCGTATTGTTGTGTTGGAGGGGAGAGTGTTGTATCACCTGCTCGTGCATAAAAGCTATCCAATCCTTCATCAGAGAGTAAGTGAAATACACCTTGACAACCATTACAACAGAAATAATGATCTTCATCTTTAATCATTACATCTTTACTAAACTCTAAATGACAATGTGAACAAGCAATTTTTTCAGACAACTTCAAATCTTCCTATCTCTCTATTTTTTTCTATCTTATTCCATGCTACAACATGACCATTCATACAGATATAAACACCATGAGGATTATTACCCTTCACAAACCCTATCGCCATACCTAAATTAAATGTTGCTTCCATAGAGTCTATTTCCAGAGGCTTCATAGCTCCAGTAATAACGATTATTCGATTTTCAAAAATCTCTGAGAGAAACTCTGCTGTTAACTTCATTGTATCAGTACCATGAATAAGTATAAAATTCTCTTCTTTAGATTCAGCAATAATACTTGCAATCATCTTTCTATCATCTAAATCCATCTCTAAACTATCTTTATAGACTACACCAGCTAAAGCATATGCCCCTTGCATATTAGCAAGAACTTTCTCTAATGCATAGTTATCATAAGGTACTTCAAGTTCCCCTGTAACTTCATTATAGCGTTTATTGAAGGTACCACCACTATTTAAAATTAACATCTATTGTCCCCTATTTGACAAAGTTTAGAAACTATTTTAGTTGCTGCAGACTCTGTAACTAATTTTGCACTATCAAAGAGATAACTCTCCTTAACTCCAGCATTTAAACCAGCTTCAATATCTCTCTCTTTATCTCCAATTATTAAAGAATTTTCCAGATTAAGATTAAATTCCTTTTGTGCTTCTAATAACATACCTGGTTTTGGTTTTCGACAACTACAACTACCCGAAATATCAGGATGATGAGGGCAGTGGTAAACTCTACTTATTTTAATACCCTCTTTTAAAAATTGAGAACTCATCCAACGAGTTAATTTATTAAAATCATCTTCTGTATAATAATTTCTAGCAATACCTGATTGATTAGTTACAACTATAATAATATACTCTTCATTAAGGTAATATTTGCATAAATCAAATATACCATCGATAAACTCAAAGTCATCTATCTTATATAGATAATCTTTTTCAACATTAATGACACCATCACGATCTAAGAAAAGTGCTTTTTGCATAAATTAAATACTAACACCGTCACCAAAAATCTCTTTTTCAATAATATCACAAAGGATATGACCAATGAGTATATGAGACTCTTGAATTCTCGGTGTGGAATGAGATGGAACAACTAATGCAATATCTGCCATCTCTGCCATTACTCCCCCATCACGACCAGTTAATGCAATAGTCATAATATTTTTTTTCTTTGCTGATTCAAAAGCTTTTATAATATTAACTGAGTTACCAGATGTAGAAATACCAATAAAAATATCACCCTCGTGTCCCATCCCTTCTAGCTGACGAGAAAATACATAATCATACCCATAGTCATTACCGATTGCCGTAAGATTTGATGTATCAGTTGTAAGTGCTAAAGAGGGAATAGAAGGTCGGTCAAATCCATAACGTCCTACAAGTTCGGCTGCAATATGTTGTGCATCAGCAGCACTTCCACCATTACCTGCAATAATGGTTTTTTTATCAGTTTTATAAAGAGCTACACATTTTCTTGCAACATCTTCAATTTTATCTAATAGTGAATCATCTTCATATATTGTCTGTTTTGTTTCATATGATTTTTTAATTTGATCTTTAATATATTTTTTCATATAGAATCCTAAAATTATATGTGAAATAATATCATAGAAGTGATTAGTAAAGGTTTAGAGGGTAAGATATAGGAGAGTTACTAAAGATAAAAGAGTAAATAACAAGATTTAGAGATAGATAGAAAAAATAGTAAATTAAGATTAAAAAAGAGGGATAAAGAGTAAAAACAACCAACTAGGCAGCGACCTACGTTTCCAATCCTGAAAGGATAAGTATTATCAGCGAAGAGGGGCTTAGCTTCT
>JAMORO010000048.1 GCA_027063505.1 Sulfurimonas sp.
ATATAGCTCCCCCCCTACTTCTTAAACTTCCAAAATTTGATACTCTCTCCACTACTTTTACTTACACTGACAAACTCATCATTAGAGAGAAACAGTATATTATATACATCTACTAGTAAATCAACGATTTTTTCAGTGTGTAAGTCAAATACAATGTTTTGAGAGCCGCCTAGCATAAGTGTATGCCCATCAGGGTAGAGAGTCATTGTCTCAATATTAAAATGTACTTTCTCTCCAACTTCATAAAACTTCTTCTCAAGAGTGTTAATATTATATTTTAAAAAAAGGTTTTTCCCTCCAATAAGTATATTTTCATTATCAAGGAAAAGAAGAGCATTTATCTTCTGTTTAGGCTCTCTTTTTGAAATACTTCCTTTCATTTTATCAAACTCATCCATTATTTTAGAATAATTATCAAAAGATATATTGTTTTCACCAAGATTTGAGAGAGTTTTTGCATAAACGAGTGTCTTAAATATCATTTTTATATTATCCACTTTTGCTTTTTCTTGTGCTATTCTTAATCTCTCTTGTTCTATCTCCTCTGATATTTTCTTCTTTATAGTCAAATCAAAGTAGTTACTTTGCTCATAGATACGAAGAGTGTTAGACTCTCCAGCCACAGCGATACTTTTACCATTAGGGGAGTATGCAACACTCTTTGGCATAAAGGGAAGAGTATATCTCTCTTGAATCATGTCATGTAGATTGAGTACTATTAACTCTTTTTCATAGCTAACTAGTGCAAGAGAGTTTTTATCTGGGGAGAGTGTAGCATTTTGCATACTACTTTCAAGTAGAACTTCCTTCTCTTCACCTGTTTTTAGATTAAATATTTTTAGCTTATTTGAAGCAACTGCTAAAAGTTTTTTATTATTTTTTAGATAACTTAGAAAAGAGCTTCCTTTGAGCGGTATCTTATAAAATATCTCATCAAAATCATATATAAAGATACTATCTCTATTTCCAAAAGCTATGGAAGATTTGTCATTAGCGAGTGCTATTAAGTGCATCTTTGGTGTGTGAAATATCTTTGTGACTATAGCAGTTTTACTCTGAACTACCTTTTTGATACTTTTTTTCTTAGCCGAAGTAGTCTTTATGGGAGGTAAGTCATCTATCCAAAAAGCACACTCTTTAAGCTCTTTACCCTTACAGTTACTTGTTAATCCCTTCTCTGCACAAGTAGCACCGCCTCTGTAAGCTTGTATATACCAGTAAGTTGAGAGGTACTCATCCACCCAAAAGTCACTTAAAAAAGCTGCAAAGTTGCATTGAGCATGTAATAAGTCTTGCTTAACTGCTTTACTATACCAGTATTGAGCCTTTTTAATATCTACGGGTATCTCAGGATAGTGTGTATATAAGCCAGCAAGATTATTTTGAGCATTTGCATCACCTTGTTTTGCAGCCTTCTCATTGTAAAAGAGAGCTTTTTGAATATCCCTTTCTACTCCTAATCCACCTGAATAGATAAAGCCGAGGAATCCTTGAGCATCAATAGAACCCTGCTTAGCTGATTTTTCTAACCAGTAGATAGATTGTTTCATATCCTTCTCTACTCCATCCCCTTGAAAATAAGAACTTCCCAAAATAAATTGAGCCTTTTTATCCCCTTTCTCTGCAGCTGACATAAAGAGCTCCATCGCTTCTTTATGTTTTTTCCTTCTTTGACTCTCTTTTGTGCCTCTTCATATTCAGTTGCAATGAGAGATAGTGCAAGTAACAGTAATAGCATTAGTTTTTTCACAGCTGTTTATCCTTTATATTTACGGTTGATAAATCCAAGAAAGTCGATTTTAATTTTTTAAGGGAAAAGGGGACTTGCTATAATAGTTCATATAGCAAGTAGGGGTAGTTATATATTTTTAGATTACTACTCTTCTACGAAACCGAAGTCTTCATCTTCTTCATCGCCATGTTTTTGAGCCTCTTTGATGTCTTCTATCAACTCTTTACACTCATCTTCTTCGATGTCTCCACTCTGAATGTCATCTAAAACATCTTGTAGATCAGCTTTAAACTCACGAAGCTCTTCTATCTCTTCTTTCGCATCTTCTGTTGCCTCTTTATTATCAGCAATCTCTTCAAATATTGCGTCTAGTGACTCATCAATATCTGGAATAACAGTCTCTTTTATTAGTGTTTCTAACTCTTGTGCATATGACATTTTCTGCCCTTCTCTATTTATTTTTCGTATTATACTATAATTAGGTTATGAATTTTTATGCAGTAATAATTGGAACAGAAATCCTTAACAATAGACGTCAAGACAAACACTTTGAGTTTGTTAGAAATGAACTTGAAAAATATGGTCATGAACTTTATGCCTCTTTCATTATCAAAGATAATGAAGCACTCATAAAAGCAACTTATACAATGATACAAGCAGATAAAAACGCTGTGATGTTCTCTTTTGGAGGGATTGGTTCAACACCTGATGATCTTACAAGAGAAATTTCTGCAGAGATATTTACTAAGAGTAAAACAACTGTACATAAGCAATTTTTAGAAGATATCGTAGATAGATTTGCTGATAAAGCATATCCTCATCGTATTCATATGGCTGAGTTACCACCCAATGCAGATTTAATCTTTAACCCTGTAAATAATATGTCTGGATTTTCCCTTTTTAAAAAGTATTTCTTTGTACCAGGGTTTCCTTCTATGAGCCATCCTATGATAGCAGATGTTTTAAAAACCCACTTTAGTGACTCTATACAAAAGTACAGAATGACACTCTATGCACATACAAGTGAAGAAACATTGATAGACCTCATGCAAAAGCTTCCTATAGGGATTGATCTCTCTTGTCTTCCTATGTATGTAGATGGAAAACCACATGTAGAGCTCTCCCTCTCTAGTAGTGATAAACTACTCGTAGAAAACTGTTTTGAGCTCTTTAAAAATGATTTAGACAAAAGAGAAATTTACTATAAATTAATATAAAAACCCAAAAAGCCGATTTATAAGTTATATAATCCTATAAATCAAGGAATACTATCATGATAGTTTGGTTATTGGTACTTTTATTGCTAATGATTTTTATATATGTTGTTTACCAAATGAATTTTATCTCTACTGAGAGAGAAGATGAGTTTGATGATGAAGAGCATTTTACTTTTAAATTATAAGCGAGCAAAATTCATTATGGCAATTACACTAAACAATCATGTATTTAAAGGGCATAAAACATTACTTGGAAGTAAGTTTGTAACTTATGGTGAAGTAGAACTTCCTTCAAAATATGAACTCTATCCGCTCTCTCAAAATGGTTTTGACTGGGGAAATGGAGGCAAAGCTTCTAAACAGTTAGCTTTTTCTATGCTACATCAACTCTCCGATACAGAGTTAGCACAAAAACATGTTGATAAATTTACAGATGATATCATAAAAACATTGAGCTCGAGAGACTGGGTAGTTTCAGCTTCAGATGTTCTAGAGTGGATAGATGAGAACAGCGATAAACCAGTTATGCAAAAACTCGAACCACAAGTAGTTGTAAGGAAAAAAGTAAAACGAAAATCAAATGTTGTTAAAGATGTTTGTAAAGAGTTAAACATTACTCAAAAAATGTTAGCAGAAATTTTAGAAGTACCAGAAGGAACAGTAAGCAGCTGGGCGGTAAAAAATGAGATACCACGCTTAGGGAAAAAAGCGATAGAGTTTTATATGCTTAATGTAAAAAACCAGAAAATAGTAGATAGTTACAGAAGTTTTAAAGAGTTACTAGAAGCCTCGTAAAGCTTCTATCTTGCATAGCCTTTATTTAGAGAGTTTTCATCATACTCTAAAAGTTCAAGAACACTTTTTTTATTCATTTTTCTAGCAAAGTCAACAGCGGTAAAACCTTTGGAGTCTTTTGCTTTTTGGTTAACACCATAATCGAGTAGTATTTTAGTTATATCAACTCTTCCGTAACAAGCAGCTGCCATAAGTGCAGTAAAACCACTTCTACGATTTGTTGCGTTTATATCTATCCCCTGCTCTATTAAGTAGCGTACCATAAATGAGTTATCATAAGTGATAGCCATATCAAAGACACTGACACCCTCATCATCAAAAGCAAAGATATCTGAACCACTCTCAATCAAAAGATTTAAGATCTCTTCATCGCATCGTTCACGCATAGCACAGGCTAATACTGACTCACCAGTATCATTTTCATCTGCTAAATTTGCACCGCTTTTAATATACTTTTTTATACCGATATAATCATTGCTTCTTAGAAGTTCCAGCCATTTATTCATAAGTGTAGTATATACAATATTTCATTAGTAGTTTTTATGTATAATTCGCTTACTAAATTAATTAAGCGAGAATTCAATGGAAGTTATAGAAACAACAGATGCTTTTAAAGCACTTATAAAAGATATTAAAACAACAACAGAGGGTTATAGAGATCCTTTAGCATTCGGTATTGCAAGAGTAGACTTAGGGCAACTTAATGTAGATAAAACACTTCAAGCAACTTACCCTTTAATTAACTGGGATGAAAACTTTGGAAGTGCTGCTATTTTTATAAGAGCTCTTGAAGAACAAGGTGTCAAAGTAGACTTCTCAAAAACGGAAGTAGTATGTACTATCGATGTAGCATTTTTAAAAGCTGCTTTAGCTGCATTTACTCCATACTCTGATGAAGCTCATGGTGATGCGCATAAAAACATTCAAGTAGTTTCTGCTCTTTACTCTCAAATTATGAGTAATGGTTCTCTTGAAGGTGAGTTTAAAATATGTTTTATCTTTGATGATGCAGCAGTAGAGAGTGTTGAAGCAGCATACCTTAAGCTCTATGCAATAAGTCAAGCAAAAGTTGGTCTTCGTGAAATCAACTTAAATGGTGCTTTTGGTGCTCTTCCAAATGTTGCATGGTCTGCTGGTCAACCTATTGAGCTTGATTACTTAAGAGAGTTTGAGATAGAACTTAAACTTGCAAATGAGTATCCTCATATTGACTTTGTAGATAAATTTCCAAGATTTTTACAACACATCATCCCTGCTGATAACACACGTATTTTAGAGACTTCAAAAGTACGTTTTGGTGCACAGCTTGCAGCAGGAACAACTGTAATGCCAGGTGCTTCATACATCAACTTTAATGCTGGAACAACTGGTGTAAGTATGGTTGAAGGTCGTATATCATCTTCTGCTATTGTTGGAGATGGTTCTGATGTTGGTGGTGGTGCTTCTATCCTTGGTGTTCTTAGTGGAACAGATGGTAACCCTATTAGTGTTGGTAAAAACTGTCTCTTAGGAGCTAACTCAGTATGTGGTATTCCTTTAGGTGATGGCTGTATTATTGATGCAGGTTTAGCTATCTTGGAAGGTACAAAAATAGCGATCTACCCAGAAGAGTTAGAAAAAATCATGAAAATAAATACAAATATGAATATGCAAGGTGAGGTTTTCAAAGGAAAACAACTTGCAGGTTTCTATGGTATACACTACAGACAAAACTCTTTAACTGGTGAGATTACAGCTTCTCGTTCAACAAGAGAGATCAAACTAAACGCTGATCTGCACTAGTCTCAACTCTAATCTCTCTTTTATCTTCTTAGTACTATAATAACTAGTACATAAGGAGATAATATGAATATTTCACAAAACCTTAATGCCATTCAAACAAACCAGTCTTTTTTAAATACTACAGCAAAAAGTATTGAAAAGCAGAGTGGTGACTTAGTAAAAGATATGACAAATCTTGTTGTTGCAGAAGATGTAAATGATGTAAATGTAAATACTATCAAAGCACAAGATGAGATGTTAGGCTCTCTTTTAGATGTTAAAGCTTAGTTATACTTTTTAGTTTTGCGAGTATGGAAGCATTTTTGTCAAAATCTTGAAGATTTTTCCCTACTTCAAGAGTACTAAAGATAGGTTTACCAATGATAAATCTTCCTTCTATACCATTTCTGTTAGTCTTGACACCCCATACATTTTGATAAAAAATCACTTGATTATTAAACTCTCCAACATAGAGTCCAATATGACCTCTTTTATATATTAGGGTATGAAAAGGAACACCTTTTTCTTTAATAATTTGTATTTTTTCTTCAGTAGTTAGGTTTTCTACTGAAATAGTTTCACCTGCTAAACTCTGTTTATAAGAGTTTCTAGGAAGCCACAGTGCAAATGGTGCATAAAAATCTCTCAGAGTAGAAGAGCAGTCTCTCTCATTATACATACCACCCCAACCATATTTACTTTTATTTAATTCCTTTAAAATTACATTTATATTTTTAGCATTAAATAACATTTTCCCTTTATGGCTTACACTTTTAGAGATTTTACTTCTATGAAAGAGAGGTTGATTTTCCCTGTATTTACTAAGAGTTAAAACTGTATAACTCTTTTCATCCTCATCAATGAGTGCCAACATCATTCCTATCTGAGAGTTAAAAAGAAAAGTACCCTTCTCTGTATAAAGAGGTACTCTATCTTTTGTAAGAAATATCTGTTTAGCTTTTTGCCATAAATCAGTATATTTTTTACTTAGAACTACTATATCTTTGAAATGTACCCATCCATAGGCAAAACTTGATTCTACAAATACCCATTTTTTATCTTTTGAGTAGTGAGAAATCAGTAGTGGTTTATTTGGTGCGATGGCACTATTTTGAAGATAATCAAAAGGAAAACCCTCTCCTGCTCTTGTAGGATCAAGTAAAATAGGTTTATCACTTGGCATTGCTCTTAAATTAAGTCGCTCGAGGGTAATAGCGTTTTTATTTACTGTTGCGAATGCTTTATAGTTTGCATTTTCTAAAATATTTTTAAAAAAAGAGCTTTCTCTTGGTCGTAAGTTTTCACCATAGCTATTTTTTTCACTATAAAGTTTATGTGCCCAGAGAGCATCTTCCAAACTTAAATCTATTTTACTTAAATTCCAAACTCGAAAGTACTCTTTTTCGTATGCCGTTTGAGTTGTCGCTAAAGGTGTGACATCATGAGTATAGTAATCTACATTTTGTGGAATAACTTGAAGGTCAAAAATCTTCTCTTTTAGAACTTCAGTAGATATAGCAGAAGGTTGTATCTTTTTATCTGCACACGATACGAGAAGTAAACTACTTACTATTAGAGAGAGATACTTCATTTCTGCTTTTCCTATTATTTAAATTTAGTCAACATCTCCAAAACGGCTCACTACACGTCCTAGAACTTCTACATCATTAGGAGAGAGAGTTTGTGTTGAGTATACAGAGTTATCACTTATAACATCTATATTTCCATCAACTCGTGTCTGAACACGCTTTATAAAAAGACCTGCTTCTGTTCGTATTGTAAAAATTCCACCACGATTAAGATCTGTTTTACTGCGGTTAATAAATACAATATCATTATAACTAAAAGTTGGTTCCATCGAATCTCCAGAGACATTAATAGCTTCAATATTTTGAAGTTCTCTCTCTCCACCAAGCATAAAAACAAACTGTTCGGGGATTTCAAGTTCCTCTATCTCTTCACACTCTGTATCACTTCCTCCACCAGCACTTGCATTTACATCTTTAAAGTACTTCACCATATAGAACTTATTTGTTGCTTCTACTAAAGACTCTGGTGATTGACCATAGAGTAACCAGTTGATAGAGATCGCTTTTTGTGCACAAAAATCAAGTAACTCTGTAAATGGAATCTTATCGCGTTTTTTCATCGTAGCAAAATTCATCTGACTTATTCCAAGTACATCTGCAACATCTTTATCAAAAACTTTTTTTGAACCAAACTCATTTGATACTATACTTTTTATCTCTTCTACTATATTTACAAAACTATTCATAATAGACCCTTTATTTAAATATGACAAATTATAGGATAAAATTTTCAAAATGTCAAAAATTTCATTGCATTTTGACATGTTTTTATAAATATATTACAAAATGATGTAATATATTTAAAATTCAATGTCATAAAAGGATATAAAATGTCAATTATTATAAAAAATGCTGAAAATATATTTGAAAGATTTGAGTTGAAAATGGAGCAGTGGGCAGAAAAAATATTTTAAATATTAAAGCTTATTTATTCTCTTTATGCTCTTGTGCCTCTTTGCGTTCATTTTCTCGTTCTCGTTGTGCAGATTTAGTTTTATGATAGCCACCAAAAACAAAAACCATAAAAAGTACAAAAAGAATAAGCATAAAAGTATCTATATATATATTCATTTTCTATCCTTGATTAAAAGTTTTGTAATTTTGGCGAATAGCATCATAAAGAACAATACCTGTACTGATAGCAAGGTTTAAACTTCTTCCATCAGCCGTCATAGGAATAGTAATATTTCTCTCTTTATATCTATTTAAAATATTTTCAGGAATTCCTGCTGTTTCACTTCCAAAGAAGATAAAATCATCCTCTTTAAAATCTGTTTCAAAATAGGGTCTATCTGTTTTAGTCGTTGCAAAATGAGCATTATCAGTAATGTTGTTTTTTGTAAAGAAGTCATCTATAGATTCCCAAACATGAAGATCCAACTTATCCCAGTAATCAAGTCCAGCACGACGAACAGCTTTCTCATCTATATCAAATCCTATAGGCTTTATAAGGTGAAGAGATGCTCCAGCATTTACACATAGACGCCCTATCGCACCCGTATTATTAGGAATTTGTGGGTTAACAAGCACTATATTAAAACTCATCTAAACTCTCCTTAAAAGATAACTGTTTTATTTTCATAAACAAAGATACGATCTTCTAATGCAAGTTTAAGGGCACGAGAGAGGACAACTTTTTCAACATCTTTTCCTGAACGCTGCATATCTTTCCAACTATATGCATGGTTTACATGAATAACTTCTTGAGCGATAATTGGACCTTCATCAAGATTATTATTAACAAAATGAGCTGTTGCTCCAATAATTTTCACACCACGCTCATACGCTTGTTTATAAGGATTAGCACCTATAAATGCTGGTAAGAATGAGTGATGAATATTAATAATCTTATCTTCAAAAGCTTCAACAAAGGCAGGTGTAAGTATGCGCATATATTTTGCAAGAACGATATATGAAACATCTTCATAGCTATTAATACACTCTATAATCTTCTGCTCATGATCTTCTCGCTCTAAATCTACATGTGAGATAGTTTCATAAGGAATGTTAAACTTACTGACTAAAGATTCTAGTTTATCATAGTTAGAAACAACTGCTAATATATTTGCTTCTAACTCCCCTGCTTCATGACGTATTAAAATGTCACCAAGAGCATGAAGCTCTTTTGTTACCATTATAATAATATTTTTTTTCTTTGGCTCAATAACTTTTACACTAGAGTTATCTGGAAGAACAGTATTGATAGCATCAGTAAGATCTTTTTTATTTACAGCACCTTCAACAACACTGCGCATAAAAAACTTATTGCTCTCTTTATCAACAAACTCACTATTAGAGAGAATATTTAAATCATATTTATAAAATATACTTGATACTTTATGTACAAGTCCTTTTTCATCATTTGCATCTATAAGCACTCTATATTGGTTCATCTATTGGCCTTTTTCTAACTTCTGTACACGTGAATCTATTGTTGCAAGGGTATACTCTAAAAAGTTAAGTGTCATATCTACTTTAGCTTCGATATTTGCATTGTTAGGTGCTTGAAAACCTTCAAATAGAACAAGAAGACGCTCTCTAATTGAGTTTAAGTATATAAGTTCACTCTCGATTGTACTCTCTACTGTTTTTTTTGGCTCAAAGGGAGGTTGTACTTCAGGTGCAGCTTCAAAAAAAGTTTCTGTTTGAGAAGAGACTTGTTCTTGCTTGTGTTGCGGAAGTGTGTCAACACCCTCTTCCATCTCTGCTAAAGTTGAGAGAATTACATCTTTTAATTCCATGCTTTTAATAACCACCTTTCAAACTCATTAAACTCTACTTCTGTTTCCATTTTTAAAAAATAATCTTTCATTTCACTATTTACTTTTAAAAACTTTTTACGCATACCAGATAATCTTCTAATAGCAATTTTAGCATCACTATTTTGAGGATCTTTTTTTAAAATATCTTTGTAAATATCAAGAGCCTCTTCTTTGAGGCCTTGAAGTTCATAGATATTTGCTAAAGTAAGTGTTTTCATCTGGCTTGTGGTAACTCTATCTTTCTATATAGTTAGCGATGATAGAACCTATCTCACTTGTTGAACATACTTCTTTTGCATCAAACTGTGCTAAATCACCAGTTCGGTACCCTTCACTGAGTACTTTTTTGATTGCATTGTCAATCTTATCAGCAGCTTCAATCTCACCAAGAGCATATCTAAGCATCATTGATGCAGATGCAATAGTAGCAATTGGATTTGCTATACCTTGACCAGCAATATCTGGAGCTGAACCATGAATGGGCTCATAAACACCAATTTTTTCACCTACTGAAGCAGATGGTAAAAGACCGATAGAACCACAAAGCATAGAAGCTTCATCACTTAAAATATCACCAAAAATATTTCCAGTAAGCATTACATCAAACTGTTTTGGATTAAGTACAAGCTGCATCGCTGCATTATCAACATACATGTGTGTTAACACTACATCTGGATACTCTGCACTTACTTCAGTAACAACATCTCTCCAGAGTTGAGAAACATCTAAAACATTTGCTTTATCAATTGAACATACACGTTTGTCACGTTTTTGAGCGATACGGAATGCTTGATGTGAAATACGTACAATCTCTTCACGAGTGTAAACCATAGTGTTCCAACCCTTATCTTCAGTACGACCCTTAGGCTCACCAAAATAGATACCACCTATTAACTCACGCACAACCATAATATCTACACCCTTGATAATCTCAGGTTTAAGAGAAGAGGCATTGATAAGTTCATCATAAACTACAGCAGGACGTAGATTTGCATAAACACCGAGCTCTTTACGAAATCTTAGAAGTCCACTCTCAGGACGTTTTTCACGAGGAAGGTCATCCCACTGTGGCCCACCGATTGCTCCAAAAAGTACAGCATCAGAATTTAAAGATTTACTAATAGTCTCTTGTGGTAAAGGATCACCCGTTACATCATAAGCGATACCACCCATAAGTGCTTCATCATATGAGAAGTGAAAGTTACAGCAAGAGGCAACAGCATCTAAAACTTTTACTGCCTCATCAATAATCTCTGGGCCAATTCCATCACCTTTTATAAGTGTAATTTTATAGTTTTTCATCTAGTTCTTCCCTTCTTTAATCTCATTTTGTGCAAAGTTCATTAGACCACCTGCATCGATCAACTCTTGCATAAAAGCAGGAATTGGAGTAAAACTATATGTTTTACTTGTTGTATTATTTGTAACTGTTCCAGCATTCATATCAACTGTTACATCATCACCTTCATTTATCTCAGCAGACTCTGCTAGTTCAAAGATTGGTAAACCCATATTAAAAGCATTTCTATAAAAGATTCTTGCAAAAGTTGGAGCGATAATAGCAGCAACACCAGCAGCTTTTAATGCTATTGGTGCATGTTCACGGCTTGAACCACAACCAAAGTTCTCATCTGCTACTATAATATCACCAACACTCATTTTGTTTACAAACTCTGGATCTGCATCTTCCATAACATGCTTTGCAAGTTCTTCTGGAACCGATGTATTTAAATAACGTGCAGCTATAATTAAATCAGTATCAATATCTTTTCCAAATGTCCAAACTTTACCATTTATATTTGCTTTTTGCATTCTTAAAATCCTAGTATCTTGTTAAATAATTTCGTGATTATAGCTAAATTGTTGTTGGAGTTTTATTAAACTAAAGGAGGATAGGATAAACAGCACTGATATTAAAAAGTATCAATGCTTGCCTAGGGAGTTACTAGCGTTTAAGATTATTTGTTGTTTGGAGCATTTCATCACTTGTTGTAATGACTTTTGAGTTAGAATCGTAAGCACGTTGCCCTGTAATAAGGTCAGTAAGTTCAACAACTAATTCAACATTTGAGAGCTCAACAAAACCTTGTCTAAGCGTACCTAAACCATCTACACCAGGTACACCTTCAACGGGCTGTCCTGAACTATCTGTCTCTATAAAAAGATTATCTCCAAGAGAGTGCAATCCTGCTGGGTTTATAAAGTTAGTAGTCTGAATAATACCTACCTGAGTTGCTTGTGTTTGACCAGGTTGAACAACTGTTACTGTTCCATCTGTACCTATGCTAATATTTGTAGCATCTGGTGGAATAACTATCTCAGGAATGAGTTTATACCCATCACTATTTACCATAGTTCCATTTTCATCAACTTTAAAAGCACCATTTCGAGAAAAGACCTCTGTTCCATCTGGTAGCTCCATTTTAAAAAAACCACGACCAGTTATAGCGATATCAAGTTGATTATCAGTCTGTTTGAGTGAACCCTCAGCAAAAATTTTGTTAATTGCAGTTGCACGAACACCAAGTCCTACTTCAATCCCTGTAGGACTTTTTGTTGTATCACTTGTAGATGTTCCAGCATATTCCATTACTTGATACATAAGGTCAGCAAATTCAGCACGACTTTTTTTAAATCCTATAGTGTTTACATTGGCAATATTATTTGCCGTTGTATCTATCTGTGTTTGCATCCCGAGCATTCCCGTTGAAGCAGTATAAAGTGATTGCATCATAATCTATTTCTCCTCTTAAGCTTTTCTAGCAATTTTTTCAATCGCATCTCTATTCATATCATTCATCTGTGTATCCATAACCTTTTGATACATTCCCACTAAACGGTTTGTTTCTATAAGCTCTGTCATCATCTTAACAGCGTTTACATTACTTTTTTCAACAAATCCTTGTCGAACAGCACCACTTTCTTGAATATTTATAAGATCGTTTTCATCTTTAAATGCATAAAGATTATCACCCTCTTTTTGAAGATCCTCTATATTTTTAGGCTGTACAATAAAGAGTTTTTTATTTGGAGTAAGACTAAGTGATCCTGGTATATTAGTAGAGATTTGACCATTCTTATCTACTGCAGTGATAGTGTCTTGTGTATTAAAAGTAATGTTACCTTTTCCTGTTTTTAAGTAGTTATCTGGAAGAACTTCATATCCCTGCTTTGTCACTAAAACACCCTCATCATTTTTTGTAAAACTCCCATCACGAGTGAGTCTAACTCCTTGAGGTGTTTTTACAGCAAAAAAGAGCCCTTCATGTGTAAGTGCTAAATCTAAAGAGTTAGAGGTCTTTTGCAGTGTACCCACTGTATGATCTGTGTAAGCATCTACAACTTGTGGTGCTCTTGTCATAGTTCTATTTATAAATGCTGCACCATCTTTGGTTTGGTTCTGATTAGGTAGTTCATCACGAGCATCTTTATAGATACGCATAAAGTCACCTACAATAAGGTTGTCTTGTTTAAAACCAGCAGTATTAACATTTGCTAGATTATTTGCAATATTATCAAGTCTATTGAACTGTGTAACCATTCCCGCTGCAGAAGCATAATAACCCGTTTGCATAAACAATCCTTGTTTCGTGGTAATTTATTATTAGTCTGATAGCAAAGAGTGTTCCAACAAATAAAATATACTCCTTTCCTAAATTAAGTGGATTTCAACTATAATTGTATATGCGAAAAAAGACACTCCTTATCGTTGATGATATAGCCTCAAATATTGATATTTTAGTTGATATGCTCAGTGAATATGACATAGTAGATGCCCTAAGTGCTAAGAGAGCATTTCAGATACTAGAAGTTGAAAAAGTAGATCTTATTTTACTCGATATCATGATGCCAAATATGAATGGTTATGATATGTGTGAAAAACTCAAACAAAACTCTTTTACTAAAAATATTCCTATTATCTTTTTATCTTCAAACAGTGCACCTGAAGATATTCAAAAAGGCTTTTTATTAGGTGCGGTAGACTATGTAACAAAACCATTTAACAAAATAGAGCTAAAAAGTAGGATACATACTCACTTAGAACTCTCAGAGTATAGAGAGAATCTTGAGACGAAGATACAAAAGGAGATAGAGAAGTCCATATCTAAAGATGAGATGATTTATCATCAAAGTAAACTTGTCTCTATGGGGGAGATGATACAAAATATCGCTCATCAATGGCGACAGCCACTCTCCGAAATCAACTCCAATGTTATGCTTATTGAGTTAGCCCTCCACAGAAATTCCCAACCAGATAGAGAAGTAATTGAAAAGCATATGAATGCGATTGAAGCACTTACTAAGTATATGTCAAACACTATTGATGATTTTAAAGATTTTTTTTCTAAAGATAAAAGACGGGAAACTTTTTACCTCTATAGAGCCATTGAAGATTCTACACAGATTATATTGGGAACTCTAAAGCATCATGAGATAGAATTAAACCTCCATGTTGATAAAGAGATATCTCTATATAGTTACAAGAGTGAACTACAACAAGTACTCTTGATTATCTTAAATAATGCCAAAGATATATTAGTTTTAAGGGATATAAAGAGTCCGAAAATTATACTCAAAGCATTTTTAAAAGATGAAAAAATAGTAATAAACATCTGTGATAATGCTGGTGGAATTGCTAAAGATATTTTATACAAAATATTTGAACCATACTTTACAACTAAGCATAAAAAGCAGGGAACAGGTTTGGGACTCTATATATCTAAGATGATTACAGAGGACTCTTTAGGTGGTAGTCTCCATCTAACCACTACAAGTAGTGGTGCCTGTTTTAGTATAGAGCTAAGAGCAGACTCTTAAGAAGTCGCTATACTATTGCGACCACTCTCCTTCGCATTATAGAGTGCTTTATCAGATCTTATAATAGCACCCTCTATCTCTGTATCACTCTTATGTAAAACTGAAACACCAAGACTTATAGTAAAGTCTATCTTTCCTTCTTCTATTTTTAAGCCCTGCTCTTCTATATATCCTCTTATCTTCTGTGCTAAATGCATAGCACCCTCTTGTGAAGTATTAGGAAGTAAAATCAAAAACTCATCACCACCAAATCTAAAGAGTAAGTCACTTTCACGTTTAAGCTCTTTGAGTGTATCTGCTAAGTAGATAATTACTCTATCTCCAATATCATGTCCATATGTGTCATTTATATACTTAAACCTATCGATATCAAGCATTATAAATGCACTCTCTTTACCCTCTCGCATATCTAATGCAACAATATTTTTAGCAATACTATGAAAATAGCGTCTGTTGTAGAGTCCTGTCATATAGTCCGTTGAAGCTAAAAGTTTTAACTCATCTTGTGATTGTTTTAAGTCAAAGAGCAACTGCTGAAGCTCAAGTTGTATTTTTACTCTTGCTAGTAACTCTTTAGGTTTAACAGGTTTTGAGACATAATCTATCCCACCCAGGTCATAAGCCTGTTCTATACTCTCTTCATCACTCTTAGCAGTTAAAAATATAATTGGTATACTGCTACTCTCTTTATGAAGTTTAAAGTGCTTACAAGCCTCAAATCCATCAATATCAGGCATTATTATGTCAAGAAGAATTAAGTCTATATGCTCCTCTTTTACTATTTCAAAGGCACTCCTAGCAGAAGTGCTATCTACAACATCATACTCTCTTAAAATCTCACTTATAATATCTAGGTTCTCAATACTGTCATCGATAATTAAAATTGTTTTTTTATTTTTCATCTATTAGTTCCACTACTTTTGTATACTCATGAGCATCAACAAGCTCTTTAATCTCTCTAAAGAGTTCTTCATCTTCTAGAACTGTTATATTATACTCTTGAAGCACTTTTATAGCCTCTTTACACCCTCTGCTACGACTTTTTAAAGCAGACTCTCTTATCTTACTAAGAAGCTTTTCTCGTACCTCTTGTCTAAGCAGTTTTCCATTGTTGCGTTTTTCTGGAACATACTGCTCAATATCCTCTAAATCTTTTAGTACTAAAGAGAGGCTTCTCTCTAGTATCTCTATCACTTCACTTGAAGAGTTATAGTCTGCTGTTGTACACATCTCACTTAATTTTGTAGCACCTATTGTAGCACTCATTCCCTTAAGAGTATGAAGTGTTCTTTTAAAATGCTCTTCATCTAACTCCCTAAAACTAAGATTATAATAGGTCATTTTAAAATTATGTAAAATTTTCACATAAAGTTCAAAATTTGAATCAGTATGAATAAGTCCCACTTTAGTATCTATCGCTTTAAAATCAGGTAGGATAATCATCCCTCTATCTTCTCTCGTGGTAGCAGTGGAGATTTCCGTTTTTTTCTTTAAAAATCTAAGTAAAGTTTTAAAAAACTCTTCAAAATCTATAGGTTTATTAATATGAAAATTCATTCCAGACTCTTTACTCTTTTGGATATCTTCAACCATTGCATTAGCACTAAGAGCTATAATAGGTACTGAACTATCGAGCTCTCTAATTATTTTGGCTGCCTCATACCCATCCATTATTGGCATCTGAATATCCATTAAAATAAGTTCATAACGGCCTTTCTTAAACTTCTCTACAGCCTCAAGCCCATTGTTTGCTATATCTATAACTATACCGCTATCTTGGAGTATCTGTATGATTATCTCTTGATTTAGTAGATAATCCTCAACAAGTAAGATTCTGCTTCCCTTGAGTGTTGTAAGCTCCTCTTTAAGTCCTTTTGTCCTCTTTGGTTGAATCTCCTCAAGAGTATCATAGTCTGAAAACTGAGAAATCAGTATATTGTGTAAAGTAGAAGGATTGATAGGTTTTTGTAAAAATAGATCTATTCCGACATCTTTTGCTCTCTTAACAATACTTTCCTGTTTATAACTACTTATCATAATGACTTTAGGAACAAGAATCTCTTGACACTTCTCCTTATTCGAACACTCACTACAGAGATTATTTATCATTTCAGTCGCTTCTATACCGTCAATCTCTGGCATATCCCAATCCATAAGTATAAGATCAAATCTCTCGTTTGTAGTAGTAATAATCTCTATCGCTTCAAGTGTACTATATGCATGGGAGTAGTGAATTTTAAAGTTATGGAGCATATTTTCAATTACATCATGCCACAACTTAGAGTCATCAACAATGAGAACTCTTTTAGATTTAAAGTCTACAATATTTTTAAATGGAACTCTCTCTTGAAGATCAATTTCAAAATAAAATTCACTTCCCTTGCGAGGTGCGCTTGCTACTTTTATGGTACCATTCATCATCTCAACAAGTCTCTTACTGATACTAAGTCCTAAACCTGTTCCTCCAAATTTTCGTGTAGTTGTTGTATCTGCTTGAGAAAATGCTTCAAAAAGACCATCTATCTGATCTTGACTCATCCCTATACCACTATCTTTAACACTAAAATAGACTCTTGATTGAGAGACTCTTCTTATATAAAGTACAATTGTACCACTACTAGTGAACTTCTCTGCGTTTGATAGAAGGTTTGTAAGAATCTGTGTGATTCGAAGAGGATCACCATAATATATTTCACCTAATTTTTGATCATAGTTTACAATAATCTCTAAATTCTTTTCTATAAGACGAAGCTCAACAAGAGAGATAACATCCTCAACAAGTTTATAGATATTAAACTCTACAAACTCCATGGAGAGTTTTCCCGCTTCCATTTTAGAAAAATCCAGTATATCATTAATAATACCAAGTAGTGATTTCGCACTCTTATCAATTTTCTCAATGAAGTTTCTCTGCTTATCATTTAAACCACTCTGTAGAGCGAGATAACTCATACCTAAAATTCCATTCATAGGAGTACGAATTTCATGAGACATATTGGCAAGAAACTCACTTTTAATTCGTACAGCCTCATGAAGAGAAGCCTCTCTCTCTTTTATCTCTGTTAGGTCCATTAAAGAGACCATTCGTATCTCATCTTCACCCTGTATAAAGTTAAAACCCTTTATAAGTGCGGGAAATATAGCACTGCTCTTTTTTATTAACTCAATATAGTAAGGTTCTGTTTCCCCTGTAGTTATCTTATTTTCAACAATAGAGTGAAAATCAGGAGCGACAAAATCAAATACACTCTTTCCTATAACCTCACTATTATCTGCATACTCAAAAAGTTTTTTCCCTGAGGCATTGACCTTTATACAGCGATTATCTTTAAAAAGCACAACAGTATTAAATGTTTCGTTAAAAATAATTTCCATCTCTCTATTTTTTGCTTTTAAAGTTCTTTTGGCCTTATCAAGTCGACGGATCCAGAAAACAGAAACTAAAATAAATAGAAAAATAACAATTACAAGCTCTTTAAAATACTTAAAGTCTATACTCTGTTCTATTTTAATATCTACCCATCTATTGTGTATCTGCTCAAGTGTAGCTTCATCTATATCTTTAAGTGCTTTATTAAGTATACTGTTTAATAGAGACTCATCACTTCTTGATGCAACTCTTAAATTCATACTCATATCGAGTTTTCCTGCTACTTTAAGATCATTAAAGTAGTACTTTTGCATCGCATAAGTTAAAGTCGTAAGAAAATCAAGATATGCATAGACGTCACCTTCACGGACTCTTTTGAGTCCATCTCTTATGCTCTTAACCTTTACAATTATTATCTCAGGGTACTTTAGTTTTAACATCTCTATTGTGGAGTAAGCATTCACTACAGCTACCCTCTTCCCATGAAGACTCTGTGCATCTTTAACAAAGGGTTTATCCTGAGTAGTAGCTACAACTAAAGCTTGCTTATCATAACTTTCACTAAACTTAAGATAACTCTCTCGACTTGGTGTCTTCGTTGCTAAAGGTAATATGTCACAAACTCTTTTTTTTACATTTTCTAAGGATTCAGCCCAGGTAAAGGTAGGTACTAACTCTATTTTAGTATCTATATTTTTTCCTATTTCCTTCATTATATCAGCCGAAATTCCTATAAATTTTTTATCTTTTGTTATTTTTGAGTAAGGGAGATAGTTTGGTAGTACACATATTTTAAGGAGCTCTTTTCTCTTTAAGTAGTCTCTTTCTTGTGGACTTAAAAGTGTTTTTTGCTTTGAGTTTTCTCCTGATTTAAACCATTTTTGTTGAAGTTTTATCTTTCTATACTCAGGAATTGTTTGAAGTCCTTTGTTAAGTATACTTATCGCTTCTGGCAAATCTTTTCTTGCAGCAAACTTTAAGTTGAGTGTATCGTCCAGACTAAAAGCACTCTGCATAAAAGGCATGCCATGTTGATTAAGATAGTACTCAGTAGCCCCATTTCCAAAAGTTGCATCAGCTTTTCCATATATAACTAACTCTAAAGATTTTTTCATAGAGTCTGCATAGATGATAGTTGAGTTTGTAAACTCTTTAGCAGCTAACAAATCCGCTACATTTGCTTTGTCTATAGCTATGGTTTTTCCATCCAAGTCTTTTCTGTTATGAATATTTAAGGGATTTCTATTTTTTACTAATACCATCTTTTTTAGAGCAATATATGTTTGTGAAAAATTCAACCATTGTGCCCTCTCTTCTGTATAAATAAGTGTAGACAATCCATCTAAGTATCCATTTTTTGCATCCTTTTGTGCCTGAGCCCAATCCATAGGACGTGATATATAGTTCATGCCAGTCGCACTGTTTAGAAGTTGTAAAATATCATGATCATATCCAACTATAGTACCATCCTTCTTTACAATAACATAAGGCTCCCACTCTTTACCTGTACCTAAAACAATAGTAGAGTGGTTTTTTCTAAAGAGTTTTTCTTTTTGTGTCAGTTTTACTTTGGGATCCAATGAACTCTCTTTTAAATCTCTATAGAAGTAAACATTCACACTCCCTATATTTTTATTTTGATAAAAGATATCAGAGGTATATTTTTTATACTCTTTTGAGGAAAATTTCACTCTAGATTCTGTGTGATGTATAACCTGATAGGAGTTTATATAAGAGGTTAAGAATGAAGAGCCTATCTCCTTGTCATAAACTTCTATAGATTTTATGTTGTATTTGTTTATAAAAGAGTCTGCAATTTTTTTAGCACCCTCTAGAAAAACTGTGTTTAGAGGAATAGCCATCATGGTAGAAATTTCATCTGTAATCTCTTGATTTTCAGTAGTTAAGTAAAATACTGTGAGCTCTCCTATTTTCTTATCATAGTAATTGATATCTGCTTTTTCTTCACTATACTCATGTTGATACTTTGAAGACAAATTTTCTGTGGAAGTCACAATTTTAAGACCTTTTTTATATAAAAATAGAAAAGTCTTCTCTCTTTCATAGTCATAGATATGAATCGCTTGTACACTCTCTTTTGAGAGGTATGTTTCACTGATAGATTTTACCCCATCTATATAGAAATCTCCAAGTGGGTTACTTAACTCACTTGCTAACTCTTTTGTCTCTGAGTAGGGATCCCCAAAAAGAAAAGTTGTCACTACAAGAAGTAGTGTTACAAGTCTAGTTATCATAAATAATACTCGGTGTCCATTCTTTATCTCCTCTGTCAAATGAGTACTTCTCAAAATCATACAGATCATGTCTATCTTCAATATACTCTACACTCTCTTTAATATCTTTTGGGAGTTCAAGTTTATACTTTTTGAGAAGAGTTCTAGAAAATATATACTCACCATAGTTATAAAAAAGAGGGTTTATCTCTGAGGGATGCACACCATCTTGTAGTATACTTAACATCATTTTCCCTGCCTCTTCACCATGTCTTATACCATTAAGAATCCAACCACCTACATGAAACTCGGGGGAAACACCATCTTCATAAAAACCAAAAACAGGAATTTCTGAATTTTGAGTCATCCATTTAAGGAGATGCTTTTCAGGTTCTATATAGGTACCATTTTTATCGCGAAGTACATAACGTGAAGCTACCATTATAAAGTCATAACCATTCTCATTCGCACTTAGTATAGTCTCTTGCCATTTCTCCCAAGTGTTTGCTACTTTAAAGTCAATCTTAGTTTTAAAAATAGTTGTAGATTTACTTTTGGAAAATAGTTTTGCAACATCTGTAATATCCTCTTTCCCCAAGGGAGAGTCTGAGATAAAGAGTACTTTTTTTGGTCGTTGTGAGAAGATCTTAAAAAGTTTTTTAATAGCAGTTTTATAGAGTGGTCTCTCTAAGACACCTGTAATATTATCTGCTTTAGTATAATCAAGATACTTTCGTGGACTAAAGTTTACACCTAGGTAAACACCAGGGTACTTTGTTCCTTGGAAAAGAGGTCCAGCATACTTTAATGCCTGATCATCCCCAAAAACAATACCTACTGCATGATATTTTTCTGCTAACTCCCAAGCATATACGGCTCTTCTTTTGAGCTCTTTCTCACTCTGACGCATTGCATCAAAATCGTAACGAATAAGATTATACTTTTCACCTAAAACATTATTAATTCCCTTTCCCCATAACCTATCCCATAAGATGTCGTGCCATGAGTGAAGGACTAAAATATTTGCTTTATTTGGATTTAACACAAGAGAGGAATCTTTTGCATTTCCAATAAAGAATAATATAAATAGAAAAAAAATAGTTTTTATCATCTGTATAGCCTTTAAGCTTTTGTAGTCATTATAACTTATTCT
The DNA here is from genome assembly GCA_027063505.1 of Sulfurimonas sp. GTDB lineage: Bacteria > Campylobacterota > Campylobacteria > Campylobacterales > Sulfurimonadaceae > Sulfurimonas. The sequence goes on from JAMORO010000048.1 coordinate 21,432, forward strand.
CTTCATAATATACATAAAAAAATAAGTTTTAATAATAACTTCATAGCAATAGAGATACAATAATACTTACATATAGTTTCTCTGGAGGGAACAATGAAAGAGAGTAAGTATCCTTATAGTGTGCTTTTTATTGAAGATGAAGAAGCTATTAGAAACAACTACACAAGTTACTTAAAAGAGTACTTTGAAAAAGTCTACGAAGCTGAAGATGGTCTAATTGCTTATGAAATTTATAAAACAAAAAAGCCCCAAATACTTATTATAGATGTACATATACCTCATATAAATGGTATAAAACTCCTTCAAAAGATCAGGGAGACTGATCACACAACAAAGGCTATTATCCTCACAGCATATGCCGATACCAATTACTTACTCCAAGCAGCAGAACTAAAACTTACAAAATACCTGGTTAAACCCATCTCCCGTCAGGAATTAAAGGAGGCTTTAGCTCTTGTTGTAAATGAATTATCAGACTTTAAAGTATCATCCAATAAAGTAGTTCATCTTTTAAATAACTATGTTTGGGACTACACAAAAAAAGAGATTTCAAATAATGGCAACTATATTGAACTCACAAACTTAGAAAGACGAATAATGGTTCTATTTTTTGATAATATCAATATTGTTCTTCCACTTGATAGTATAATTTATGAAGTATGGGGTGACTCTTTAAGAGGAAATCATGCCTCTTTAAAAACACTCATAAAAAACTTAAGAAAAAAAATGCCTTTAGATATCATTAAAAATGTTTTTGGAGTGGGCTACAAACTGGAAGTTTAAGCTTAATATAGTTTTATTTCGGTATAATCCACCTTTTAAAAACCTTAACTCATGGAGCAACCTCCCATATGACAGCTAAAGAACTCAACAAGGCTATAGAGACCTTTTTTGAAGAACACAAAGGTAAAGAGTGTGTTACTTACGAATCTCTCATAGAGCTTTTTGAAAAACAACCTACAGCCGCACAGGCGAAGAATATTTTAAAATTACTTACTAAAAGTAAAAAGTGTATCTATACATCAAGTGAACATGCAAAAAAACTTAATGATCAAGAAGCAGAAGCACGTCGTACTGCACAAAGAAAAATGCTTGAAGATAATGAGAGTGATCAATTTGATATTTTAAAAGAACATGAACTTCTTGAGTGGTCACGTTCAGACTCTCCTGTTCGTATGTACCTTCGTGAAATGGGACAGATCCCACTACTCACAAAGGAAGAAGAGATAGAAATATCTAAAAAGATAGAGGGTGGAGAGAGTATCATCATCGATGCAATCTGTTCTGTTCCTTATCTTATAGACTTTATCTTAGACTATAAAGAACCACTTATAAACCGTGAACGTCGTGTTAAAGAGCTTTTTAAATCTTTTGAAGATGAGAAAGAAGATAGTGATGACACTACAACGAGCAGTGATGATACAGCAGTAGCAACAGAAAAAGCTCCTGAAAAAACTCTTACAGCAAAAGATAAAACAAGAGTAGAAAAAGTTTCTACAAGCTTTAAAGCACTTGAAAAAGCAAAAAAAGAGTGGACAAAACTCAGTGAAAAAGCACCTGAAGTTTTAGATGGTGAAATCAATGAAGAGATTATTCAGTACTTTTTAGGTGTAACTTTTAAGAAAGGTGTACTTAAAGAGAAACTTTTAGATCTTGGTCCAACTTCTAAGCTTATCAATGAACTTGTAAAAGCTATGGAGACTGCACTGAAAAGTGATGAAGGTTATGACAAGGAGCTTAAACGCTTAGAGTATAAACTACCACTTTTCAATGCTACTCTTAAAGCAAATCATAATGTACTTGTTTCAAAAATTCAAGAGTTAACAAAAGAAGATATTTCAAATATGGTTCCTGAAGCGACAATGGTTTCTACTTATATGGAGATCAAAAAACTTGTTCAAACAAAAGAGGCATCTAAAAACTCTTTCGATATGGAACCAGAAAAACTAGGTGATATTTTAGAACAGATTAAACGAGGTAAAAACATTAGTGAAATTAGTAAAACAAAAATGGCGAAATCAAATCTTCGTCTTGTTGTTTCTATCGCTAAACGCTATACAAACCGTGGACTTCCTTTCCTTGACCTTATCCAAGAGGGTAATATAGGTCTTATGAAAGCTGTTGATAAATTTGAATACCAAAAAGGTTACAAGTTCTCAACTTATGCTACATGGTGGATTCGTCAAGCAATTTCACGTGCTATTGCCGATCAAGCTCGTACTATTCGTATTCCTATTCATATGATTGAAACGATTAATCGTATTAACAAAATCATGCGTAAACACCTTCAAGAGAATGGTAAAGAGCCAGATGTTGATACAATTGCTGAGGAGGTTGGTCTCTCAGTTGAAAAAGTTAAAAATGTTATTAAGATTACTAAAGAGCCAATATCTCTTGAAGCTCCTATTGGTAGTGAAGATGATGGACGTTTTGGTGACTTTATTGAAGATAAAACATCTATAAGTCCTGCTGATGCAATTCTAAAAGATGATTTACGTATTCAGATTGAGACAGTTCTTGATCAACTTAATGAACGCGAAAAAGCAGTTATTAAACTCCGTTTTGGAATTATGGATGATGAGAGTGATAGAACACTTGAAGAGATTGGTAAAGAGCTTAGTGTTACACGTGAGCGTGTGCGTCAGATCGAATCAAGTGCTATTAAGAAACTGAAACACCCTAAAGTTGGGCGTAGACTTAAAAACTATATAGAAGAGTAACCTTATAAACGCTATGAACTTTGAACAGCAGTGGTTAGAGTACGACTACAATCCTTTCGTACTCTTTAACTCTCGTGGTAAAATTATCTCAGTCAATACTGAAGCACAATTTTTACTCGGTTCCGTAACTCCCTCAGTACTTTTTGATCTTGCACAGAGTTATGCAAGCATATCATTTGGTTTTAAAACTACCTTTACAGAGTTAGAGTATGGTCGTTACAAATTTTTTGGTTTAACAGTTGGTTACGAAGATGAAGATCAGATAGGCTTAAAACTCTATCAAGCTCCCTCTTTCAAATTAAACACTAAAAAGCCAGAAGGTGAACTTACAAATATTTTCACCATTACAGATCTCTGTATTTCAACAAACTCTATTAGTTCAAATATACAGTATACAAAATCTTATGATCCAGCTATTCCAGATGTTATTATAAACTCTAACAGTCTTATCAAACTACTCAATAAGATGTACTCTTGTGTTGCAGATAATGAAGTGATTGATACAAAGGTTTTTTATAGAATTGGTGAACATATCAAGTTTGATAATAAGAAATATAGTATTTTTTCTATCTCTATAAGTGCTAAAAAAATTGATAAATTAAAGAGTGATGAGTTGAAAATAATGGCAGAAAATAGTAACTTTTATGTAGAGATTTCTTCAACCCTTACCATAAATATACCTATGATAACCTCTTAAGAGCTTAGCTCTTTAGAGATTAGAGAACCTGCAATAATTCCTATAAGTAGAGAGGGAAGATAGAAACTCAAATCAAGTAAACTATTATTTTTCAGTGCAATAAATCCTAAAATTAAGAAAATATATGGAAGTATACGAAACACTGAAACACTTCCTCTTGCACCATGCTTTATACTTTTAAAACTAAAGGTCTTAATTTTAGCTTTTTCCTCTTTTACTATCGCTTTTAGATCCAACTCTTCTGCAGGAGTTTCGTTAAGAGGTGCATCATCATAAAGTTCATGAGGATCTTCTATAGTGTCGAGTAAATCTCTTTCACTTTCATAAGCCTCTACATCTATTTTATTGTTAACCATTTTTTTATAGGCAAAAGAAGAACCAACAATTACAAATAGAGAAGAGAGAAATGCTACTTGAGTATTTGCAAAAAGTGTTTTGGAGTAAAGAGAGGTAGCAAGGACTAATCCTTCCGCTACAACAAAGGTTTTAATAGCTCTTAGAACCATAATCATCCTCATCCTCTTCATCATCAAGCTGTTTCTTTATAGCATAACGAGGTTCTTTAGCTAACTCTTCGTACTCTTTATACTGCTTTGAGTAAGCTTTATAAACATTTAGTATAGCAGCAGCAATACCTATAGCAACTCCAATCCAAAAAGTCCAAGCTATCCCACTTAAACTTTTTATAAGCCAACCAATACCAACACCCATAATTACAGCAACAACCATGGAAATTCCAAGGCTTAAACTATCAGCAGCTTCTATAATAGGTTTAATACGGGGCTTATGTTTCTCTTCGTTTTGATTCTTAGCCATTTTTAATCGCTTTAAATACTCTTGCCGCTGCATCTATAGTATCTTCTATCATTACATCTGTAGTTGCAGTAGAGATAAAACCTGTCTCATAAAGTGAACATGCAAAGTAGAAACCTTCACTAAGCATTCCAGCATGAAACTTTGCAAATAGTTCTGCATCACTTTCAGAAGCGTTAGCAAAGTTTTTCACTGGTTTTTCATTAAAGAAAAAGCCAAACATCGAACCTCTAACATCTATCTGCATAGTTATACCTTCTGCGGCTGCAACTCGTTTCATACCTGCTACTAAAGTTTTTGCGCGTTCTTCTAAAACAGCAATAACTCTCGCATTCTGTTTGAGTTTAGAGAGTGCTGCAAATCCTGCTGCCATTGCAACAGGATTTCCGCTAAGTGTTCCTGCTTGATAAACTGGACCCTCAGGACTCAGTTGTGCCATGATCTCACGTTTACCACCAAAAGCACCCACTGGCATACCACCACCGATCACTTTTCCTAAAGTCACCAAGTCTGGAGTAACACCTGTAATACTCTCAGCACCATTTACACTCCCACGGAAACCACTCATAACTTCATCAAAAATTAGAAGTGCACCGTTATCACTACAGAGTTTTCTAAGCGCATGTAAAAACTCTTTATCAGCCGGAACGAGTCCCATGTTTCCAGCAATTGGCTCGATAATAACACAAGCGATATCACTAGAGTCTGCGAAACATTTTTTTACACTTTCAATATTGTTATACTCAGCTAAAAGTGTATGTTTTGTAAAGTCTGCTGGAACACCTGGACTAGATGGGTTTCCAAAAGTTGCTGCTCCTGAACCTGCCTCTACAAGAAGTGCATCTGAGTGACCATGATAACAGCCTGTAAACTTCACAATATCATCACGATTAGTAAAGCCACGTGCTAATCGTATTGCTGACATAACTGCTTCTGTTCCCGATGATACAAAACGTACTTTATCTATAGAGTCAAAGAAACTAACAACAAGTTTTGCAAGTTCAGTTTCAGCTACTGTCGGTGCACCAAAACTAAGACCATGTTTTACAGCTTCTATAACTGCTGCTTCTATAGACTCATCTCTATGACCAAAGATAAGTGGGCCCCATGACTGTACAAAGTCTATATACTTGTTCCCATCCACATCTGTAAGGTAAGCACCCTCACCTTCATTAATAAAAATTGGTGTGCCACCAACACTTTTAAATGCGCGAACTGGGGAGTTAACGCCACCAGGGATTAAACTCTGTGCTTCATTAAATGCTTTTTTAGATGCTTCTGTACTCATATATAAAGACCTTTAGATAATTTTTTTCTTATTATATCTAACTTGTATTAATATTGATTTGGTATAATCGCTTAAATTAATAGAAATGGAATATATTTGAATAGATCTAGCTTTGCCCTTTTTGTAGCACTTCTTATACATCTACTTTTTTTACTCTTTTTTTGGGTTTTAGGGACACTTACTCCTGAGATGCCAAAACCAAAACAGGAAGAGCAGAAGATAAAAATCAGTCTCAAAGAGATGCCCAAAAAGCATAAAAAATCAGGATTAGATAAAACAAAGCCTCAGGCAACAAAAATTGCACCTCCTATGCCTAAGGGAAAACAGCTTAAAAAAATAGTAAAACCAAATAAGCCACCAGTAAAGTTTGAGCCAAAAAAACCTGTTAAAAAACCAGTTTTAAATAAACCAAAAACAGAACCTGTACAAAAAAAACCAAAGCCAAAAGTAGAACCTCTCCCTCCGACAAAGCCCTATATTCCACTTATAGAAAAAAAAGCTAAAGATAAGAACAGAACAAAACCCTCTAAAGATACTGATCCTTTAGCTTGGATGCTTGAAGACAAATCTACTCAAGAGAAAAAAACCACACAAAAAAAGAGTAACAGTGGTGGTAATATCTCGCAAAATATTAAAGAGCTATATGGAGAGGAGTTTGGAAAACTTTCAGCCGGACAGCAGCAGTATATCATCGATAATCAAGAGATTATGCGTCGTATCACACAGCAGGTTCTAACTCGTGTTGCAAGGGTAAATCTTCCTCGTGACTTGAATGTAAATCGTAGTAATGTCATAGAGTTTTACCTCCATCCAAATGGGGATATGAGTGATTTTAAATTTTTGCAAAAAAGTGGTTACTATGTCCTTGATGATACTACAAAAGAGACTATAGAGTATGCTTATAGTAGATACCCTCGCCCTAAAGAAAAAATTCTTATACGTTATAATGTATATTATAACCTTGCTAGATATTAAAAAAAGATTTTTTTAGATATAATCTTTA
>JAMORO010000049.1 GCA_027063505.1 Sulfurimonas sp.
AAATAGATATATTAAAATTGTTACAAAACCAATCGCTTCTAAAAGAGTTGTAATAACTTCATGAATTGATTCATTTACAAATAAGGTAGCATCATAAGGAGATGCATACTCTAAATCTTGTGGGAACTTTTTAGATAATCTTTCAAGAGTATCATCTACTGCTTTTGATACATCTAAAGCATTTGCTCCAGGAGATAAGAAAATGGCAACGGGCATCATCGGTTCTCTACTAAATTGTCCATTGGTATTGTAGGCATCTGAGCCTAACTCTACTTTTGCTATATCTTTAAGTCTTAGTGTACTTCCATCTGGATTTGAACGAATAATAATGTTGTTAAACTCTTTTATTGTTTTAAATCTTCCGTTTGTTGTAACATTGTAAGTAAATGGTTGCACCTCTTTTATAGGCTCTGCACCTATACTCCCTGCTGCATATTGATTGTTTTGAGATCTTACAGTATTCATAATATCAGTAGAAGCTAGATGAAAGAAAGATAACTTTTGTGGGTCTATCCAAACTCTTATACTATAATCTTTTTCTCCAAAAACCATAGCTTCACCAACACCCTTAATCCTTTTAAGGTCATCCATAACATTAACTTTTAAATAGTTAGAGATAAAAAGTGTGTCGTGAACTTGGTCTTTAGAGGTAAAAGCGATAACTTTTAAAATATCAGGGGATCTCTCTTGTACTTTTATCCCTTGTCTTTGTACCTCTTCAGGGAGTTTACTCATAGCAAGTTGTACACGGTTATTTACATCTACTTTTGCTTGATTGACATCTGTTCCTATCTCAAAGAATACACTCAACATCATTACACCACTAGGAGAAGATGTTGAAGTCATATAGGTCATATCTGTAACGCCATTTATGGACTCTTCAAGGGTAGTAGAAACTGTTTTTGCTAAAGTTTTTCCATCAGCTCCAGGATATACTGCTTGAACCATAATCTGAGGAGGAACAACAGCTGGATACTCTTTAATAGGAAGTAGTTTAATAGAAACTAGCCCTGCTATTATTATCAAAATAGAGATAACTGTAGCAAAGATAGGTCTGTTTATAAAAAATTTAGAAAACATCTATTTTCCTTGTACTTCTGTAGCATTTATAGTTTTATCTACAAGCACTTCGCCACCTGGTTTAAGTCTAAAGAAGTTATTTATTATCACTCTGTCGCCACTTCTCAAAGGTCCACCTGCAACTACAAATTTATCTCCACTTACATTACCCACAACTACTGGACGAACGCCAACATGGCCATGATCTTCTATGAAAACTATAGTTCCTAAAGGATTTTGAAGTACCGCTTTTTGTGGTATTGTGATGATGTTCTCTTGGATAATATTATTTGTAATAACTCTTACAAATTGCCCGTGCATCAAAAAGCTATCTTTGTTGTCAAAAACAGCTCTCATTTTTACTATGGCTGTTTGGTTGTTTGTATTTACATCTATAAAATCGACAACACCCTCTTTTTTTAGAACTTTGCCATCTACTTCTAGCTGAACTTTTATATTTGCATTATCTTTTATGCTCCAGATATGATTTTTAATCTTTTTGTAGTCACTCATAGGTGCAGAAAATTCTACATAAACTTTGTCTTTTTGAGTTATCTCTACAAGCATAGTTGGAGGAGTATTTGAAACTAATTCACCCACATCAACCTGTTTTAAACCGATAATCCCACTAATAGGTGCTTTTACTTTAGTATATCCTAAGTCAATTTGTGCCTGTTTAAGTTGTGCTTTTGCTAAAGAGACTGCTGCTAAACTTTGCTCATAAGATGAAAGTGCATTATCTCTTTTTTCTGAAGAAACAGCTTTTTGAGAAAAAAGTTTTTTAATTCTCTTCCAATTTCTTGTACTATTATTTAGACTAGCACTGCCCATCTCTAAAGATGCTTTTGCTGCTTCAACTCTTGCTTTATAAATATCATCTTCTATCTCATAGAGAGTATCACCTTTGTTTACTGCTTGACCCTCTATGAAATCTTTTTTCTCTAGTATTCCCAATGCACGAGCAACAACTTGCACTTTTTTATATGCTTTAACCGTTGCTGGGTACTTTAAAGTGATAGGCAAAACTGTAGGATTAGGAACTATGTAAATATCAGCTTTTGGTGTTGGCATCTTATGTGCTCCAGCAGGTGGTCCACCTGCAAAAACTGTAGTTGCTCCAAACATCAACGATGCAGTTAAAAGTGAACTAATTAATTTTGTTTTTTTCATTTAATAAAATCCTTAATATTTTTATTTGTATTGTAGTAATAAGAGGCATAGGCTATTTGCAAATTATTTAATGCTGTTTCATATTGAGCTTTAGCTACTGTTTTTATACTCAAAGCATCCAAATATGTTACATAATCAACAAGACCTGCTTCATATTTTTCTGAAACAGTCTCAAATGCAGATGCAGAAGATGTTAGTGAACTTTTTGCACTCTGTATTTGAGTTTTTACTGTCTCTATTTTTAAAAGTGAAAGTTCAACATTTATATTTTGTTCATCTTTTAGTTGCTCTATCTCTTTATTCAGAGCATCTTTTTGCATAAGAAGTGCTTCTTTTTGTTTTGAAACAGTTCCATTATCATAAAGTCTCATATTGAGAGTAAGCATCAATACATTTTGATTATCAAGAGGAGTAACCATAGAATCTTCTCTACCATAATCATACACACTATAAGTATCTTCCAATCGTAATTGTGGATAATAGTTGGCATTTAAACTTTCTGCACTAAATGTTAGGGATGAGGCATTTGCTTGGAGTGACAAAATAGAATCACTCAACTCTTGTTGTATCTCTTGTGGAATTTTTATAGATGAATCATCTAAGGTATCAATCTTTTTACCAACCTTAATACCAAGAAGTTTTTTTAAAGATAGTATCTGATATTTCATAGAACTTATTCTGTATGTATTGTTGCTATAAGCAGCTTTTAATCGCTCAACATCATCATTCGTAGCAGAACCAACAGCATAAAACTTTTTTATTCTCTCAAGATTAGCAAGAAGTTCTTTATCTGTCTCTTGTAGTGCATCAAGTGTTGACTTTGCACTTTTTATATTATAAAAGTCTTGGGTAATTTGTAGCTGTAAACTTTTTTTATAAGCTAATGAGTTATATTTTGATGATTTAAGAACAGCTCTGTTTTGCTTAATAGTATTAGATTTTCTTCCACCATCATAGAGATCAACTCCAACTTTTCCATAAGCACTAAATGTATCTCCTGGTTGAAAGGGAGAAGTATCATCATCTCTTTTATAAAAAGCCCCTACATCCAAAGTTGGATAATAGGCACTTTGTGAAGATTCTACTTCACTCTTTTTTGCTTTTTCTATTAAAACATTTGAAGCAACTATTTTATTATTAGAAGTTGCAAACTCTAGTAATGAGTGTAAACCATCTGCATATATAAAAGCAGGAATGATTAAAAACGATATTTTTTTCTTCATTTCATCTCCTGAAATATTATCTTACTGGAAAGATAACATAAAATTACTTAGATATGTCTTTCTAGTAAGATATATGCTAAATATACGCTATAATTCAATTATGAAAAAAGAGTATTTAGATAATTTATATGAAACTACAACAAAAGAGGGGAAGAGTGTACTCGCATTGAGTTTGCCAATAGCTTTACTATATAAGCATATATTCAATAAAAATGCACATCTCTTACAAACAAATTATAATTTAACACATTCAGAAATTGATGTATTGGCTGCATTATATAATTATAAAATTATGACTCCAACAGATCTTTACGAAGCGACAATCTTCTCATCAGGTGGTATGACAAAGATTTTGAAAAAATTAGAGCAAAAACAATTTATATCAAGAGTTCCATCAGATAAAGATAAAAGAAGTAAGCTAGTGAAACTTGAACCAAAAGGTGAAGAGATATTTAACCTTTGTTTAGGGAATGTCCTCAAAATAGATAACGAAATATTTTCTGTATTAGATGAAAAAGAGAAAGAATCATTAGAAGAAATTTTAAAAAAACTCGTTTACTCTACATTTAAGTAATGAGTGAGGGCAAAATAGATGAAAACTTCATTTGATGAATTAGCGTATGATGATGAAACATTTAAAGATTTATCCTTAGATGCTCTTGTAGTCTCTGGTGTATCCTTTGACTATTGTCGTTTTAAAAACTGCTCTTTTAATAAAACAGTATTTGAAAACTGTAGCTTTAGCGAGTCTACTTTTGACTCTTGTGACCTCTCCTTAGTGAGTGTTACAACGTCTCTTTTTAATGATGTGAAGTTTATAGACTCTAAGCTCATGGGTATTAATTGGTCATCTATAGGCTTACCCTTTGAAGTGAGTTTTGAAAATACAGACATAAGTATGTCATCATTTTATATGCTGGATCTTCGACATACTCAGTTTATAAAATCCACACTACATGATGTGGATTTTGTAAAAACAAACTTGCAAAAAGCAAACTTTAAAGAGAGTGATCTTCTTGGAAGTAGTTTTTCTAACACAAACCTTTCAAATGCAGACCTCTCAACTGCATATAACTATATGATAGACCCAAATAAAAACAAGCTAAAAGGGACAAAAGTCTCTCTACCAGAAGCCTCTTCATTTTTAAAATATTTTGAAATGAAGATAATATAAGGACCCAGTTTATGAAACAAAAAATTAAATACCTATCTCTTCTATGCTCAATCACTCTAAGTGCCGATCAATTCTCATTTCTATTTTATAACGATCTTTTTAGTGGAACAGATAAACATTTTACAAATGGTATGAGTCTGAGTTGGATTGATGATTCATTTGAAGATGTGGCAGATATAGGATCGAATAGTTACAGTAGTTATGTGCATAATATAGTAAACTCTATCCCCTTTAATGTAACAGATAGTTCAAAAAAGCATAGTGCTGGTATAAGTCTAAGTCAAATTATGGTTACACCAAAAGATTTAACTCTATCGCAACCCCAGTATAATGATATCCCTTATGCTGGATATTTAGCATTAGCATTTTATATGTTTGAATGGGATAAGGAAAGTTTTAAAGAGTTTAGAATGGAGTTTGGTGTTGTTGGTAAAGCATCAGGGGCAGAATTTGTACAAAAAAGCATTCATACTGTTATTGGTGCTCATGCACCACAGGGTTGGGATAATCAGTTAGGAACACAAGTTACAGCAAATGCACTTTTTAGATATGGGGAGATAAGCTGGCAAAGAAGTGGTTTAAATACTCTATCTATGGACTGGTTTAATCATTTTGGTGTTCAAGTTGGTAATTTTCAAACGAATGCTTTTGGAGGCACTATGTTTAGAGTAGGGAAAAACTATATTAAAAATTTTAACTTACATTATCCCT